>JBBRFN010000025.1:0-28474 GCA_038224265.1 Lysobacterales bacterium
GAGCACGTCGAAGCCGATCACGCTGACCTGCTTGGTGATGCCGGCTCGCTCCCAGAAGTTGCGGATCGCCGCTGGCGGATAGCCGCGCCGGCGCGCACCCGACAGGGTGGGCATGCGCGGATCGTCCCAGCCGTCGACCAGTCCGTCCTGCACCAGGCTTATGAGCTTGCGCTTGCTCATCACGGTGTAGTCGAGGTTGCCGCGCGCGAACTCGATCTGCTGCGGGCGCGACACTGGCATGTGCAGGCCGGCAGCGCGCAGCGGTTCGGTCAACTGCGGGTCGTGGACGAGATCGAGCTGGTCGAGGCACCAGTCGTACAGCGGCCGGTGGTCTTCGAACTCCAGCGTGCACAGCGAATGGGTGATGCCTTCGACCGCGTCGCTGATGCAGTGCGCGTAGTCGTACATCGGGTAGATGCACCATGCATCGCCGGTGTTCTGATGCGACACCTTGCGGATCCGGTACAGGGCTGGATCGCGCAGGTTGATGTTGCCCGAGGCCATGTCGATCTTCGCGCGCAGGGTCTTGGCGCCATCGGCGAACTCGCCGGCGCGCATGCGGCGGAACAGGTCGAGGTTCTCCGCGGCGCTGCGCTCGCGGAACGGGCTGTTGCGCCCCGGCTCGGTCAGCGTGCCGCGATAGCTGCGCACTTCATCGGCGCTCAAGTCGCATACGAAGGCCTTGCCGAGATTGATCAGCTTCTCGCCTGCGCGGTACATCACCTCGAAGTAGTCGGACGCATGCAGCTGCGCGTTCCACGTAAAGCCCAGCCACTGCACATCGGCCTTGATCGACTCGACGTACTCGATGTCCTCCTTGGCTGGATTGGTGTCGTCGAAGCGCAGATTGCAGGTGCCGCCGAACTCGCTGGCGATACCGAAATTCAGGCAAATCGACTTGCCATGGCCCAGATGGAGATATCCGTTGGGCTCGGGCGGGAAACGGGTCGCCACGCGCCCGCCATGCTTGCCGGCCGCAAGGTCGTCGCGCACGATCTGGCGGATGAAATGATTGACCGGGGCGGGCGTGTCGTTCATGGCGCAGGGTGTTCAGAGCAACGAGCCGGCGAGTTTACCAGCCCTGTGCCTGCCGTCGTTTGCGCATGCGTTGCTGCGGCGTGGTCGAGCACGCAGTTCGACAGCAGGCGATTCAGCGCATGCGCGGCTGGCGCAGGCGCAGGCGGATCGGTCCTCGCGCATCGCCGATCGCGACCCGCCGACCGTGCTGCACGATGTCGATGACGCCCTGCTCGACCATGCGGCCGGCCACATAGCGCACCGGGCGCATCAGGTCGCGCCATTCGCACTTGAGATCTTTCGCCACCGCGCGGGCGGCCTCGCTGGGGCAGACGGTGGACGCGGTACGGCGCGCTTCCAGCAGATGCAAAAGCGCATGGTGGATGCGGCCGGTCAGTTCACCGTCCACTTCCACTTGCGGTTCCTGCACCTCGAAAAGATCGCCGTCGAGCATGATCCTGACCATCGCTTGCCTTGGGCAGCATAGTGCATGCGCCGTCGTGTTGCATTTGTTGACATGGTGATCGGTGTTCCGTCTTCACATAACGGTCGTTTCGTGCTGGGTCTCCAGCCAGTGGTTTACCACAGGCAGCGCATCGGCTAGCGTCGAGGCATCCGATGCGAACCATCTATCACGCCGAAAACATACTCGACGCCCATCTGCTCAAGGGGGCGCTGGAGGCCGAGGGCATTCCGGCCTACGTGGCTGGCGAGTACCTGACCGGCGCGATCGGTGAGCTGCCGGCCATGGGGCTGGTGTCGGTGATGGTGCCGGAGGCCTGCCTGCCGGCCGCGCGCGCGGTGGTCGATGGCGTCGACGCGCAGTTGCGTGAGGCGCGGGCGGCAATCGCCGACGACGACGATCAGCTGCCCCACAGCATTCCGGTCTGAGCGGGGTTGGCTGCGCGACATTCCCTTGACGCGGTTTGCCCAGCGCTTTTCGGTGAACCAGCCACGCCCTGATTGTCTTGTCGCGGGCTGTCCATGTAGGGTGTCCGTTCGCCTGTAGCGGATTGCTGCAGAGCGCTGCAAAGGATCGCCGGATGCATGGCAGAGGGGCCGTGTTGGCGTTACTGCTCGCGCTGCTGCCTTGGGCTGCGGCGAGCGCCGACGTGCCGATCGAGGTTGCGCAACTGACGGTTGCGGCCCCCGAGTCCGATGTGCTTGCCGGCAACTACGATGCGCGCTTCAGGGCTCTCCCGGCTCCGCACTGGGTGCCGGATGGTTTCGCCACCAGCCGCTGGTTTCGAGTCCATATCGGCTCCGATGCGCCAGCTACCGACCTGGTGTTCACCATCGACCGCCTGCCAATCGACGCAATCGTGGTGCACGTGCCCACCCCGGGCGGCAACTGGCGCACCCTGCGCGATGGCACGCGCGACGCCTCTTCCAGCGCACGCTTCAGTGTCTGCTGCTATTCGTTCGTGCTGCCGCGTGAACTGCCCGGTGGAACCTTCTATGTGCAGGTGAGCGACCACGTGCCCTCGCGGCTGACCTTCGCTGTCAGCACATGGGAAGTGTTTGCCGCGCGCGACCGGATCAGCGTGGTGATCAGCACCTTCGTGCTGCTCAGCCTGCTGTCGATGGCGTTGATGAACGGCATGTTCCTGCTGTATCTGCGCGATCGCGCCTATGGGCTGCTGCTCGCTTTCCAACTGAGCATGGTTCCATGGATGGCTCACGGTGCGGGCCTTTTCGCGTGGTTGCCGGAGCGGTCGCTGCCGGGCATGGAAGGGCTGTTTCCATGGATGGTGTTTGGCGCCATGTCGGCGTTCTTCTGCATCGCATTTATCCAGTCGTTCTGCGCCATCGCGGACATTCGGCCGAGATTCTCGCGGGCGGTGGACGTCGCGCGCTGGCTGCTGCTTGGAATCGCGCTGCTGTCGATCCTGCCGCTGCCGCAGTTCGCCGGCCTGCTGCGGCACGCCTACAACTTTGGCGTCCTGGGTGTCGCGTTGTTGGCATTCTGCATCCCGCTGCTTTCGCTGCGGCATGCCCGCCGCGCCGCGCTGTTCGTGCTTGTGGTGTCGGCAGTGATGGTCGTGCTGGTCGCCTGGCGCCTGCGCTTCGTGCTCGGCTACGGCGACGCCGACCCGGTATCGAGCCATGGCGTGCAGATCGGCGTGGCCATGCTGGCCGTGGTGCTGTCGATCGGCCTTGCCGACCGCGCGCTGGACCTGCGCCAGCAGCGCGACCGTGCGCAGTTCCAGCGCGACCAGGCCGAAGCGCGCCTGCGCGTGGCGCAGACCCGTCGCACTCTGGTCGAAAGCCTCGAAACCCTGGTCCAGCATGCCGGCAAGGACCTCACGTTCACCGCCTACAAGCGCGCGCTCGCGGCGCTGCGCCAGGTATTGCCGATGCGCGGCGCTGCGTGGATCGCCGAATCCACCGATGGCGCACGCCTGCTGGTGGCCGAACCGGCAACGGTGCGCGACAAGGTGACCGAATACGTTCGCAAGCGCGGCGCGACCCTGCGCTCGGTGGCGCAATCGGGGCGCAGCATCGTGCTCAGCCCTACCGATGCCGACCAGGCGGCCAATGATGGCACTCTGCTCAAGGCCGCAGTGGTGCCGCTGCGAGGCGGCGATAACGCATGGAGCGTGGTGCTGATCGCGCGGGAAAGCTGGCAGGAATTCTCGCCGGAGGATTTCGACGTCGCGCGCGATTTCCTGTCGCTTGGCGCCAAGGCCGCCGCCGAGGGCCAGCGCCACGTCGCCTTGCAGCAGAAGGCCAGCTACGACGCGCTGACCGGCGCGCTCAACCGCGGCAACATCGAGGCGACGGTTGAAACGGCATTCGCCAGTGCCGTGCATGCGCGGCAACCGCTGGCGGTGCTGTTCATCGACCTCGATCACTTCAAGAAGGTCAACGACCTGCACGGACACAGCGCCGGCGACGAGTGCCTCGCGCGCGTGACCCAGCGCATCGAACACCTGCTCAAGCCCGGTCAGGCGATCGGCCGCTATGGTGGCGAGGAATTCCTGGTGGTGCTGCCCGGCAGCGATGCCAACGATGCGCGCGAAACGGCAGAACGCATCCGCGATTCGGTGCGCGAGCGGCCGATTACCGCCGACAGCCTGAGCATCCCGTTGACCGTCAGTATCGGCGGCGCGTCCCGCCAGCCTGGCGAGTTGAGCTGGAAGCACATGCTCGAACGCGCCGACCAGGCGGTATACACGGCCAAACGCAACGGCCGCGATCGCGTGGTGTGGGGCGATCCATTGGCCGCGCGTAGCGCCTGAGCGGCGTGGGTAGTAGTCCTGACGGTTTTCGCCGCGTCCGCAATCGCCGCCATGGCGGCTCCCACACGGATACACGGATCGTTACGGCAAGCAGCATGGACGCGCTGCCATGTTTCCGGACCTGCCCCGAGCGCACCCATCACCAGGCTGGCGTCGCCTCGGCGAGAGGCGCAACGAACAGGTTGCGACGCCGCCACGGCACTCGCCGCAAGTGCCACGACGCCATGTGGGAGCCGGCATGCCGGCGATGGGCGCATCCGTCGCCGAGCGGCGCTGCGGTGTTCGCGGTTGCTGTCATCGCGATTCCCGCGCCGAGCGATGAACGCTCGCACTATGTTCGTTCGTTGCGCGGCCATACCTGCTGCAGCGGATCGAACTCCGGCGTGGCCTGCTGCACGGTGCGGTAACCGAACCCGGAAATCGCCAGCGGCCCTTCCACCATCGGGTCCAGGCCGAGCTTCTGTTCGATCTGCGCTTCGTTGATAGCAGCGGTAACAAAGGCGCCAAGGCCCAGTTCTGTGGCCAGCAGATAGGCAGTTTGCGACAGGTGCCCGATGTCGAGGATCACTGCGCGATAGGCCTTGGCGTGCCCGCGGTACTTCCAGAAGCTGCGGCCGAAGCGGCAGGCGTGCACGACCATCAATGGCGCATCCGCGAACCAGTCCTGGCCGGCCAACGCATGCAATGCAAACTCCCGCAGCTCATCGGTGGCCAACAGCAGCAGTGGGTCCAGCGCGTGGTCGCGTGCGCGATAGTGCCAGATGCCGGGCGCGACACCCTGCACATCCAGCGCCAGCACATAGGCCTCCGTGGGGTGCAGGCCACCGCCGGAGGGCGAGAGCTTCTTCAGCACTTCGGCGCCAGCCGGGACGCGCACTGCGGCCTGTGCGCCGAACACACCGTGCAGCAGCGCGGCCGCCGCGGCCAGCGGAAGGGGCCGTTGGCGATCGAAGTTGCGGCAGGTGGCGCGCCGACGTGCCGCGTCCGCAAGCGTCGATGCAGCAGGTGCGGGAAGAGCCAGGCGGTTGCCGTCGTCGCCACGTTGCGGGGTTGCTGCAGGCGGCGGGCCCAGCTTGTCGACCAGTCCGCTGAGCGAGCGCGCATAGCTGCCAGGGTCGGCATCGGCTGTGCGCACATCCGACCAGCGCGCATGCCGGTGCGCAACAGCGGATAGCGCGTGCCAATGGGTGTCGCGCACCCGCTGATCGGCATCGACGAGCGCATTGCTGTCGTGTGCTGCGAATATCAGGCCCTTCTCGTGCAACGAGCGCAGCGCCGCGTCGTCGATGCCGACGAGGTTTGCGCGAGGGCTGTAAGCGTCGGGCGAAAGCTGTGCCAGGATCGCGACCTCGGACGCGCTGACCGTGATCGGCAGGTCCATATGTGCAGCGAGCGCCTGCAGTTGCCGGCTGCGCGCGACCGCCTGACCTCCGGTGAGCAGCGCGACCAGATCCAGTTCGCGCGCTTCGCTAGGTTCAATCAGCACCGCCGCGCAGCGACGAAGCGTCACTTCTGCGTCCATCGAGCCTTCGTCCGTCACAAAAAGACCCAAGCTACGCGTTGTTGCGTTGGTGGGCAATGGCTAAGCTTCCGCAGCGGCGCGGGCAGCGTTGCGGGCCATGCAAGCAGTGGCTTTCGCCGGTTCTATCGGATCATCAATCAACCTGGGGGCAACATGGCTTACGATCTCACCGCGGCACAGGTCAACACCTTGCTCGACAAGCTGACGACCGACAAGGCATTTCATGCCGCATTTTCCAGCGACCCCGCTGCAGCACTTCAATCGATCGACTTGCCGACGACGCTTGCGGCGTGCGTCAGCAAGGCTGCGCTCGCTTCGCAGGCTGCCATTGCTGCAGGCCAGAAGAACATCCAGACAATGTTGACCGATCCCAAGCTCTCATCGCAGAGCATTCACAATCTGGCGGCGCAGTAACGCCGTTGCTGGCCTGCCGAGCGCAGTTCCGCGCTCGGCGGCCTCTGAACAAGTTCTGCGCACCGCGTTGTCTCAGCGCTCGGCGGGCAGCTGGACCGGCTTTGCAACACGCGCGCGTAGCGCCTCGGGCAGATCCTCCGGTCGCCATTGGGCGGTGAAGCGCGAAGTGTCGACTTCGGTCTCATCGGCGCCGGATTGCGCGGCTTGAAGTTCGGCCACTCGCAGCAGCGCGAGTGTCGACCACGCGACGTTCAGTGGCCGCAGCATGTAATAGCTGTTGTACTCGCCCCACGCACGACCGCGGTGCGACGCAAGCCACTCGAAAGCGGCTTGCGCTTCGGAAAGCCGGCCGGCTTTCGCCAGCGACTCGGCGAGCGTGACGCGGGTCAGATACAGCTCGGTGCCATCCAGTCGTGCCTGCAGGCTGGCGACTGCCTCGGCAGGCCGATCCTCGGCCAGGCTCAGCGCGGCTTGCGCTGCAGCCTGCATCTGTTCCATGACCGGCCTGCCGGCCGCGACCACAATCGGGCGGGCGGCAATCAATGCTTCCCGGGATAGTGCGGTGCGGCCGAGATTCGCTGCGAGCCAGGCGCCTGCCATCGCATCGAACGCAGCTTGCTGCTGTTTTGCACCGTCGGTAGCGCGGATGCCCTCGAGCGCGGATTGCACGAAGCCTTCGACATGGCTCGGATAGCTCGCATCGGGTGCGAGCGATTCGATCGTCAGCGCGATGCCGCGGTACACGCCATCGAATGGCGGCCCCAGCGCGCGCGCACGGGTCACCGCCTTTTCGGCGGCAGCGCGCGCGTCGGCGAACTTGCCCTGGTCGATGGCCAGCGCGACCCGCAATACCTCCACCGTGAGGTCGTTGGCTTCGACGCCAGACAGGCGCACCGCGGCCAGCGCTTCGGTCGCGCGGGTGAACTGGCGCCGCGCGGCCAGTGCATCGGCATGGACCAGCCCGAGGTTGTCGCCACCGAGGTCGCGTGCTGCGGACAGGTGGCGATCGGCGGCCTCGAAATCGTCCTGCGCGAGCGCGATGGTGCCCAATAAATAGTGGGTATTGCCAAGCCGGGGACTGAAGTTCGACAGGGCCTTGCGCGCGCTTTCGGCCGCTTCGGGATACTGGTTCGCATACAGGTAGGCGAACAACGCATAGTTGGCGTGCGCGCCATAGTAGTCCGGGTACATGGTGCCGAGCGATTTCCAATGCGCCTGCATCGGCTCGAACGGTCCGAGGATCGCCGACAGGGCTTCGAGATACAGCCGCTCGCGCGCCGCCAGTCGCCCCGCTAGTTCGAGCGCTTTCGACAGATGCACCCGTGCACCATCGCGATCGTCACCCGCAAGCTTGACCCGTCCGATGCTCGCATGCGCCAGCGCGAACTCGGGGTCTAGCACCAGCGCGCGTTCGTACAGCGAGATCGCCTCCCGCCCGCGACCGCCTGCTTCGGCTTTGGTGCCCAGCGAGTAGGCGCGAAGCGCATCGAGGTTCGCCGTGGTGACTTTCTCCAGCGGCTGCCCGTCGGCTTCAATCGCTGCCAGCGCTTCACCGAGGCGCCCACGCAGTTCGCGGGTCACCTCGTCGACCGAGTTGAGTACCGATTCGGCGCCGCGGCCGTCGGCCGATTCCGCGTACACCGTGGTCTGCGTGTTCGGATCGATCACCTCGGCGCTGATCCGCACCCGCCCGCCGACTTCGGTGACGGTCGGCACGATCACCGCACGCGCACCTTCGCGCAGCGCGATCTCCGCGCCGATCTCGCGATCGACCGGCGTGCCGGGCTTGCGCTCCATGCGCGCAAGCGACTGCCGCACTTTCATGTCCGAGACCACGTTGACGAAGCGCGATTGCTCGAGGCTCACGCGGAACGCGGTCTCCAGCGGTTCGAGCAGGTTGGCGTCGGAGGTCAGGTTGCGCATATCGCCGATCACCACCCAATCGCGGGGCGCGAATGCGATGGCCGGCTGGGTGCGCAGCGACAGGTACAGCGGTATGCCGAAGGCAACCACCAGCAAGCCGGCGGCCACCGCCACGCTCGCGCCGCGTCGCCACCATGGCACCAGGCGCTGAGCTTTCTCCGACGAGGGCGGAACCCGGAACGGCGCCAGACCCTGCTCGCCGACTTCCCATACGTTGACCGTGTCGATCATGCCCTTGAAGCGATAGCTGCCATGCAACAACCAGCGCAGACCAGCGACGCGTGCGCCCAGCTCACCCTGCGATCGCTCGGCCAGCGCATAGGCGAGGCCCGACATCAGGGTCTGGCCGGGTCCAGCCAGTCCCATCAGGCGGGCCGCCATCGGCTTTGCCAAACCCTCTACATCGACTGGCTTGGCACCGCGCGCGACGTCTTCGCGGCTGTTGTCCCACATCAGGACCTCGCCGACATGGATGCCGACCCGCGCGCGCAGCTTGACGTTTTCGACCGCTTCGAACTCGGACAGCGCGCGGTGGTAGTTGAGCGCGAAGATCACCGCCTGGATCGGGCGTTCGAACAGGATCAGGAAGCCATCGGTCTTGTCGATCTCCTGCCCGCCATGCCGATGCAACAGTGCGCGCGAGAGGCGATCGTGGCGGCGCATCAGTTCCGAGGCCGCCTGGTCGCCGAGTTCTTCCAGCAGCGCGGTGGAATCGACCAGGTCGCACAGGACCAGAGCGCGCAGCACGGCGACCCCGTGGTCGGGAATCTCCGCTTTGGGTCCTTCTTCTGCGGGCTGTCCGGTAGGCATGCAGGCCTATGCGCCCAGCTTGTAGTTGTCGCCGCCTTCGCCCTTGACCTCGTACAGCGTGCAGTCGGCGTCCGAGTACCAGGTAGACCATTCGTTGCGGTCGTCGCACAGGCTGCCGCCGACGCTGACCGTCACCTGCAGGGTGCGCTGTCGGGTGGGGAAACGCAGCGCACGCACGCACGCCACGATGCGGTTGGCGCGTGCCTCGAGCTCGGCCGCATCGCGTACCTGCGCGAGCAGGGCGAACTCGTCGCCGCCCAGGCGGCAGGGCAGGTCGGCGGGACCGGCCGCGCTCTGGATTTCCTGCGCGATGGCCTTGAGTACCTGGTCGCCCATCAAGTGGCCGCAGTAGTCGTTGATCTGCTTGAAGCGATCGAGGTCGATCAGCAGCAGCCCTGGCTTGAGTCCTGCAATCCGTTGCACGGCGAGGCCGTCGAGGAACGCATACAGGCCGCGGCGGTTGCACAGGCCGGTCAATTCGTCGGTCTGGATCAGGCGCTCGGCGGTGTTGAGTTGGGTCTGGGTCTGGCGCAGCGAATCGAGGGTGACCATGAGGTCTTCGTTGCGCCGTTTGAGGCTGGCGATGAGCTGCTGTTCGCTGGCCACCAGATAGGCGAACGAGCGGCGCATGAAATGCGCCAGCAGGTTGGGCTCACGCTCAAGCAGCGTCTCGAATGCGCCGTTCTCGACCACGTGCAGCACGGCAGACTCCGCCGCAACGGCATTGGCGACCCGTGCGTGGTTGCCGATGAACAGGGCCAGCTCGCCGAAGAACTCGCGCGCGCCGATGACCTTCTCCGGCAGCCCGTTGCCAAACTCCAGCAGCACCGAACCGGACTCGACCACGAACATGCTGCGGCCCAGCTCGCCACGGGTAAAGATCAGCTCCCGCGGCAGCACCTCGCGACGGCGGCCGGCGTCGCTGAACAGGCGAAACTCGGCGTCCGAGAGCTGTCGCGGCAGCAGCGGCGTTCGTGCCCGCTGCAGCGCAAGCTCTGCTGCTGCCGCAATTTGAAGGTTGCCAGCCGTGGACACGCCCATCTCCTGCCATCGCGGTACAGCCCCGGCGGATCATACCCAAGCATCGGGCGGGTGTGTTGCGGTGGGTCCTCGCCGGTGGTTTTGGCTATCCTGCGTGGCTCAGGCCCTGCCGGATCCGCGGATGAACCCGTTTTCTTTCCTGGCGTCGCTGCCGATCGCACTGGCGATGCTGGCCGGCGCGCCTGCCAATGCGTCCGATCCCGTCGCCGGGCAGTCGACGGCGACGCCGTATGCCGTGCTCTATGCGGCGTTCGCCGCAGCACGCGGGGTCGAGGATCATCCGCGACTGCGCGCGGTGCAGCGGATCGAAAGCAAGCTGCCGGGCGTGCGTGCGCAGGATATCGCCGTCGTGATCCATGGGCGTGGCGGGCCGCTTCGGCTCGCGATCGGTGCCGATGGCAGTGTGTCGTTTCCGCTGCGCGACGATCTGCTGGCAGAGAACCCGCAGGTGACCAGCAACCAGCCGCGCGGTTCCCTGACCTTGTCGGTGACGCTGGCCCTGCGCACCCCACGCGGTACGCGTGTACCGGCCGCCGAGCTGCGCGCGGCGCTGGACGCGGTCGATGCATGGATTGCCGAGCGGCCTGCCGGTGAGGCGAGGGGCCATGCGCGCGGTGCCGCGTTCCGATTTCCGGCTGGCGCTGCCGCCAGCCTGACCGTGCGCGGTGCGAGCGAGCGCTTTCTGCTGGCCGATGCACAGGGCCGCATCGTGCTGATGCGCGACCCCGATCTCGATCTCGCATCCGACATCGAACTGTCGCAGCCGCCGCTGGAAGTCTTGCCCTGGATCGCACCATGAAGGAACCGATATGAGCGAACGTCCCACCCTGGTCATCGGCAACTGCCGCTATTCGTCATGGTCGCTGCGGCCGTGGCTGCTGCTCAAGCACTTCGCGGTGGAGTTCGACACTGTCGTATTGCCGCTCGATACGCCGGACTTCCATCGCGATATCCGAACCTGGTCGCCAAGCGGACGGGTGCCCGCCTTGCGCCATGGCGCGATCGATGTGTGGGATTCGCTGGCGATCTGCGAGTACGTCGACGAAAGTTTTCTCGATGGCCATGGCTGGCCGGCCGACCGCGCAGCGCGCGCGCATGCGCGTGCGGTGACTGCCGAGATGCATTCGGGATTCGCCGCGTTGCGCGGCGAATGCCCGATGAACGTGTGTCGGGTGCTCGACCATCCGCTGCCGCTGTCGGCTGCAGCGCAGGCGGATCTGTCGCGTATCGATGCGTTGTGGTGTGGCGCCCGCGAGCGCTTCGGCGCGGGTGGCGCGATGCTGTTCGGCGGCTTCTCGATCGCCGATGCGTTCTACGCGCCGGTGGCCGCGCGCATTCGAACCTACGCGCTGGCGGTGTCCGGGGAGGCTGCCGCCTACGTGGATGCGGTGTACGCCCTGCCGGCGATGCAGGCGTGGCTGGCGGCTGCACAGGCCGAGACGACGGTGCTCGAGAAGTACGAGCGCATCGGTTTGAGCTGAACGCGCGCGGCCAGCCTCACGGCTTGAATGCCGCGCCTTCGCCACCATACTGTCGAGTCAACTTCGGGAGCTGCCATGTTCGGTCTGGGAAAGTCGGTGGATCTGGTTCCGCGCGAGCGCACCCTGCCGGGGCGGGCGACTGAAATGGCGCTGATCAATCGCCACTTCGTGAATGCGCGGCCGCTCAAAGGCGAGTTTCCCGGCATGCAGCGGGTGTTGTTCGGCATGGGCTGCTTCTGGGGCGTGGAGCGCATCTTCTGGGGCCTGCCCGGCGTGTACACCACGGCAGTCGGCTACGCCGGCGGCGATACGCCGAATCCGACCTACAAGGAAGTGTGCGCGGGACTCACCAACCACAATGAAGTGGTGCTGGTGGTGTTCGATCCGCAGCAGACCTCGTTCGAAGCCCTGTTGAAGGTGTTCTGGGAGAACCACGACCCGACCCAGGGCATGCGCCAGGGCAACGACGCCGGCACCCAGTACCGCTCCGGCATCTATTGCGCGGACCCAGCACAGCTGGCCGCCGCACAAGACAGCAAGGCGCTGTTTCAGACCAAGCTGCGCGACGCGCGCTATGGCGCGATCACCACCGAGATCGTGCCGATGCCGGCGTTCTACTATGCCGAGGATTACCACCAGCAGTATCTGGCCAAGAATCCCGATGGCTACTGCGGGATCGGCGGCACCGGGGTGACGTGCCCGATCGGGCTTGCGAGCGCCTGAGTCGGCGGCTCAGTAGCTGACCTCGAGCCGCTCCAGCAGCACGATCTCGCACGCGCCGCCGCCGGAGTCCTCGCGGGTCAGCGAGCTGCGCCAGCGCCAGCCACCGGGTTTGCGCACCTCGACGAGGTAGCCGCTGAAGCGCACGACCTGGCCTTCGCGCACCGCCTTGAGTGCGATGGCGGCGGCAGCATCGGCTGGAATGAAGTGCATGTTGGCCGAAGAGCGCACGATCTCGCCCAGCGGGATCGGCGGCTGTATTCCGGTCCATTGATAGTGATACCAGCGACCGCGCTGGTCGATATCGAGCTGTCCGATCACCTGCGGGTCCGACATCCGGCCCCAGCCCAGTGCGAGATCGGTGGGCGACAGCTCGGATTCCTTGTCCATCCAGTAGTCCTCGCGTCCGAGCACCCTTGCGGTGGCCTCGAAGCGCGCCAGCGGCTGCAGGACAAAACCGTCGCGCTCGATAGGATCGTCGCGATCGCTGGCCAGTTGCACCGGTGCCAACGGCACGAGCGCGCCGCGCATCGCAGCCGAGGGCCGGTCCGATGTCCACCAGAGCAATCCGAGCGTGCCGGCGATCGCCGCAGTCAGCAGAAGTCGCATGGTCAGGGATGATGCCGGCAAGCGATGGACATGGTGTTGCGGTCAGTTGTCATCGACGACGCTGGTAATGCGAAGCAGTTGGCAGGGGCAAGTCCGCGTTATGCGCCGAGGTCGTCGAGCGCCTGCGTCAGGCGAGCGGCATGAGCGGCATCGGCCTTGGCCAGCGATTCGAACCACTCCGCGATCTCGGTGAAGTTCTCCTCGCGCGCAGCCGCGGCCATGCTCGGGTAAAGCCCGCTGTGCTTGATCGACTCGCTGGCGATCGCACTCTTCAAATTGTGCACCGTATCGCCGAACGGCAGGCCCGTGGTGGGATCGCTGCTGGCTTCGAGGAACTCAAGATGCCCGAATGCGTGGCCGGTCGCGCCCTCGGCCGTGGAGCGCAGCACCGCAGCGACAACCCGGTAGCCCTCGACATCGGCTTTCTGCGCGAAGTAGAGATAGCGCCGGTTGGCTTGTGCGGCAGCGGCAAAAGCGGCCTTCAGGTTGGACTCGGTGCGGGAACCCTTCAGCGGTGGCATTGCATGGTCCTCGTGAGCGGCCGCCGACATGCGCGGTGCAGCGACGGCATCGCAAAATAACCCGAATCCGCCGCAGCGGTAAGTGTGTGCAGTGGCGAACCGCTCAGCCGCGCTTGCGCCGCGCTGCGGGTTCGGATGGCGCGAAGCGCAGCAGGTCCGGCGGCAGATCCGCAATAACGCGCGCAACCTGATGCAGGAACTCGGCCATCGCCGAGGTCTTGCGCCAGGCCAGCGCGATCCGGCGACTCGGCTGGTGCTGGTCGAAGCGCAGCAGGCTCAGATTGTCGGACACCGGAACCGGCGGCTTGACCGCCAACGTCGGCAGCAGCGTGATGCCGACCCCGGCCGAAACCATCTGGCGCAGCGTCTCGAGGCTGGTTGCGCGAAAGCCGGTGCGCTCGGTACTGCCGGCCAGATGACATACGTCGAGCGCCTGTTCGCGCAGGCAGTGCCCGTCTTCGAGCAGCAGCAGGCTGTGCTCGGCGAGATCGCCGATCTTGAGCGAGCCATGCGCGGTGAGCTCATGCTGTTTGGGCACAGCCAGCACGAAGGGCTCCTCGAACAGGAACTCCGCATGCAGCCGATCATCGTGCAGCGGCAGCGCGAGGCCTGCGGCATCGAGCTTGCCATCGATCAGCATCTGCACCAGGACCGGCGATTTCTCCTCGATCAGCAGCAATTCGAGGCGCGGGAATCGCGCGCGCAGCTTGGGCACCACATGCGGCAGCAGGTAAGGCCCGAGGGTCGGAAAGAAGCCCAGGCGCACCGATCCGGATTCCGGGTCCTGGGTGCGCCGCGCGATCTCGCGGATCTCGTCGACCTCGCGCAGCACATAGCGTGCGCGCTCGGACACCGCGCGGCCGACATCGGTCAGCATCACCCGCCGTGGCGAGCGTTCGACCAGCGACACGCCGAGCTCGGTTTCCAGTTTCTTGATCTGGGTCGACAGGGTCGGCTGGCTGACGAACGAGGCCGCAGCCGCATGGCTGAAGTGCTGGTGATCGGCGAGGGCCACGAGATAGCGCAGGTCGCGAAGGTTCATGGTGAGTATCCGGAGTCAGTCCGGAAAACTATCCCACCGCCGCTGACCATAGGCAATAGCTATGAATCAAATGCGAACAATCCATTGGATCGGTCAATGGTCGCCGGCTATGTTGCCATCAGCCCAACCACCGGGACCGTCCGACAACTCCGGGCAGAGGCGTCACGCCGGTCCCGGTGGTGCGGTCCTACTGCGCGACTCGGCCGCGGCGCTCGCCGATGAAGTCCATCGTGTCGTCGAGCACCGGCACGAGACCCGGAAAGCGCAGCGCCATCAGGATGCGCACATGGCCGACATCCGGGTACAGCTCGAGCCGGGCCTCGACGCCGGCTGCCTGCAGGCGCTCGGCCATCAACTCGCTGTTTTTGGCCCAGACCGTGTTGTCGCCGGTGCCGTGCAGCAGCAGGAACGGCGGCTCGCTGCCGTCGATGAAATCCAGCGGGCGCGCCAGAGGCCAGCGTTGCGGCTCTCCGAACAGGTCTTCCAGCTTCGGGTAGCCCTTGGGGCGCAAGTCGTAGGGCCCGGCCAATCCGATCACCCCGGCCAGATCCGCCGGTCGTAGATCGACCGCGGCCAGGTACTGCGCATCGGCAGCCAGCAGTGCGGCGATGTGCGCTCCGGCCGAATGACCCATCAGGAAGATTCGCTGCGGATCGGCGCCCAGTTCGCGCGCGTTGGCGCGCGCCCACGCGACCGCCTTGGCCGCGTCGTCCATGAATGCCGGAAACTTCACCTCGGGATACAGACGATAGTCCGGCACTACCGCGACCACCCCGCGTTCGGCCAGCGCCTTGCCGACGAAGGCGAATCGATTGCGCGAGCCATTCTGCCAGCTGCCGCCGAAGAAGTAGACCACCAGCGGCGCGTCGCCGACGGCCGCCTGCGGCCGGTACACGTCCAGCTGCAGTCCGTGGCTGCTGTCGTAGACCACGCTGCGCACCGGCGCGACCCGCTCGGCGCCATCGGTGACGTTGAGCACGCCGAACAGCGCGCTGCTGCAACCTGCCATCATCAGGCACGACGCCAGCAGAGCCAGTGCGCGCGTTGCCACGGTGGCCACGGCGTTTCTATGATGCGGCATCAGCGGTTCCTCATGGAGCAATGCTATGGACGAAGGGGATATCAAGCCGGCATCCCACCCCTTCGGTCGGGTGCCCGAGCGCAATACCGCGGACAACATGCTGCGTACCGCGCAGCAGCACCACGTGCAGCTGTCGATGATGGCCGACGTGAAGGCGAATATCATCATCACGGTGTCGTCGATCGTGATGACCCTGACCATCGGCCGCCTGAACGACCCCAGTCTGCGCGTTTCGGCGATCATCCTGCTGGTGTTCACCATGCTGGCGCTGTTGCTGGCGATCCTCGCGGTACTGCCGAAGTATCGCCCGCTGCGGCTGACCGGCACGCAACTACCGCCGCAGTTCAACCTGCTGTTCTTCGGCCATTTCGCCGAGTTGGACCGCGATCGCTTTCTGACCGAGGTATCCGAGCGCATGGGTACCGACGGCATCGTCTACGACACTATCGCACGCGACTTGTACAGCCTTGGTTACTACCTTGCCCACTACAAGTACCGCTTCCTGCGCTGGGCATACCTGTTCTTCCTGACCGGATTCGTGCTGGCCAGCATGGAACAGATCTGGCGCCTGCTCGCACACTGAGCGCTTGCCGGCGACGCGGCGTGCGGCAACCCCGAACGTCGCACTGTCGCGTTGCAAACCTGACCTGATCCCGCATTCGAGGCTGCCATGTCGATCCGTCCGCTGTTGCTGCTGGCGCTGCTGTGCTGGATTCCGGGACTCGCAGCTCAGCCTGCCAGCGGTGCGCCGCCGCAATTGCGCGAGTGGACCGATTGGGTACTGCATGGCCACGAAGATGCGCGCTGCACGCGCCTGAATCTGCGCGAAGGCGACGACCGATCGGCGCGTGTCTGCGCATGGCCTGCACGATTGCAGCTGGATGCCGATGCCGATGGCGCGCGTTTTGCGCAACGCTGGTCGGTCGAAGCGCGTACTGCGTTGCCGCTGCCCGGCGATGCCGACCACTGGCCGCAGGCGGTAACCGCCAATGGACGCGCGGTGGCAGTGCTCGCCGATGCGTCCGGCCAGCCCGTGGTCTGGGTTGACGCGGGCAACGTGGAGCTGGCGGGGCGCTTCCTGTGGAGCCAGCGCCCGGAATCGCTGGAGGTGCCGCATTCGATCGCACTGATCGACCTGAAGGTCGACGGTGCCGCGGTGTTTCCGCTGCAGCGCGCGGGCAGCACCGTTTGGCTGGGGCAGCCACCAAGTGCTGCGCGCGAAGCCGATGCGTTGGCGCTGCTGGTGTTCCGCCGATTACTCGACGGCGTGCCCGCGCGCCTGCGCACCACCCTGATCCTGCAGGTATCTGGCGATGGGCGCGAGCAGGATCTGGGCCAGGTATTGCCGGCGGGCTTCGTGCCGGTGTCGATCAACGGCAGCCTGCCGGCGCGCATCGATGATGCCGGCGCGCTGCGCGTGCAGCTGCGTCCGGGCAGCCATCGGCTGGAGATCCACGCGCGTGCGACCACGCCACTGACCGAGGTAATGCGTCCCGCGCCGCTCGGCGATTGGCCAGCGCAGGAGATCTGGAGCTACGCCGCCGAGCCGCGCCTGCGGGTGACCGATGCCAGCGGCGCGCCGGCCATCGACCCCGCGCAAGCCGGCGTGCCCGCTGACGCAGCAGCGCTGCCGGCGTACGTGCTCGAGGTGGATACACGACTGCGCATCGAGGAGCGCTCGCGCGGACTTTCGCCGCAGGATCAGAACCGCCTGCGCCTGACCCGCCAGCTGTGGCTGGATTTCGACGGTGGCGGCTGGACCGCGCGCGATCGCATCGAGGGCAGCATGGTGCGCGACTGGCGTGCGGATCTTGCAGCACCGCTGGTGCTGACCCGCGCCGCCGACGCACAGGAGCAGGGGCTGCTGGTGACCAACGGCGCCAGCCCCGGACTCACCGGTGTCGAGCTGCGCGAGCACGGCCTGGTGCTCGATGCCAGTGCGCGCATCGACGATGGGCGCAGCAGCCTGCCGGTCGCTGGCTGGCAACAGTCCTTCGATGCGGTGAACACCACGCTCAACCTGCCGCCGGGCTGGCGTCTGTACGCAGCATTCGGCGCCGACAGCGCGCCGACCAGCTGGCTGGCGCAATGGAACCTGCTCGATCTGTTTCTGGTTTCGCTGGCCGCGCTGATGGGCTACTGGCTGCTCGGCATCGGCGGTGCTGCACTGGTGCTGGGCTATCTGCTGCTCGGCTATCGCGAAACAGCAGCACCCGTGATCAGCGTGATCGTGGTGCTGGGTCTGGGATTGTTCCTGCGTGTACTGCCCGCTGGTCGGTTGGCGCGCGCGGTGGCGGTGCTGCGTGGCGCCAGCATTGTCGTGCTGGGCTTGCTCGCGTTGGGCTTTGCCTATTCGCAGCTGCGCCTTGCGATGTATCCGCAGCTCGAGCGCAGCGACGTATCGCGCGCGGAGTATGCCGATGCATTCGCGGGTCGCGGTCAAGTTGCCATGGAGGAACCGATGCCGATGGCGGCGCCCGCATCGGCACCTTTGCAGGATGCAACGCTGTTGGAATCGATCACGGTCACCGGCGCGCGGATCAAGCGCGGCGACGCGCAAAACCAGCCGCAGCAGTCCAGGGCCAACGTTCTGCAACGCTACGCCAGCAACGCCGTGATCCAGGCCGGTGGTGGTGAGCCCGGCTGGAACTGGAGCGGGCACCCGTTGTCGTGGTCGGGTCCGGTGCTTGCGCAGCAGCAGGTAAATCTGCTGCTCTCGCCACCGTGGCTGACGCGCCTGTTGCGGGTGCTTGCGGTCGCGCTGCTGGCCCTGCTGCTGCTGCGCCTTGCGCGCTCGGCCATCGGCGGTTGGCGCGCCGGCCCCCGCATGGCGGTCGCCGCGGCGGGGTTGTTGCTGTGCGGGTCGGCAATCGCGCAGCCGCAGGCGTTTCCGCCGCAGGAACTGCTCGATCAGCTGCGCGCGCGCACGCTGCAAGCGCCCGACTGCACACCGCGCTGCGGGCGGATCGCCAGCGCCAGCGTCATCGCCAGCGGCGATCGCATCCAGATCGCACTGGAGGCGCATGCTGCCGAGCGTGTCGCGCTGCCGCTGCCGTTCGCCGCCGCGCAGCTGTCGCTGCAGAGTCTTCGCATCGACGGGCGTGCGGTCGACGAGGTGCTGCGCCAGAACGAGAGCGAAGCGTGGGTGGTGATCGATCGCGGTGTGCATCGCATCGAGATGGATTTTGCGGCCGGCGTGGGCGGGCGCATTGATTTGCGCTTTCCACAGGAGCCAGCGCGGGTGGAGTTCTCCGGCCGCGAATGGGAGGCTGCGGGTTTGCGCGACGGCGCGCTGCTGACCGATACGCTGGAGCTGATCCGCCGGCGCAGTGGTGGCGATGGCGAGAGCAGTGCGGGTGGACAGCAGTTCCCGCCTTTCGTGCTGGTCGAGCGCATGCTGGTGTTCGACCTCGAATGGCGAGTGGAAACCAGCGTCACCCGCATCGCACCCGAGCAGGGCGGTTTGTCGGTGGTGTTGCCGCTGCTGCCGGGCGAGCGCGTGACCAGCGCCGAGTTCAAAGTTGCCGATGGCCGGATCACGCTGCCGCTGCAGGCGGGCGAGGACGTGGTCGCGTGGTCGTCGCAGCTCGATCGTGCGGATGTGCTGACCCTGACCGCGCCCTCGCTGCAGGGCCACGCCGAAACCTGGCGCGTGCTCGCCAGTCCGACCTGGAACCTGCGTTTCGACGGCGTTCCCGCGGTCTACCCGCTCGATCCCGATCAATGGCAGCATGAGTTCCATCCATTGCCGGGCGAGACGCTGGCGATCGCGGTGCTGCGTCCGGAGGCAGTGGCCGGCAGCACGCTGGCGATCGATTCGGTAGCGCTCGACACCGCGCTGGGGCAGCGCGCGGCCAATCATCGGCTCACGCTGGATCTGCGCAGCACGCAGGGTGGGCAGCACAGCATCATGCTGCCGGCTGACGCCGAACTGTTGGCGGTCACGATTGATGGCCAGCCGCGCAATGTGCGCGCCGACGCCGGCCAGATCGCGCTGCCACTGCGGCCGGGTCGGCAGACCATCAGCGTTGCGTTCCGCACGCTGGGCGACTTGGGCAGCATCGCCATCTCGCCGCAGGTTTCGTTGGGCGCGCCATCGACCAATGTGCGCATGGGTATCGATCTGCCGCTCGATCGCTGGCTGCTGTTCGCGCAAGGTCCAACGGTGGGTCCGGCCGTGCTGTATTGGCCGGCGCTGGCAGCCCTGCTGCTGGCAGCGGCGGGACTCGCGCGACTGCGCCGCACCCCGCTGCGCCTGCGCGACTGGCTTCTGCTGGGTCTGGGCTTCTCCACATTCTCGTGGCCGGCCTTGCTGCTGGTGGTGCTGTGGTTGTTCGCACTCGATGCGCGCGCACGGATGGCAATGCCTGAGCGCGCGTGGGTATTCAACCTGCTGCAGCTGGCGTTGGCCGGCCTGACTGGCATCGCATTGCTCGCGCTGCTGTCGGCAGTGCCGCAAGGACTGCTGGGCATGCCCGACATGCAGGTCGAAGGCAACGGCTCTACCGCCAGCGCGCTGCGCTGGTTCGCCGATCGCAGCGCGTCGGCGCTGCCGGTGGCGAGCGCGGTCAGCGTCTCGATCTGGTGGTACAAGTTCGCGATGCTGGCGTGGGCACTGTGGCTGGCCAGCGCCCTGATCGGGTGGCTGCGCTGGGCGTGGACGTGCTGTGCCAGCGGCGGCTGGTGGCGCGCGCTCCCGCGCAAAGCTGCAGCACCTGCTGCGAGCACGCCGCCGCCGCCGAAACCCGGCGACGATCCACCATCGCCATGAGCACTGTGCGCGAACTTCTGCAGGATGCAGCCGCGCGGATCGGTGGCGACTCACCGCGTGCCGATGCCGAGCTGCTGCTGGCGCACGCACGCGGCAGCGCGCGCAGTCGGTTGCTGGTCGATGCCGATGATGAACTGGCTTCGACCGTCGCTGCGCAATTCGAAAGTCTGATCGTGCGCCGCGTCGCCGGCGAACCGGTTGCCTACCTGATCGGACGCCGCGGATTCTGGAGCCTCGATCTCGAAGTCACGCCGGCGGTGCTGATTCCGCGCCCGGAGACCGAATTGCTGGTCGAGTTCGCGCTCGATCGCATCCCGCGCGAGCGCGCCGCGCGTGTGCTTGACCTCGGCACCGGCAGCGGCGCGATCGCACTCGCGATCGCGAGCGAGCGGCCGCTGTGCCAGGTGGTGGCGGTCGATGCCAGCGATGCCGCGCTCGCGGTCGCACAGCGAAATGCGCAGCATCACGCGCTGCTCAACGTGCGCTTCGTGCACGGCAGCTGGTACCGCCCATTGGCAGGTCGGCGTTTCGATCTGATCGTGTGCAACCCCCCGTACATCGCCGAGCACGATCCGCATCTGGCTGCCGGCGATTTGCGCTTCGAACCGCGCGCCGCATTGGCCGCCGGGCACGACGGATACGATGCCATCCACGCCATCGTCGGCGGCGCCGATGCGCATCTGCAACCCGGCGCGTGGCTGGCCATCGAGCACGGCTACGACCAGGCGGCGAGCGTGTGTTCGCTGCTGCGCGCGGCGGGTCTGCTCGCGGTCGCAGCACTGCGCGATCTGGCCGGCCATGAGCGCGTCAGCGTGGGGCAGGCGCCGCTCTGATTCGGATGCGCAGGTCGCGCGCTAAGATATCGATTTCGCATTACCGATCTTCCGCATGGCGCCCGAAGCTCTGATCCACGCGACCTACCGTATTCGCGCGCAGCCCGACGAGGTTGAGCGCATCGCGCGCTTCATCGCCTACGAGCAGACCGTCGAGCTGCCGCCCGCGCAGGTCACCGACCGCCGCATCCTCGATCACATCGTCGGCACGGTGCTCGCGCTGGAGGCGGCAGACAGCGGATGTTTCCACGCTCGCATCGCGTTCAATGCGGCACTCGCCGCCGGTCAGCTGAGCACGCTGATTAATCTGGTCTACGGCAATGTGTCGATGTATCCGGGCATTCGCCTGCAGGCTTTGCAGCTGCCTGCCGCGCTGCTGTCACGCTTTGAGGGCCCACGCTTTGGCGTTGCCGGATTGCGCGCGCTGCTCGACGTGCATGATCGCCCGCTGCTCGCGACCGCGATCAAGCCTGTCGGCACGCCGGTCGAACGGCTCGCGCAGCTGGCGCACGATTTCGCGCTCGGCGGCGGCGATATCGTCAAGGACGACCAGAATCTGGTCAGCGACGACTTCGACGCGTTTCGTTTTCGCATCGAAGCCTGCGCCAACGCAGTGCAGCGCGCCAACCGCAGCACCGGTGGCAACACGCTGTATTTCCCGCATCTGGCAGCCACGCACGCCGAGCTGCCGCGTTACGCGGAGTTCGTGCGCGGCATCGGGCTGCGCGGGGTGCTGCTGTGCCCGAGCATCATCGGGCACGACCATGCGCGCGATCTGGCCGCGCGTTTTGACTTGGTCCATATGGCGCACCCGGCGATGAGTGGCGCGCTGACCCAGGCTGGCGACAACGGGATGGAGTTCGGGCTAGCGCTCGGCACGCTGCTGCGACTTGCCGGCGCCGACATCAGCGTGTTCGTCGCCCCCGGCGGCCGCTTTCGATTCACCGACGCGCAGGCCGAGAGCCTTGCGCATGCATGCCGTGAACCACTGGGCGCACTCGCGCCGCTCTGGCCGTGTCCCGCCGGCGGCATGGACTTCGAACGCCTGGCTTCACTGTGCGCAACCTACGGCAAGGACACGGTTCTGCTGGTCGGCGGCGCGCTGCTCGGCCACGACGCCGACCTCGCGCGCGGCACCCGCGCATACCTCGACCGGATTCGCAGCGTAGATACCGTTCGCAACCAATCGCGGTAGCGCGAGTCGCCCCGACCCGCGACTTCGCTACGCAGCATCCCCCGCCGCACGCCGCCGCTGCATCGCCAGCTGCGGCCACCGCGCATGGATCGCGCTGCGGATGCCGTTCGCATCCAGACCGATCTCTCCGAGCAGCTCATCGCGGCTGGCGTGTTCGAGGAAGAGATCGGGCAAGCCCAGATGCAGGATCGCGCACTCGACGCCATGCGCGGCGAGCAGTTCCGCCACACCGCTGCCTGCGCCACCGGCGATTGCGTTGTCTTCGAGCGTGACCAGCATGTCGTGGCTGCGCGCGAGTTCCAGCACCAGCGCTTCGTCGAGTGGCTTGATGAAGCGCATGTTGGCGACGGTTGCGTCGAGTTCATCGGCGATCTGTTCGGCCGCTTGCAGCGGGGCGCCGAAGGCGAGCAGCGCGATGCCCGCCCCGCGCCGGCGGATTTCTCCGCGGCCAATCGGCAGCGGATCGAGGCTTGGCTCGACCCGTGCGCCGCTGCCGCTGCCGCGCGGATAGCGCACTGCGGCCGGGCCCTCGTGCAAGAAACCCGTGCTCAGCATCTGCCGACACTCGTTTTCGTCGCCGGGCGCCATCACCACCATGTTCGGGATGCAGCGTAGATAGCTCAAATCGAAACTGCCCGAATGGGTTGGACCATCGGGCCCGACCAGGCCGCCGCGATCGATCGCGAACAGCACGTCGAGATTCTGCAGCGCCACGTCGTGGATCAGCTGATCGTAGGCGCGCTGCAGGAAGGTGCTGTAGATCGCGACGACAGGTTTCGCGCCCTCGCAGGCCATGCCGGCCGCGAGCGTCACGCTGTGCTGCTCGGCGATGCCGACGTCGAAGTACTGCGCCGGGAATTCCTGACTGAAGCGCACCATGCCCGAGCCTTCGCGCATCGCCGGCGTGATTGCGAGCAGGCGCTTGTCGGCCGCGGCCATGTCGCACAGCCAGTCGCCGAACACCTGGGTGTAGGTCGGCTTGCCGCTGGCGGTTTTCTTGACCACGCCGATGCTCGGATCGAAGGGACCGACTGCGTGATACTCGATCTGGTCGAGTTCGGCGCGCTCGTAACCCTTGCCCTTGGTGGTGACGATATGCAGCAGCTGCGGACCCGTCATCGCCTTCACCGTTTGCAGCGCGTGCAGCAGGGTCGGCAGGTCGTTGCCGTCGATCGGGCCGGTGTAGTGGAACCCGAACTGCTCGAACAGGGTGCTGGGCAGGAACATGCCTTTCGCGTGTTCTTCCCAGCGCTTGACGAAGCGCCACGGTGGCGAGCCCTTGCGCATCGAGCGCTTGATCCGCTCGCGCACATCGTTGAGGCGGCGGCTGGACATCAGCCGCGCGAGGATCTTGGTCAGCGCGCCGACGTTCTCCGAGATCGACATCTGGTTATCGTTGAGCACCACCAGCAGGTTGGGCTCCGGCTGCATGCCACCGCCGTGGTTGAGCGCCTCGAAGGCCATGCCGGCGGTCATCGCACCGTCGCCGATCACCGCCACGAAGCGGCGCGTATCGCCGCGCTGCGCGGCCGCGATCGCCATGCCCAGCGCTGCACTGATCGAGGTCGACGAGTGGCCGACGCCGAAGGTGTCGAAGTCGCTTTCATGGCGAGCCGGAAACGGCGCCAGGCCATCCTTGCGCTTGATCGTCTCGATCCTGTCACGCCGACCGGTCAGGATCTTGTGCGGATAGGCCTGATGACCGACATCCCACACCACCCGGTCATCGGGCGTGTTGTACAGCCAGTGCAGCGCGACGGTGAGCTCGACCACGCCGAGGCCTGCGCCGAAGTGGCCTCCGGAGTGGCCAACCGATTCGATCAGGAACTCGCGCAGCTCGCGCGCGACCTCGACCAGTTCGGACTCGGGAAAGCCGCGCAGGTCGGCCGGGATGTGAATGCGCGATAGGCGCGGGTAACGGCTGGCGTCGATCATGGGCCCAATTGTCCGCGCTGCGGCGCGAGAGGACAAGCTATCGCCATGGCCGCGCGCGGGCAAGACCCGGGCAGTGCGCTCAGGCCGTGCGACGATGCTTCGGCAGGTGGTTGCGCAGGAACTCCATCTGATCGGCCAGGATGTTGCGGTTGGACAGGATCAGGTGCTCGACCCAGCTCGGCCGATAGGGGATGGCGAGCAGCGGCATCAGGGCCTGCTGCGGCGTGCGGCCGCCCTTGCGCACATTGCAATGCAGGCAAGCGCAGACCACGTTTTCCCACACGTCACGGCCGCCCTGCGACAGCGGCAGCACATGGTCGCGGGTCAGCTCGCTGCGGTGGTACTGCGCGCCGCAGTACATGCACAGGTTGCGGTCGCGGGCGAACAGGGTGATGTTGGTCAGCGCCGGTGCGGGGTTGAACGCATCCGCGCGCGCCTGCCCGCTGCTGGCCACGATCGGGTGCAGGTGGATCATGCTGCGTTCGCCGGTGGCGCGGTGGATGCCGCCGCGAATCGTCAGGCACGGCTCGCCGAGGGTCCAGGCGACCGCTTCGCGCACGTACAGGCATACGGCGTCTTGCCAGGAAATCCAGTCCAGGATCCGGCCGTTCGCATCCAGCGAAAGGACCCGGGTGGTGTGGATATCGTTCGCTGTCCTCGCGACGGGCTGCATCGGCGACCTCCGGATGGCGTGATCGTCCGAGCATAGCCGAGATCGATTGCAAACCGCGCGGTCGTCGGCAGCGGACGCAGCACTGCGGTAGACGAGCGCGAAGCGCGGGTTGAATACCTGTTCAGGGACCGCGGGTCAGCGCCCGGGGCTATTCGGGTGCCCTGCTGCGCCGTTGCGACTGCGTGCGCTCGCGTTCTTCACGGATCTGCGCCACGGTGCGGCATTCGCGGGTCGCCAGGTTCGTACCCATCTTCTTCTTGCGAGTGCATACGAGGCGTCCATCGTCGGCCTTGGCGACCAGCGCGACGACCGTCGCGTGCGCCGAGTTCACCGCAGCCTTGCCGGACTGGTCGAGGTCGGACATTGCGACCTTGCCGTTGAGTGCAGCGCGCAGCTCGGATAGTGCGGCACCCAGCTGGTCGCGCTCGGCGCGCGAAAGCGCATCGTAGGCGCGAGTGGCGCTGTCGCGCTTTACAGTGTCGTGGTAGGCCAGCAACTGCTTGACCGACATGCTCTCGACGGCGGTCGCCGCAAGGGCGGGCAGGGCGGCAAATGACAGCACAGCGGCGAACATCAGACGCATGATCATGGGCAGCTCCGCGTGGAGTGGGTTGGAGCGCCGGACTCGGCGACTGAAAAACAAGCCTACGTGAGGTTTTCCATGCTGACAAGATCCTGCCGGCACGGCGCCGGCAGGATCGCTCGACGCAGATTCTCAGCTGGCGAACAGCGCCTCGGGCAGCGCCATCAGATTCGACGCGCCCGAGCGGATCGCGGCCGCGTGCGAGACCGCGCGCGGCAGGATGCGCCCGTAGTAGAAGCGTGCGGTGGCCAGCTTCGACTCGGCGAACTCCGCGCCGTGGGAGGCATTGAGCGCCGCTATCTCGCGTGCCCAGAAATACGCCAGCGCGACGTAGCCGGAGTAGAACAGATAGTCGACTGCAGCCGCGCCCAGTTCCTCGGCGTCGGCGCCGGAACGCTGCACGATCTCCATCGTCAGCGCCTGCCAGTCGTTCGCGAATGCGGCCAGCGGTGTGCAGAACTCGGCCAGTGCCGGATTGCCCGCCTGCGCGCTGCACAGCGCCTCGATCTGAGCCAGGAAGCGACGCATTCCCGCGCCCTGCTGCTGCATGATCTTGCGGCCGAGCAGGTCGATCGCCTGGATCTGGGTGGTGCCCTCGTAGATGGTGGTGATCCGCGCATCGCGCGCGAACTGTTCCATGCCCCATTCCCTGATGTAGCCGTGGCCACCGAAACACTGCAGGCCGTGGTAGGTGCATTCGACCGCCCACTCGGTGAGCATGCCCTTGACGATCGGGGTCAGGAACGAGACCAGTTCATCGGCCTGTTGGCGCGCGCTCGCATCTTCCGCGCGCTGCTTGATGTCTTCCTGCAGGTAGGCGTACAGCGCCAGCGCGCGGCCGCCTTCGGCGAAGGCTTTCTGGGTCAGCAGCATGCGCCGCACGTCCGGGTGCACGATGATCGGATCGGCGGCTTTGTCGGGGCGCTTGGCGCCCGATAGCGAGCGCATCTGCAAGCGATCGCGCGCGTACGCCAGCGAGTTCTGGTACGCGCGCTCGATCAGACCCAGGCCCTGCAGCCCCACCGCGAGGCGGGCGGTGTTCATCATGATGAACATCGCATTGAGGCCCTTGTTCGGCGCGCCGATCAGATAGCCCTCGGCGCCATCGAAATTCATCACGCAGGTCGACGAGGCCTTGATGCCCATCTTGTGCTCGATCGAACCGCAGGACAGCGCATTGCGCGCGCCCATCTTGCCCTCGCGCGAGACCTTGAACTTGGGCACGATGAACAGCGAGATGCCCTTGGTCCCGGCCGGCGCGTCCGGCAGGCGCGCGAGCACCAGATGCACGATGTTGGGCGTGAAATCGTGTTCGCCGGCGCTGATGAAGATCTTGGTGCCGGACACCTTGTAGGTGCCGTCGTCCTGCGGTTCGGCCTTGGTCTTCAAAAGCCCGAGGTCGGAGCCGCAATGCGGCTCGGTCAGGCACATGGTGCCAGTCCATTCGCCCGACACGATGGGCTTCAGAAACACCTCGCGCTGCCATTCCTCGGCGACATATTTCAATGCCTCGGACGCACCGTGCGAGAGCAGGGGATACATGCCCCACGACAGATTCGCCGAGTCGATCATCTCCTTCACCGCTGCACCCAGAACTTCCGGCATGCCCTGGCCGCCGTATTCGGGCTCGGCGGTCAATCCGGTCCAGCCGCCGTCGATGAACTGGCGATAGGCTTCCTTGAAGCCCTTTGGCGTGGTGACTGCGCCGTCGACCAGGGTGCAGCCCTCCTCGTCACCGGAGCGATTCAGCGGTGCGAGCACTTGCCCGGTGAAGCGCGCGGCTTCGTCGAGCACCGCGTCGACCAGATCGCGCGTGGC
The DNA here is from genome assembly GCA_038224265.1 of Lysobacterales bacterium. Taxonomy (GTDB): domain Bacteria; phylum Pseudomonadota; class Gammaproteobacteria; order Xanthomonadales; family Ahniellaceae; genus UBA4656. The sequence goes on from JBBRFN010000025.1 coordinate 27,232, forward strand.
CTGCGCGAGCGCCGGCAGCCGCGCGAATTCGCGCTCGGCGCCCAGTACATCGAACAGCACAAAACGGATGTCGCGCAGCGGGGCTTCATACTTGCTCATGGAACTCTCCGAATGGGTTTCAGCGGAACTCGCCCGGACGCCCGGGAACCGGGTTCAGGCGGCTGTCGAACAAAAAAGGGAATCGTTGCGCGGGCTCGGTGGTCTGGATCGACCCCTCCAGCCCGTAGCTGATCGCACCTGCCTCGCTGCCGGCGCGCGCGATGCGCGCACGCGCCTGGGCGTCCAGTGGCAGCTCGATATCGATCACGTCCGACGACAGACCGGGAATCTCGATCCCGGCGTTCACCAGCAACTGGCCGGCCGTGCGCCCGTCGATCCGGATGGTGGCCGCAATCTGCCCGTAGGTCATCGGTACGGTGCTGAAATTGTGCAGCCGCAGCGCTACCCGGGTGCTGCCGTCGTCGGCCAGGTTCAGGCGCTCGAACGCAGCACTCGGCGGATTGATGCGCTTGATCAGGCCGGTGCGGGTCGCACCGCCTCCGCAACCGACCAGCATGCTGGCCAGGATCACGGCCACCAACGCAGTCAGCGACCATGGGTGCCGAAGATTCGGATGCTTGATCGACACCTGGCTGCTCCAGCATGTGGTCGGCTGTGGAGCATACGCCACCGAATGTCGGCTTTGAATGTGTGGCACTGGGGCACTCATCGCGCCCGCTGCGCACGCTATCGCACAGTGAATTCTTGTGCCATCCACAGTAAAAGTCGGCGAAAATCGGCAAAATTCGGCGAAAACGCGACAAGTACAATGTCCGCCCATCGCAGATAGAGTGTCTACTCGGCCCGCGTTGCGCTATCGTCCGCCCCGTTGCAGCCGGGCCTACCCCAAACCCAGCCCCTGCTGCAGCCATGGCGCAACCCCCGATGGGGTGAGCCGGGGGCCTGTGCGGCCGCTCTACCGCTGGACTCTGCCGGCCCACCAACCGCCGGCATGGATGAGTCCTTTTCCGTGGGTCGCGCGAATCCCGCAGGCCCATGCCCCACTCCGAGAGTGCGATACGAAAGCCGACGTTCAGCCGCCGCCAGCGTTAATGCGCGCGGACGCGGGACAGCGGCCCAAGTCTGGCGATCGAGCATGAGGACAGAAACATGAAGCTTGAATGGATCCTTTGGCTGGCTTCGATGCTGGGTGGCAACGCGCAGGAACAGACCTGCCTTGCCACCACCGTGTATCTGGAAGCCC
>JBBRFN010000026.1:0-27554 GCA_038224265.1 Lysobacterales bacterium
GGCTTGAGGCAATTGAAATAGGAGGTGGGCTTGGCGCCAATCCTGGAGTCTGGAGATTGCGGTGAGATCGGTTCCTCCTTGTGGGAGCTGCCATGGCAGCGACTGGAGCCAGTCATCAGTGCTGCTATCGCCGGCATGCCGGCTCCCACAAGGAGGAGGTGGGCTTGAGGCAATTGAAATAGGAGGTGGGCTTGGCGCCAATCCTGGAGTCTGGAGATTGCGGTGAGATCGGTTCCTCCTTGTGGGAGCTGCCATGGCAGCGACTGAGGCAAGTCATCGGTGCTGCTGTCGCCGGCATGCCGGCTCCCACAAGGAGGATGTGGGCTTGAGGCTAGTGCTGCGGTCTCGGGATTGCTGTGCGAGTGGTTCGTCCTTGGGGGAGCTGCCATGGCAGCGACTGGTGCAAGTCATCGGTGCTGCTGTCGCCGGCATGCCGGCTCCCACAAGGAGGAGGTGGGTTTGCGGCAAGAGCCAGCGGAGCTGATGCATGAGCACTCGTCTTCCATCGTATCGATCCGCGCACCAACGGTCGCGAACGCTGAGACCGCGCGAGGCGAAGGTCGCGGCTGCCCATCGCGGAAGCCGCGCCATGCATGCCAGCAGCAGCGCGACCTCCATCGTCGCCGAACCACCGGCCTATGCCGAGCTGCACTGCCTGTCGAATTTCAGCTTCCAGCGCGGCGCCTCCACCGCGCGCGAGCTGGTCGAGCGGGCGAAGAAACTCGGCTACACCGCGCTCGCGATCACCGATGAGTGCAGCCTGGCCGGCATCGTGCGCGCGCACGAGGCCGCGCAGGAACTGGCCTTCAAGCTGATCGTCGGTGCCGAGTTCGCGCTCTGCGATGGGCCGCGCTGCGCGCTGCTGGTCACCGACGGCAGCGGGTACACCAACCTGTGCCGCATCATCACCCATGCGCGGCGTGCAGCGGAAAAGGGAGAGTACCGACTGTCGCGGGCCGATCTGGAAGCGCTGCCGCGTGCGGGCCTGTGGGCCATCCATCTGCCGCAACGCCTGCCTCGGAGCGGCGCTGTCGCGCATCCAAAAAACGAAGGCAGCCTGCTGGCTTGGCTGCGCGATCTTTTTCCCGAGCGCTGCCACCTCGCAGTCGAGTTGCACCGCGAGGTCGACGACATCGAACAACTGGCCGCGTTACGCACGCTGGCCGCTGCACACGGCGTGCCAACGGTAGCCTGCAGCGACGTGCACATGCACATCCGGCGGCGCAAGGCGCTGCAGGATGTGCTCACCGCCGTGCGCCACAACACCACGGTGGCCGAAGCGGGTCGCCGGTTGTTCCCCAACGGCGAGCGCCATCTGCGCACGCGCGAGGCGCTGGCCACGCTGTATCCGCGCGATCTGATGCAGGCCAGCGTCGAGATCGCCGCCGCCTGCGATTTTTCGCTGACCAGCCTGCGCTACGAGTATCCGCACGAGTTGGTGCCCGAAGGCGTGTCGGCCAGCGCGCATCTGCGCATGCTCACCGAACAGGGTCTGAGCTGGCGCTTTCCGCTGGGCGAGACGGCCAAGGTGCGCGCGCAGGTCGAGCACGAGCTGGCCCTGATCGCCGAGCTGCGCTACGAAGCGTATTTCCTGACCGTGCACGACATCGTGCGCTACGCGCGCGCGCAGGGGATCCTGTGCCAGGGCCGCGGCTCGGCCGCCAATTCAGCGGTGTGTTTCGCGCTCGGCATCACCGAGGTCGACCCCGCGCGCGGCAATCTGCTGTTCGAGCGCTTCATCTCGCGCGAACGCAACGAGCCGCCCGACATCGACGTCGACTTCGAGCACGAGCGGCGCGAGGAGGTGATCCAGTACATCTACCGCAAGTATGGTCGCGAGCGCGCCGCACTCGCGGCCACCGTGATCTGCTACCGGCCCAAGAGTGCGGTGCGCGATGTCGGCAAGGCGCTGGGATTTTCGGCCGACCAACTCGAACAGCTGGCGGGTGCGCTGTCGTGGTGGGACGACATCTCGGATATCGAAACGCGGCTGTCCGAGCGCGGTTTCGATCCGGCCTCGCGCAGCATGCGCCAGCTGCTCGCATTGTCGCGCGAGTTGCAGGATTTCCCGCGCCACCTGTCGCAGCACGTTGGCGGTTTCGTGATCTCGCACCATCCGCTGCATGAGCTGGTGCCGGTCGAGAACGCGGCGATGCCCGATCGTACCGTGATCCAGTGGGACAAGGACGATCTGGACACGCTGGGCCTGCTCAAGGTCGACTGCCTTGCACTCGGCATGCTGACCTGCCTGCATCGCTGCTTCGATTTCATCCGCCAGCACCGCGGTATCGAACTGTCGCCTGCGACCATCCCGGCCGAGGATCCGGCGACTTACGCGATGATCCAGCGCGCCGATACGCTCGGCGTGTTCCAGATCGAATCGCGCGCGCAGATGGCGATGCTGCCGCGCCTGAAACCGGCGACCTTCTATGATCTGGTGGTCGAGGTCGCCATCGTTCGCCCCGGCCCGATCCAGGGCAAGATGGTGCATCCCTACCTGCGCCGCCGGCAGGGACTCGATCCGGTGGAGTATCCGTCGGAAGCCCTGCGCGAGGTGTTCGGCCGCACGCTCGGCGTGCCGATCTTCCAGGAGCAGGTGATGCAGCTGGCGATCGTCGCGGCCGGCTTCACCCCCGGCGAGGCCGACAAGCTGCGCCGTTCGATGGCCGCATGGAAACGCCGCGGCGGGCTGGACCATTTCCAGCAGCGCATCGTTGAGGGCATGGGCGAACGCGGTTACAGCGAGGACTTCGCGCTGCAGGTGTTCGAGCAGATCAAGGGCTTTGGCTCGTACGGCTTCCCGGAGTCGCACGCGGCGAGCTTCGCGCTGATCGTCTACGTCTCGTGCTGGCTGAAGTGCCACGAACCCGCGATCTTCGCTTGCGCGCTGCTCAACTCGCAGCCGATGGGCTTTTACCAACCCCCGCAGATCCTCGCCGACGTGCAGCGCCACGGCGTCGAGGTGCGGCCGGTGGATGTGGTGTGGAGTGGGTGGGATTGTGGATTGGAAGAGCAGGATGGAAAGCAGCGAATGGATCGCGCGCCTGCGGCGGACTCAATGGCGAATGGTGAATGGGAAGAACAGGGGATTGAAGAAGCACCTCACTGTGCATCCCATTCGCCATTCGCCATTCGCCGTTCGCCGCTTGCGATCCGCCTCGGCCTGCGCATGATCCGCGGCCTGTCCGCCGACACCGCCGGTCGTATTGTCGCTGCGCGGCAGGAGCGCGGATTCCGCGACGTGCAGGATCTGGTCGAGCGTGCGCAGCTCAACCGCTTCGAACGCCAGCGTTTGGCCGAAGCCGGCGCGTTGCGGGTACTGGCCGGACATCGGCATCGCGCACACTGGGCGATCGCGGGTGCCGAGAGCATGCCGGCGGTACTCGACGGGGCGCGGATCGACGAGCAGGCGGTGTCGCTGAAGCCGCCGAGCGTGGCCGAGAACACCTTCAGCGACTATGCGCACCTGGGTTTTACTCTCGGCAAGCATCCGATTGCGCTGATCCGTACGGGACTCGCCGCACGCAAGGCGCGCAGCGCGGCACAGCTGAGCCAACTCGGTCATGGTGCGCCGGCGCGCACCGCAGGACTGGTCACCGTGCGCCAGCGTCCCGGCACCGCGAGCGGCGTCACCTTCGTCACCCTCGAGGACGAGACCGGCGTGGTCAACGTGGTGGTGTGGCTCAAGCTCGCGGCCGACCAGCGGCGCGAACTGGTCGAGTCCACCGTGCTGTGCGTTGATGGCCAGATGCAGGTCGCCGATGGCGTGCGCCATCTGGTCGCGCACCGACTGCACGACTGGAGCGAGATGCTAGGAACGCTCGATGCGCGCTCGCGGGACTTCCATTGACCCGCCAGCCGATGGCTGCTGCATCAAATCGATCTTTCCGCTGCACCAAAATCTCGCAACTACATTTCTTCGGGCTTGCCGCAACCCCACATCCGCCTTGTGGGAGCCGGCATGCCGGCGACAGCAGCAACGATGACTTGCCCCAGTCGCTGCCATGGCAGCTCCCACAAGGACCAACCAGTCGCACTGCAATCCCCAGGCTCCACGACTCGCTCGAAGCCCACCTCTTCATTCAATTGCCGCAACCCCACTTCCTCATTCAATTGCTGCAACCCCACCTCCTCATTCAATTGCCTCAACCCCACCTCTTCATTCAATTGCCTCAACCCCACTTTCTCCTTGTGGGAGCCGGCATGCCGGCGACAGCAGCACCGATGACTTGCCCCAGTCGCTGCCATGGCAGCTCCCACAAGGACTAACCAGTCGCACTGCAATCCCCAGGCTCCACGACTTGCTCGAAGCCCACCTCCTCATTCAATTGCCGCAACGCCACTTCCTCATTCAATTGCCTCAACCCCACCTCCTCACTCAATTGCCTCAACCCCACTTCCTCATTCAATTGCCTCAACCCCACCTCCACCTTGTGGGAGCCGGCATGCCGGCGACAGCAGCACCGATGACTTGCCCCAGTCGCTGCCATGGCAGCTCCCACAAGTCAGCACGGATTGCTTTCCGCACGCCCTGCGCGTGCGGTGCCTGGCACCTGCGCGTGCGAGAATTACGCCTTAACGTCGGTTCGATCGATGTCTACAGATTCCATCAGCGAAGTCCTGGCTGCCGCCTTCGGCCTGAGCCGCTCCGGCCAGCACGCCGAAGCCTTGGCCGCACTCGGCGGATTGGGCAGCCGCGGCTTGCGCGACGCGCGCGTGCATGCGCTGCGCGGCCGCGTGCTGTTGCAGCTTGGCGATGCGATCGCCGCACGCGAGACGATCGATGTGGCACTGACGTTGGACCCGAATTGCGCGCCAGCGCTGGTCGAGGACGCCGCCTTGGCACGCGCTGCCGGCGATATCGAGCGCGCGATCGGCGCATTGACTCGCCTGACCGGCATCGTTCCGCAGCAGCCTGCTTTCTGGTTCGATCTCGGACAGCTCAGTGCCGCACATGGCGACGTCGAGCAAGCCCACCGCGCGTACTCGCGCGGATTGGCGCTGGCGCCCGCGCACGTCGAGGCGCGCTTCCAGCGCGCCAATCTGGATGCCGCCGCCGGACGCCGCGCAGCGGCGATCGCGGACTACCGCCAGTGCCTTGTGCTGCGGCCGGACTGGCGCGAGGCCCTGCTCAATCTCGGCGAGATGCTGCTGAGCGACGGCCAGCATGCAGCGGCGGCTGATGTCTGGCAGCAGGCGGTGCAGGTGGATCCGCTGGCGCCGCGCACCTGGGATGGCCTGGCCCGTGCTGCCAAGGCAGCGCGGCGTTTTGAACAGGCGCTGGCCGCACGTCTGCGCGTTGCCGAACTCGACGATACGCCGCCGGCCTGGGCGCTGCTCGGCATGGAACAGCAGCGGGTCGGCGATCTTGCCGCTGCGCGCGACGCCTACGAACACGCGTTGCTGCGCGACCCGGACTATCTGCCGGCGCGCTGGGGCCGCTTTCAGCTGCCGCGCGGCGTGGTGCACCGGAACGACGACGCCATGCAGCGCTTCCGCGGCCAATGGCTGGAAGAGTTGGCGTGGTTCGAGGCAGCACCAATCGAGCGCACCGCACCTGCGGTGCTGATCGGCTGCATCACGCTGGCTACCGAGTTCTACATCCACTATCTGGGCGAGCCCTTCGTGGCCGAACAGCGCCGCTACGGCGCCCTGCTCGAACGCATGATGGCCGCTGCATTCCGTGATCTGGCGCCTGCAGCAACGCGGGTGCGCGACGACGGACGCCTGCGGATCGGATTCTGCTCGGGCTTCCTGCGCACCCACACGGTGAGCAAGCTGTTCGCCAGCCTGCCCGCCGCGCTGGCGCGCGATCGCTGGGAAATCTCGTGCTTCCATACCGCCGATCTGGTCGACGCCGGCACGGATGCGTGGCGCGCCCATGCAGATCATTTCGTGCACGGCGAGCACGATCTGGGCTGGTGGGTACACACGATCCGCGACCGCGATCTCGACCTGCTGGTCTACATCGATATCGGCATGCACCCGATCGTGCAGGGCCTGGCGTCGCTGCGCCTTGCGCCACGCCAGGCGATGTTGTGGGGGCATCCGATCGGCAGCGGCCGCAGCAGCATCGATCATTTCCTCACTTCCGATGCGATGGAAGCGGCGGACGGACAGCGCTTCTACCGCGAAAAGCTGCTGCGCCTGCCGAACCTCGGGACCTGCTATGCCGCGCCGCGCGCGTTGCCGCAGGCGCCGCCCGAGCTGCAAGCGCGTGCGCCGGACGCAGTCGAGTTTTTCGTGGCACAGCAGGCGGTCAAGCTGCTGCCGCTGCACGACGCGGTGTTCGCGCGGATCGCAGCGGCGATCCCGAGCGCCCGCTTCCACTTCGTGCCCAGTCCCTTCGCCCAGGTCCGCGACAGCCTGCGCACGCGCCTGCGCGCGCATTTCGCCAGTGCCGGCCTCGATTTCGAGCAACACTGCGGCGTGTTTCGTTTCGTCACCGAAGCTCAGTTCCTCGGCATTGGACGCAGCGTCGATGTCAATCTCGATTCGATCGGCTGGTCGGGCGGCAATACCACGCTGGAGCTGCTGTACTTCGACACCCCCACCGTGACCCTGCCCGGGCCCCTGATGCGCTCACGGCACACCTTCGCGATGCTGCGCATCCTCGAACTGCAGCGCCTGATCGCCACCGATATCGACGACTACGTTCGGATCGCGGTCGAACTCGGCCGCTCGGCCGATTTCCGCGCCGAGATGCGCGGCCTGATCCGCGCGCGCAAGCATCGTTTGTACGACGATCCGCAGGTCGGTCCTGCGTTCGCTCGGATGATGCAACAGGTGCTGCGTGACTGATCCGGCGGCCGGGTTGCGCGCGGCGATCGACCTGCTGCGCGCAGGCCGGGCGGGCGAGGCGGAGGCCGCGTGCCGAGCGCTTCTGGCCAGCGATCCCCGCGATCCGCGCGCGCTGGCCCTGCTCGGCAACCTGCTGCTCGCGCGCGGCGCCCTCGATGATGCTGCAGCGACGCTTGCCGCAGCACTGCACAGCGATCCGCAGTTCGTGCCGGCGCTGGTGGAGGACGCCAACCTGGCCCTGCGCCAGGGCGATCCGGGGCGCGCGCTGGCGCGCCTGGATGCGGCAGTCGTGCGGGTCGCCGCAACTCCGGCGCTGCTGTACCTGATGGCGCAGGCGGCGATGGGCTGCCAGCTGCCGGACCGCGCGCGCGCTGCACTGCTGCAGGCGCAGTCGCTCGACCCCGGCGAGCCGGAAAGCGGCATGGCGCTCACGCGGCTTGCGCACTGGCAGAAGGACCACGCGACCGTTGAAGCCACCGCCGTCGCGGTCCTGCGGCGACAGCCCCATTTCGGCGAGGCGTGGCGGCTGCTGGGCGAATCGCGCCAGGCCGCGGGCCAACAGGCCGAAGCGCTGCAAGCCTTCGCGCAAGGCGCAACGCAGGCAAGCGGGGATATCCCGCTTCACGACGCATGGGCGAGCGCACTCGACGCGCAGGGTGCACCGGCAGCTCAGCGGGTCGCGGCACGCGAGCGACTATCGGCCATCGACCCCAGCGCGCTGCGCGCCTGCGAACTGGGCCTGGCATGCTGGTCGGCCAACCGCTTCGACCAGGCGGCCAGCGCATTCGAGCGCGCGCTGGCGCTGGATGCCGGCTGCCTGCCGGCGCGCTTTGCGCTGTTCCAGTACCCGCGCGATGTGGTCCACCACGATTCGGCGGCCGTCGATGCCTTCCGTGCGCAGTGGGAGGCAGGCCTCGATGCCTTCGCACAACGTATCGGGCGTGGCATCGCCAGTGCGCCCGACGCGCTGGCCGCGGCCACCCTGTGCAGCAACTTCTATTACCACTACACCACCGACGCCGTGCTCGACGGACAGCGGCGCTACGCGCGGGTGATCGAGCAAATGGTGCGCGCCAGCGTGCCCGAACTTGCTCCGACGCAGGCGGTCGCCGATGACGGGCGGGTCCGGGTCGCGGTGTTCTCGGCGCATCTGTTCGCGCATACGATCACGCGCCTGTTCGGTGGCCTGCTGCGCGGGCTCGATCGCAGCAGGATCAAGTTGGCGTTTTTCCATCACGGCGACGACACCACCATCCGCGCGGAGCTCGCCGCCGCCGATGATCTGATCGTGTGCGGGCAGCGCGACCCGGCCAGCTGGGCGCAGGCGATCCGCGCCTTTGCACCGGCCGTGCTGCTGCATACCGACCTCGGCATGCAGCCGATGGCCCAATGCCTGGCCGCACTGCGGCTGGCACCGACCCAGGCGGTGCTGTGGGGCCATCCGATCAGCACCGGCTTCGAACACATCGACGTGTTCATCAGCAGTGCGGCGATGGAGGCGGAAGGGGCCGCGGATCGCTACACCGAAAAACTGCTGCTGTTGCCGGGGCTGGGCACCTGCTTCTCCGCACCAGCGCGCGCACCGCGCGCGCCGGCCGAGCTTGCCCGGCGCGACCCGGCACGGGTCGAGTACCTGTTCGTGCAAAGCGTGTTCAAGAACCTGCCGCTGCACGACGCGCTGCTCGCGCGGATCGCCGCCGCACTGCCGGCGGCGCGCTTCCACCTGACCCCGCACGCGGACGCGGCGATCAGCGCGCGCTTGCGCGCACGCCTGGCGGGGGAACTACGCCGCGCCAATCTGGACCCGGAGCATCATCTGGGCATCGTGCGCGGCCTGCCGCCGGCCGAGTTTCTCGGCCTGGCACGCGCGGGCGATGTGAACCTCGATTCGATCGGCTGGTCGGGCGGCAACACCACGCTCGAAGCGCTGTGGTTCGACATTCCCACCGTTACCCTGCCCGGCGCCAGCATGCGGACCCGGCATACGGCGGCGATGCTGCAGATCCTCGAACTCGAGCGCCTGATCGCCACCGACATCGACGACTACGTGCGGATCGCGGTGGAGCTGGGTCGCTCGGCCGACCTGCGCGCGGAGATCCGCGCCTTGATCGGCGCGCGCAAACACCGGCTGTACGACGATGCCCGCGTGCCGGCGGCCCTGCAGGCGTTCCTCCTGCAGGCGGGTGGGGCGCGGCTCGCTGGACTTGCAGTGGGGGCTGCCGGAGAATAGGAGGTTGCCTGCACGTTTGCCGCCCATCGACGGGCCGCGAGGCCATTCCGGCCAACGTTGCGCCACCGCCCAGGGAATTTCCATGCAGTACATCTACACCATGATCGGCGTGAGCAAGACTGTTCCGCCGAAACGCCAGATCATCAAGGATATCTCGCTGTCGTTCTTTCCCGGCGCCAAGATCGGGCTGCTGGGCTTGAACGGCGCCGGCAAGTCCACCGTGCTGCGGATCATGGCCGGTGTGGATACCGAGTTCAGCGGCGAAGCGCGCCCGCAGCCGGGTACCAAGATCGGCTTCCTCGAACAGGAACCCAAGCTCGATCCCGAGCACACGGTGCGCGAGGCCGTCGAAGAGGGCATGGGCGATATCAAGAGCGCCCAGGCACAGCTTGAGGCGGTGTACGCGGCCTATGGCGAAGCAGACGCCGATTTCGACAAGCTCGCCTCCGAGCAGGCGCGGCTGGAGGCGATCATCCAGGCAGCCGACGGCCATGCCATGGAGCAGCAGCTCGACCAGGCTGCCGATGCACTGCGCCTGCCGCCGTGGGACGCGAAGATCGGCAAGCTGTCCGGTGGCGAAAAACGCCGCGTCGCGCTGTGCCGCCTGCTGCTGTCCAAACCCGACATGCTGCTGCTCGACGAGCCGACCAACCATCTGGATGCCGAGTCGGTCGAGTGGCTGGAGCAGTTCCTGCTGCGCTATCCGGGCACCGTGGTGGCGGTCACCCATGATCGCTACTTCCTCAACAACGCCGCCGAGTGGATCCTCGAACTCGACCGCGGGCGCGGCTTTGCGTGGAAGGGCAACTACACCAGCTGGCTGGAGCTGAAGGACGAGCGCCTCAAGCAGGAAGCCTCGACCGAGAAGGCGCGGCAAAAGGCCATCGCACGCGAGCTCGAATGGGTACGCCAGTCCGCCAAGGGCCGCCAATCGAAAGGCAAGGCGCGCCTGAACCGCTTCGAGGAACTCAACTCGCAGGACTACCAGACGCGCAACGAAACCAACGAGATCTACATCCCGCCCGGCGAGCGCCTTGGCGACCAGGTGATCGAATTCAAGAACGTGTCGAAGGCCTACGGCGAGCGGCTGCTGATCGACGATCTGTCGTTCAAGGTGCCGCCAGGCGCGATCGTGGGCATCATCGGCCCCAACGGTGCGGGCAAGTCGACGCTGTTCCGGATGATCATCGGCAAGGAGCAGCCCGACAAGGGCGAGATCGTGCTCGGCCACACGGTGAAGCTGGCCTATGTGGACCAGTCGCGCGACGCGCTGGAAGCCGACAAGAACGTGTTCCACGCGATCTCGGGTGGTGCCGACATGATCACGGTCGGCAAGTACACCACGCCCGCGCGCGCCTATATCGGCCGCTTCAACTTCAAGGGCGCCGACCAGCAGAAGCTGGTCGGGCAGCTCTCGGGCGGTGAGCGCGGCCGCCTGCACCTGGCCAAGACCCTGATGGAAGGCGGCAACGTGCTGCTGCTCGATGAGCCATCGAACGATCTCGACGTGGAGACCCTGCGCGCGCTGGAAGAGGCGATGCTGGAGTTCCCGGGCAGCGCGGTGGTGATCTCGCATGATCGCTGGTTCCTCGACCGTATCTGCACCCACATCCTCGCCTTCGAAGGCGATTCGCACGTCGAGTTTTTCCCCGGCAACTACAGCGAGTACGAAGCCGACAAGAAGCGGCGCCTTGGCGACGAGGCGTCCAAACCGCACCGGCTGCGCTACAAGCCGCTGTCGCGTTAGGATCTCACCGCGGGTCGGCGCTTGGTCCAGCAGCGCCGCGGTTCGAGCGACGCGCGGGTACGCGCGCCCGAAACAGGTTTTGGCGCGCGCCCGGAAAAGCTGCTCGCGGCGCGGGCTGCACCATCGCGAACGGACTCTGCGCTGCGGCAGCGAGCCGCCGGCTCACGCAGATGGCGGCGCGCGCAACTGCCGCCACAGGGCTGCCGGCGCGATCGCGGCAAAGCGCAGCCATGCAGCGGCGATGGCCACAGCGGTGGTTGCCGCACCACCGCCGGCGCCAAAGCGCCGCCAGTAGCGTGCCAGTCCGCGATGCTTGTGGAAGGCCACGAACAACGGGCGCCGCTGGCTCGAAGTGCCCTTGAGGTGAGTGACGGCCACGCCTTCGGCAACCGCAACGCGCAACCCGAGACCACGCACGCGACGACACAGATCGAGGTCTTCCGCATGCAGGCGGTAGCCTTCGTCGAAGCCGCCCAGTTTCGTGAACACCGCGCGCGCAAGCAGCATCAGGGCACCCGAGGTCGCATCGACGTCCTGTACCGCGAGCGCGGTGCTGGACGGCATATGCAGCGCGTCCGAAGCCCCCAGCGCGTGTTGCAGCGCGCGCTTGAGGGTCGGATCGCGACGCCGTGCGGCCGCCTCGGGCTGTCCGCTTGCATCGCGCACGTCGGCGCCCAGCAGGCCGATGTCCGGTGCGGCGGCGAGGATCGTCAGCATGCGCGTGAACGTATCGACCGCCACGAAACAATCCGGATTGACGAACGCGAGCACCCGGGCGCGCGCGCTGCGTGCGCCCTGATTGCAGGCCACCGCGAAGCCCGGGTTGTGCGCATTGCGCAGCACCTGCAGGCGCGCATCCGCTGCCAGCGCAGCCACGGCGCCATCGCGCGATCCGTTGTCGACCACCAGCACCTCGAGCACGTCGGTGGCAGCCAGCAGGCGGCGCACGCATTCGGCGAGCACCGCGCCACTGTCGTGTGCGACCACGATCGCCGACAGCTGCGCGCCCATCGCCCGATATCTCAGGAATCGAGCAGGCGCGGGCCGAGCTCGGCGGCGTGCTGCCACAGCGCCGGCCACGCATCGAGCGCTACCGCGAACCGATCCAGATCGCGGGCGAAGCGGTCGCTGCACTGCGCTGCGCTGTCGAGCGATTCCGGCCATCCATCCAGGCGTGGCGCGTCGTTGCTGGTCAGCGCGCGTCCATTGACCGTGATCAGCTCGCGCACGTCGGCCTGCCAGTACACCGGTGGATTGTCAGCGCCCAGGAACGCTGCCTGCAGCCGCGTCACCAGGTCGGAGCGTGCGAAGGCCAGATACTCGGACAGCATGTCGGCACGTTTGGCCGACGACGCGGCTGCGAGATCGCCAATGGCATTGGCCACGCTGCGTAGACGGCGCTCTGGCGCCTGCGCGCGGACATCGTCCAGCCGCGACGACAGCAGGTCGGTCAGCAGCGACGCCAGGCCCGGCGTATCGGCCTGCCACACCGAGCCCGCCTTGCGCGGCGCAGCCTGGCCTTCATGGCCCAGCGTGCAGGCGCTGTGCAGCACCACGCTGTCGGGCCACAGCGCGCGCGTGAGCATGCCGGCGAGCAGATCGCCGCGCGCCGCATCCGGCAAGGTCGGTGGCAGCATGCGACTGGCGTCGAGCAGGAACGGCGCATATTGCGCTTGATCGAGCACGCGCGGACGCCGCGGACCGAACCACACGCTCGCACCGTCCAGATGCCGCAAATAGCGCTCGCGATCGCTCCAGAACTGGGTGCGACTGTCGCCCTCGAGCAGGAACATCCAGTCGCGACCAGAGCCTGCGGCATCGCCGCGCACGCCATTGCAGGTGCTGGCGATCCGGCTGGCGGCGCTCAGGTGCGGCAGGCTGGCCGGCTCCATGCCGGCCAGCGCCGCGCGGTCCGGCAGCAGTCCCGGATTGTGCGCCAGCACGTGGCCGAGGCTCTGACCGCACCAGGCCAGCTGCGCGTTGAACGGGTCGCCGGCTATCTCGCTACCGGCGGCCAGTGCAGCGCGCGCGTCGTCGTAGAAGCGCACCGGCATGGCGGCTGCGGCGGCGAGATCGAGTCCGCCGATCGCGTCGGGAGCACCGCGCAGCGGCAGCCGGGTCTGATCGTCGATCAGCGCAATCCGCCCGCCGGCGCCGAGCAGCGCTGCCAGGTTGCGCGCCGATCCATCGCCGGCGCGCTGACCTGCCTCGGGTTCGCGCGCGAGCAGCCAGCGCAAGCTGTCGCCGGCTTCGGGGCGTGCGCGTGCAAGGCGATCCAGCGTGGCGCGCCAGCGCAGCGCATCGAAGTGCTCCACACGCACGCCCGCAGTCTGCGCAAAACGCGCGAGGATCTCGGCATTGCTGCGCTGCTGCGCCGGATCGCGCGATTCATCGAGCAGCACGTAGCGATGCCCGGCGCGATGGGCCAACTCGTTGGCCAGCAGGTCGGCGGTAAGTGCGCTCAGGCCGGTCGGCCGGTCGCAGGTACGGATGAATACCGCGCGCAGCGGCGTCGGATTGGCAGCCGCATCCTGAGCGAGCGCTGCGAGATAGCCCGTGCCCGACAGCATCAGTTGCCGCGCGATGAGGCTGTCGAGGACCTGGCGCACCACGTCGGCGCGGCCGGCCAAGCCCTGCACGCCTTGCGCCACTACCGCGGCATGCTCATCGAGGCTGCGGAATGCGCGGCACAGATGCAGCGCCTCGAACACCTGATGGGTCATGACGTGCTGGCTGCCGTCGGCGCGCAGACGGTAGATGCACTCCTCCGGCCCCAGCGGCAGCACGATGCCGGAGGCTGCTGCAAACAGCGGCGCATCGGCACGCGGACCGACGTTGAAGCTGCCGAAATCGATCTGGAAATCCATGCTCTGCTCAACGGTCACGGCGGTGGAAAAGGCGCGAGAAAAGGCCGGGTGGTGGCGTGCTGGCGGCCCCATGGGCCAGCGCCGCAACGCGTTCTTCGGCGGCCAGCGCACGCGCTTCGGACAGCGCGAGCCGCGCCTGAAGATCGGCCAGCACGCCGCCTGCCTCGATATTCTTGCGGATCTCGTGTTCGTAGTGGCGATACACCGATTGCTCGCGATCGCCGAACAGCGACAGCAGCCCGCGCGAGGCGTCCGGCAGATCGCGCGGATCGCGCGCGCACAACGCAATGTAATACAGCGGATCGTAGTCCAGTCCGTCGGCGAGATCCTGCGCGCTCGCGCCTGCGGTACTTGCAGCAGCGCGCACGGGAGCGTCGTCGAGGCTCCAGATCGCCGACGCGAACAGCAGCTTCTGGCCGTACAGGCGCACCGCCGGGAATCGCGGCTGCAGCAGTTCGAGCAACTGCTCGCGGTACAGCTCGCGCACGTGGTGCTCGTTGCGAAAGCCGGTGGCGTCGCTGTAGGTGCGCTTGTCGGGCGAGGACAGCAGCAGCACACCGCCCGGCGCCAACAGTCGCTCGAAGCCGGCGATCATCGATTCCTGCGCGTGCACGTGTTCGAGGGTTTCCAGCGAGACGACCAGGTCGATGCTTGCCGCGGGCAGCGCATCCAGTGCGGTGACATCGCCGAGCTCGAAGCGCAGATTGACCTGCGCGGCGTAGCGTGCGCGCGCATGCTCGAGCGCCGATGGCGCGAGGTCGATACCGAGCACGCTGTTCGCCGCACCGGCAAGCAGGGCCGATCCATAGCCTTCGCCGCAAGCTGCATCGAGCACGCGCCGACCGCGTGCCAGCGGCAACGCGAAGGCATAGCGATGCCAGTGCTCGTACCAGATCTCGCGCACGCATTCGGGCGTGAAGCGCTCGCCGGTGAATGGGAGGGCGTCGGTCAAGGCGAAGTCACTCCGGTTCGCAGGCGGGCGGCAATCCGCGCACGCAGCGGTGCGAGCGGATCGCGTGCGATGAAATCCGCAACCAGCGCATTGTAGCCGGGGTAACGGGCGACGAGTCGGGCCAGGTTCGCACCGCCCGCAGCGTGCCCGGTACCGGCGAAGGATGCGCCGCCGCGATGGCCGACCCAGGTGTCGTCGCACAGCACGTTGCGCCAGCCGTGTCCCGCCGCGCGCCGGCAGAAGTCGTTCTCTTCGCCATAGCCGCGGCCGAAGGTGGCCACATCGAAGTCGCCCACGGCCTGCAAGGTCGCGCGCCGAATGAACATGCAGAAGCCCACCGCAGTCGGCAGCTCGGGAAATGTCGGCGGCCCTGCGTCGCGGCAAGCCGCTGCAAGCGCTTCGGGATCGTCCGGCAAGGGATTGGCCACGCAGAATTCGGGCAACGAGCAGATCTCGGCGTTGTTCGACCACGGCGTGGCGGTGCCGATGCGCGAATCGCTGGCCGCACACGCGGCCATGCGCTCGAGCCAACCTGCGGTCGTCACGGTGTCTGCGTTGAGCAGCACGACGTCGCCGCCAGTGCGCGCGATCGCTGCGTTGACGGTGGCCACGAAGCCCTGATTCAGATCATGCCGATGCAGCTGCACCGCGCACTTCGCCCGCGCCTGGAACTGCGCGAGCAGCCCGGCCACGCGCGGATCCGGTGAGGCGTCGTCGACCAGTTGCACCCGCGCGCCATCCGGCACGCAGCGCGCCAGTGCATCGAGGCACGCGGCCAGCGCATCGACGCCGTTGTAGACCGGCACGATGACCTCGGGCAGGCTCATTGCGGGGCGTCGCCCTGCCCGGCCTGCTCCCAATGATGCGCCAGACGGACCAGCCCGAAATCGCGCGACTTGCCGCGCACCACCAGCGCACGCTCGACGGTATCGAACAGCCGCATGCCCTCGGAGTCCTGCGAGTGCGCACGCAGGAAGTAGCTGCCGGGCAGCAGGCTCAGGCTGTCGAAGCGCAGCCGGAAGCGGAATCCACCGGCCTCGCGCGCGAGCGGGCGCGCGCCATCGATCTCGGACGTGCAGCCATACACCGGCGTGCCGTCGGCGCGCTGGATGCCCAGCGCGAATACCGGCTCGCGGCCGTCGCGGCTGGCGATCAGGGCGTCGATGTGCAGGCCGTCGCCGAAGTCGATCGCAACCGGCGCCTCGCCGGTTTCGCCATTGACGGCCATCGACGCCACGTGGAACTCGTGACCGCTGCCGAGCATGCCGGGCTCGCTGCCGCGATCGGCGGCGATCCTGCGTTCCTGGTAGGCCAGGTAGCGCTGCGTAACCTCATGCACATCGCCTTGCGCTTCGATTCGCCCCGCATGGATCCAGCACGCATGGCGGCACAGCTTCTGCACGTGGTACATGCTGTGCGAGACCAGCAGCATGGTGCCGCCGCCGCCGAGGAAGTCCTCCATCCAGCGGATGCACTTGCGCTGGAAGGCCTCGTCGCCCACGGCGAGCACCTCGTCGGTGATCAGCAGGTCCGGTCGCCGCGCGGCGACCAGTGCAAAGCCCAGCCGCACCACCATGCCGGATGAGTAGTGCTTGACCGGTTCGTCGATGTAGCGCCCGATGTCGGCGAAGGCCAGGATCTGCTCGCGTCGCGCGGCCAGCTCACCCTCGCCAAAGCCGAGCAGCGCGGCAGCCATCGCGATGTTCTCGGCACCGGTGAACTCGGGATGGAAGCCGGCGCCGAGCTCCAGCAATGCCGCGACACTGCCGTGGGTCTCCACGGTACCGGTGCTGGGCGCCAGCACGCCGGTGAGCAGCTTCAGCAGCGTCGACTTGCCAGCCCCGTTCTGACCGATGATGCCCAGCGATTCGCCGCGATGCACCGCCAGATCGATCCCGCTCAACACCGCGGTGCTGTCCAGCCGCTCGCGACCGAGCAACAGTGCGCCGAGCGCGCGCAGTCGCTCGCCACGGCGCGCCACGCGCGGAAACGACTTCGATACGCCGCGCATGGCGGCCAGCAGCGGCGTGCTCACAGAAAGTCCTCGAGATGCCGCTGCAGACGCCGGAACACCCACCAGCCCAGCAGTGCCGCGACGCCTGCGAACACCAGTGGCAGCAGCAGGCTGCTGAAGCCTCCGTCATGCATGCCCAGCAACGGACCGCGCACCGCACCGATGAAGCTGCTCATCGGATTGCCATCGAGCCAGCGCGCGATCTGCGGCGGCAGCATCTCGGGCGCATAGAAAACCGGGGTGAGAAAGAACATCAGGGTGAGGAATTGGCCCAGCGCGTGCCCGAGGTCGCGCACAAACACCTGCAGCGAGGCCAATGCCAGCGCCAGACCCGCGCTGAACACAAACAGCAGGATCATCGCCAGCGTTGCCGGTACCACGCCGGCCAGATGGATCGGCTTGCCGATCGCCACCAGCAGAACGAGCACCGCGATGAATCCAGCCGTATGCACCAGAAAAGTGCTCACCACCGGCGCCAACACGAGAACCTCGCGCGGGAGCGCCACCTTCGACAGCAGACCGGCGTTTTCGGGAAACGCGTTGACCGACCGGTTGAGCGACTCGGCGAACGCGGTCCACGGCCACAGGGCGGTGACCAGGAATGGTACGAAGTCGGCGCCCACGCGGTCGGGCAGGCGCACTTTCAGCACCTCGACGAACACCACCGCATAGATCGCCAGCAGGGCCAGCGGCTGCATCAAGGCCCACAGGCCACCACTGAGGCTACCGAGATAGCGCTGTTGCAGGTCGCGCACCACGAACTGGCGCAGCAGTTGAAACCAGCGTGCATCGGGGCGCATGCCGCCACGGCGCTCCACGGCTGAGGGGTCGAGCATTGTACGGAGTAATCGGCCGCGCGGTGCGCAGTGCCGCTGCCGTTCGGGATGCGCTGGGGTGGAATGCGCCGATGTGGAAGCCGGTTGCGCGGGGGATCGTGCGCGTGCCGCAGACCCGCGTGCCCGTCAAAGCCCCGCAGGGTTCAGTTCGACGATCCCGCCTGACCGGGCGCACGCGATGGCGCGTTGGCCGGTACTGCCTGCGGGCTGCCGTAGCGGCTGCGCAGCGAAGCCACCGCGTCCTCGTCGGCAGTCAGCGGCAGGCTCAGCAGTTGGTCGGTATGGCCTTTCACCATGCGCTCGACTGCCGCGGCCTCGACCTCGGCCACCAGCTGAGCTTCGACCTCTTCGAAGGTCTGCTTGCGGCCCGGATTGATCGAGACCAGTTCGATGACGTGATAGCCGAACTGGCTCTTGATCGGGGCCGAGGTGACGTCGCCAGGTGCCGCGAGCGCGAACAAGGCTGCATCGAACGCCGGATCCGTGCGCCCGGGTGCTATGTCGCGCAGCAGCCCGCCGTCGCTCTTGCTGGCGACATCGTCGGTGGACTCCTTGGCAATCGCTTCGAGCGACTCACCAGCGGCCAGGCGCTTGAGAGCATCGGCGGCGGCTTGCCGTGCTTCCGCATCGCTGCGGTTGCTCACCGAATACAGCACATGGCGCGCGGTGCGCAATTCCGGCACCACGAACTTCGCGGAGTCGGCGAGAAAACGCTCGCGGGCCAGCGTCTTGGCGTCCACTTTCGCCGCAGCCTGCGTGCGCAGCTGCTCCAGCCGCAACTGCCCGAGCATGCGCTTGCGCACCAGATCGAGCTGGCGCGCAAGACGCGGATCCGAATCGAGCTTCTGGGTGATCGCTTCCTGCGCCAACTGCTCGATCAGGAGCAGCTGGGACAGCGTGGTCTCGATGCGCTCGGGACTGTCCATGAAGCCGATCCGCTTGTCCGGCGGAATCTCCTCGACGCGCGCGTCGATGACATCGAAGGTGAGCGACGCCTCGCCACGAGACGCCACGACCTTTTGCGCATCACGCTCTGCTGCCACCGCGTTGACGCTCACCGAACACAGAATAATCGCCGCAATCAGCGCTGCGTGCCGAAGCTGCAAGCGACTGGCGATTGTCCTGACATCCATCAGAAGGCTCTCCCTTGAATGCCGCAGCTGTTCGACACCCCATCCAGACAGCTCGCCTCCTCTGCGGGCGTGCCGATCGCTCCATCGAGCGCGTTCGCGCGAATGAAGTTGAGGTAGTAGGTGGTACCAGGCGCGATGTAGCACGTGGTTTCGTCGGAAGCTTGGTTGGGCTGGCCGATCTGGTAGGAGATGAACTGCCGGATCTGGTTCGGAAAGCCGCTGGCAGGCCGGATGTTGCGGCAGCCGCGCGCAAACGTCGTGTCAGTCCCCGGTGCGATCTGCCCGAGCGGCGGAATGCGGAAGTCGCCGGGGCAGGAACTGACGCTGACATAGACGCGATCCAGTGCTACCGGGCCTTGCTGTTGGGCTTCCTCCCAGAAGAACTGCTTGTTGGGAGCGGCTGCATTCCACGCCGCCACGTCTGTAGGCGTGGTGAATGCGACCGAAAGGTATTGCGTGCTGCTGGTGATCAGATAGCCCGTGAAACCCGTGTTCGGGAACGGATTCCAGCTGACGCCCGCGCCGAACTCCACCGACGGGACCTGGCTGAAGGTCTGGACCGCGCCCCGCTGCCAGCCTGCGGGCAGTGGCGATACGAAGCTACCGCAAGCGCCCGGCTGAATTACACTCGAGGTTTGCACGTTGGCCAGCGTTGCAGTCGTTGCGCCCCCGGTACCGTAACAGCGGATCGAGAACGAATAGGTTGCCGACGCTGTCGGCAGGTTGACAACCTGCGGATTGAACGGCAACACGAAGGTTGCCGGCCACCCGGTGCTTGCGGCCGGTGCGCCGTTGATGGTTACGCTTCGCACGCAAACCTCGGCACCGGACACCGACGGCGTGATGGTGAATGTCGTGCCGGCTGCGTACTCGCCGTTGCCATTCGGCGCCTGGGAGAAGCCACTCGCCGCCAGAGCGACGACAGGAGCGGTACCGCCGCCGCCCGCATTGATTCCAGCGCAGATGGTGCTGGGGGGGGCGCCGAGCACGCAGCGCGCGTTGATGTTGCCGTTGGGCGCGATCGAGACCGCGGAACCAGCCTCGAGATTCACCGCCAAGGGCTGGTCGCCCGGGGTGGAAGCGTTGGTGTCGGTGTTACTGAAGGTGAGCGTCTGTTGCGCATACGCGGCGCCGGAACCGGCGGCCAGCAAGGTCAGCGCGAGAAAGCTGCGGGTGGTGAGATTCATCGTGCGATCCAGGGGGGCGAAGACGCGCGCAGATTATCACGGCGTCGTTAGCGATTCGTTTCATGCACACGGCGGGCTCGCGCATGAAGACACGCGGCTATGCATGCCAGATATACGGCAGGCCCGAAGGTGACCTGGTCGCTGGAACCATGAGTCTCCATGTGGTCCGACATCGCGGGTAACCATGTTTCTGTCGTGCCAGCACAACGGCTGCGGTGCGAACGGCGCGCAGTGGCGAGGATCGCGACTGGTTCTGAACGGCAGGAAACCGATTGCGCCACTCGGCTCGGCAACCGACGACGGGCAAGCGATTCGACAGCTCGCTGCGCTGTTGCCGGTACCGATCGCCTTGCCGATGCCGGGCGGCAGCATGGCGATTGGGCGCGCGGCAGCAAGCCGCAAAAGAAAAGAGGCCCCGGTTTCCCGAGGCCTCCGATAGCTTGCCAGACCCTGTACCAGGGTCCTGCGGTCGCTCAACCCGTCCGGGATGAGCGGCGCCGCATTGGCGCGGCTGGCGCGGTGGCGATAAGCACCGCTGTAGTTGGCCAGCAGGCCAGGTGCTGCGGCGGCGTTGACGTAGTTAGCCGACCAGAAGCCGGTAACCGGCAGACCTGCGAAGGCCTGACCACCGACCGCCTGGTTGAGCGCGTTGTTCAGCACGTTCTGCTGACCAGCGGTCAACGGATCGTCGAACACGACACGTGCCCAGCCGTTGGTGAACGGCGCGCCGCTCTGACGGGTGGTGTTGAGGTTCGACGCGTAGGTGCTGCCGAAGATCGACGACGGCAGGCCTGCGCCCACTGCGCTCTGGTTGAACGTGAACACCTGCGCCTCGTAGCAGAGGGCAGGAACGTTCGGCGAGCCAGCCGGCGGCGGCGGCGAGAAGTCGACGCTACCAGGGACCTGACCCGGTTCGGCTTCTTCGCGGTTCCAGTACGAGACCGTGACCTCTTCGCAGGCCGAGCCGTTATCACGGAATGCATCCGTGAACGGCGCGCGCACAGCGGCGTTGGTCGCGACATCGACATAGGCTTCCTTGAGCGGGAAGGTGATCACCCACTCCGAAGCAGCGCCGAGGCCCGCATCGGTGACGTACTCGTTGTAGATGGCGTCGTGGATGTACAGCAGCGACACCGCGTCGTACGAGTAAGGCTGGGTGGTGGTCAGCACCTTCGCTGCCGCCGGAACCGTCTGGTTCACCAGCGTGCCATTGCCAGTGAAGATGGCAATGTTGATCAGGCCGGCGCCGTTGTCGGCGTCGCCCAGATCCGGCTGGATGGTGCCCGGGTTACGGTGCAGGAAGCCCGGCAGTGCCGAGTTGGTGTAGAAGCCTTCGATCGCGTCTGCGTTGTAAGCATGCAGCGTGCCGACGCGGACGTCGACGATCGTGCCCTGGCCGTACAGGCCGCCCGCCGGCACATCGATGTTCGCCGCGCCATTGACGGTCCAGCCGCCCGGCGGAATCCACGCATTGACCAGCGCCTGACAGTTGGCCGGAATGCCGCCTGCAGTGTGGGTTGCCTCTTCGGCCAGCTGGGTGCTGCCCGTACCGGTCTGCAGCAGGCCCATCTCGATCATCTCGAGGTGGCCTTCGCGGGTACGCTCGATCGAACCGAGCAGCGCTGCGAGCGAAGCTGCGGTGGTGGCAGTCGTCCAGTCCTGGTTGGCACCGGTGTACTGGAAGTTACGGAACTGAACGCCGGCGGCCGGAATGGCCGGAACGGTGCACGAGGTGTCGTTGGTGAACAACACGCCCGGGCCGGTGGCGCCGGTGGCAACGACCGCACCCGTCCAGACGTCGAACGGCGACAGGTACAGGTTGAAGTCGAGCACTTCCTTCGAGTTGCGACCCTCGACGAAGCGGACCTTGAC
This sequence comes from Lysobacterales bacterium, assembly GCA_038224265.1. Taxonomy (GTDB): domain Bacteria; phylum Pseudomonadota; class Gammaproteobacteria; order Xanthomonadales; family Ahniellaceae; genus UBA4656. Next base: position 21,640 of record JBBRFN010000026.1, read on the forward strand.
CGCCTTGACGCGGTTGGTGGTGTTGACCACGGACACCAGGGTCTGGTTGCCCTTGTTGACCGTGTAGTACGGATACACCAGGACCTGACCCAGACCATCGGGGTTCAGGTTGAGGGCGTTGGCGCTGGAAGCGAGACCCGCCGCACCGGCGAGACCGGCCAGCAGGGCCGTCGTCAGACTGTTTCTTTTCATGGAAGAACTCCTAATTAGGGACCACAGGGCTTTTTTTCCGCTTTCGAGCTAACCCCATTCCAGGTCGACGTACGTGCCGCCGGAATTTTTTGCAGGTTAGACGCGAGCGGGCAGGATGTTAAGCGAACGTTCCGGGCAGCGCAAGCCCCCGGTCAAGGAACCTCATCGGGAAGGAAATACCAGCGGCCGTCCAGGCGAATCCAGCGCTCGTCCAGATAAGCCGGCAAGCGCTGCTTTCCGACCCCGGTCATTGGAATCGTCACCTCGTACTCGAGTTCGAGATTAACCGTACAGGCATCGGTCTCGCAACTCTCGCCGAACGGCTTGGCGGCCAGATACCTGACCGGCTTCACGGCGGCCTCGGCCACGTAGGCTTCGCGCGTTTTCGCCGAGCGCATGCCAGGGGTCAGATAGTCGTAGGCCAGTGCGTGATTGCCGGCGATGATCGCCTGCCAGCGCTCGGTTGCGCGCTCGCTGGCGGTCTGCGCCTGGCGCGTCAGCGAGCCGCCCGCAGCACAGGCGCTCAAGCCTGCAGCGACAAGCAGCAACACGAGGTTTCGAAACTGGATCATGAAGGTTCTCCGGGATGCATGGGGTGACTCAGCGCTTCGGGATGGCTCAGCGCTTGTCGCTGTCGCTGGCGTTGGCTTTTTCTAGGATCGGGGTGATACCGCGGAAACGCGCCTTGTACTCCTCGGTGAGGCTGCGCGCCTCATTGGCGGTGGAGATCACGGTGGGCTTTATCAGCACCAGCAGTTCCTGCCGTGAGCCCTCTTTGCGGCTGGTGCTGAAAAAGCGCCCGATCAGCGGGATCTTCATCAACCCCGGAACGCCCGCCTGCGAGGTGTTGGCGTTGTCGCGGATCAAGCCTGCCAGCATGATGGTCTCGCCGCTCTGAACCGCGACCTCGGTCTCGACAATGCGGCGATCGACCGGCACGTTGCCGGTCGGATCGACCGTGGCACCCGGCGTGCTCTGCTCCTGCTTGATCTCCATGTACACCAGACCACCCGGATTGACCCGCGGGGTGACGCTGAGAATCAGACCCGTATCGCGGAACTGCACATAACTCTGGCCCAGCGAACCGAACTGCTGATTGCCGCCGCCGCCGGCGCCTGGATTGTTGATGATGCCGCTGCCTTGATTGAGGAAGCTGCTGACCACGGGGATCTGGGTACCGACATTGATCGAGGCTTCCTTGTTGTTGAGCACCACCAGCGATGGCGCGGACAGCACGCTGACATCGGTTTCATCCTGCAGGGTGCTCAACAAGGCCTCGGTGGTGGTGTTGAGGAAGGTCCATGCGAGGCCGCTGCTGGTCGCGCTGCCGGCAAAGCTGTTCCATGCCGCATTGGTGGACTGCCGCCCTGTGGCTCGATCGACTTGACCGAATCGGCGCACGCGTTGGCGGAAATCCGAAACGCCAGCATCGTTTGAAGAGCTGTTCTCGAAGAACCAGCGCACGCCGAACGACAGGTTGTTGGTCAGGTCGACCTGCACGATCTGCGCTTCGATATGCACCTGCAGCGGTTCGATGTCGAGGCGCTTGATGGCGGCCTCGATCGAGTCGTATTGCGAGGGCGTGGCGCGGATCAGCAGCGCATTGCTTTCCTCGATCGCGCTGATCCGGATGTCGTCGCTCTCGACGATCGAGATTCCGCTACCGCCACCGGACGACTGCGCGGGCGACGGCGGCGGCGGCGGCACGTTTTCCTGCGCACTTTTTTCGCCCTGGTTGATGCTGCGGATCTCGACCGATTCGACGCCCGGCACCACCGATCCGATCGACGACTCGCGCGAGCCGCTGCTGGATCTGGTGCCAGTGAAGATCTCGCTGAGGTTGGTCGCGATGTCCTTGGCCTTGACGTTCTTGACGTAGTACACGAACAGCTGTGCGCCGGCCTCGCTGCCGCCGCGATCCAGGCGCTTGAGCCAGCGCTCGGCTTCGACGAGGTATTTCGGCTGTGGGGTGATCACCAGCACCGCGTTCATGCGGTCGATCGGCAGGAAGCGGAACATGCCGGCCAGCGGCGTGGCGCCACCTTCGCCGAACACCTTCTCGAGTTCCGGCACCACCACCTTGGCCTCGACGCGCTCGAGCGGGAACATGCCGATCGACATCCCGGCCAGCCAGTCGACATCGAAGATCTCGACCGTTTCCAGGTAGGTGGCCAGTTCGGATGGGGTGCCAGCGAGCACCATCATCGAACGCGGATTGTCCGCGCGCACGATCGCACCCTGCTTGACGTAGGGCGCCAGCAGTTTTTCCATCTCGGTCGGTGCGATGAACTTCAACGGCACCACCCGCACCTCGTAGCCGCGCGCGACCGACGCAGGCCCCAGCCGTGGACGCAGGTTGCCCGGGATCGCCTGCCCGACCGGCAGCACGGTGTAGCGCCCCTCGCGATAGACCAGCGCGAGGTTGTTCCATGACAGCAGGGTCTCGAGCACCGCCCGCGCCTGCGAGTTGTTGATCGGCTTGGAGGTCGAGAAGGTGACGTTTCCCTGCACGCCGGGCGCGATGACGTAGTTCTCCTGCAGCAGGTCGCCGAGGATGGCCTTGATCACGGCCTGGATCGGCTGATTCTCGAAGTTGAACACCACGTCGCCTTCCTGCGCGGGCCCCTGGCCACGCGCGGCGGCGACTTCGTTGATGAACACGCCGGTGCCGGGCTCGACGCGCGCGGTGGAAACCGGCGGCGGCACCCGGGTTGGCGCCAGCGGCAGCGGCTCGGGCGCAGGCTGCGGATCGGACAGCGCCATGTTCTGCAGCGGTGGCTGCGCGGCAGCGGCACTGTATTCGGGCGCGGGCGCGCTCGCGCGATCCGGGCCGCGCATCGGGCGCGGCTCGGTGGTGGCACAGCCGGCCAGCGTGGTCACCAGCAAGGCGACCAGGAACGTTCTGATGTTTGACGACACGCTTGTCACTCCGGACCGACTGCCTGCATTACTGCGAATTGTTCTGCTGCAGCATCTTCTGCGCTTCTTCGCGCAGCTGACGCCGCCGCTCCTCGATCCGGCGCCGAATTTCCTCGGCGCTTGCCGGCTGACCCGCCGGCGGCGTTGCCACCGCTGCAACCGCCGGCAGCGGCACCTGGCCGGCTGCTGGTGGCATGGCTGGCGATGGTGGCGGCATCTGTGGTGGTGCCACCGCTGCAGCGGCGCCCTGGGTGTCGACATTGAGCGCCAGCTCCTGCCGTCCCAGACCCTCGCCTTCAAAGACCGCGGCGCGTGGCTTGAGTTCGATCAGGGTCCAACCGGCCCGATCGCCAGTCAACGGCTGGCCGACGCGCACGCGCTCGGTCTCACCCTTGGTCGTGTCGGTGACCAGGGCCAGCTGCATGCTGCCGGTCAGGATCACACCGGTCAGCGCCACGGTCAGCGGCTGGGTGGCGGCGGCGGCGTCGGTCGGCGCACTCTCCTCGATTTCCGGTGCGCGCGATTCGTTGAACAACGGACGCGACAATACCAGCCCGTAGTCGACCCATGGATTCATCCGGATCGGCTCGCTGGTCGGTGCGACCTGACCCGCGCCATCGGCGGCTTGCGGCTGCAGTTCTGCAACCGTGAACCCGCTACCCAATCCCACCCGCTGGCCGACGGCCAGCAGACCCAGTCCACCGGCCACCGCGCCGAGCACGATCGCGATCTTCTTGGCCTGGATCACGTGGCCTCCTTGGCGGCGCCTGGCTTGCGCATGTAGCCCGACAGGGTGAACTGCACATCGAGGTAGCTGGTGACCTGGTTGCTGCCCGGTGCACGATAGCCGGTCTGCTTCCACACCTGCAGCTCATCGACGAACAGCATCGGGCTGCCGCTCTCGAGGTCATACAGGATCGGTGCGAATTCCTCCAGCGAACAGCGCAAACGGACCCGGATCGAGGCACGTTCGAACAGCTCCTTCTCGGTCGGCTTCGAATACTGGTTCATGATGACCTGGCAGCTCTGCGCATCGCGCGCATGCGCGCCGACACTCTGCTTGAGGCGCTGGGTAAGCCCTGCAGCGGCGGAATCGAAATCGGTTTCGTTGAGAAAAGCCGGATTGCCGGCCTCGAACTCGCGCACACCGGCGAGACGCTGCTCGACCTGCGGCCGCTCGCCGGCGGTGCGGCGGAAGCGCACTTCCTGGTCGCGCAGGTCGGCCATCTCGGTGGCGATTTCGACGTGGCGGGCGGTGAACCACCAGTGCACGCCACCGAAGTACGCCAGCAGCAAGGCCGCCACCAGCAGTGCTACGGCCATGAAGCGTCCGCGATCAGGACTGGGCAGGAGCTGCATCGTCGGTCTCCGGTGCGGTCTTCGGGGCGGTCTTCGGCGCGGGCTCGGGGGAGAGCACGGGCAATTCGGCGGGTTTGCCGCTCGGGCTAGCCGGCGATCCGGCCGGTGCGATTGCTGGCGCGGCGGCGGGCGCTGCTGCCACTGGCACAGCCACAACCCGCGCCTTGGCCTGGATCAGGAATTGCTCCTTGCCGGTGCGCGCATCCGGCGTGATTGCGCCCTGCAGCGCGGGCGCTTCGATGTACGGCGATTGCTGCAGCACGGTGATCAGCCCTGCCGCTTCGCGCGACTGGCCCTGCAGCTGCAGCTGCTCGCCGTTGAGCGAGAATCGCTGCAGCCAGGTGTCGTTGCCGAGCCGGCCGGTGATGTCGAGCAGGATGTCGCTGATCGGCGGGCGCGCGCGCTTGCGCTCGGCGAGGAAGTTGGCGCCTTCGATCGCGGTCTTGAGCTCGGTACGCAGCGCGGCCACGCCGCGTGCCTGGTCGCGCTCGCCATCGGTTTGCGCACGCAGCGCATCCAGTGCGACCGCGCGATTGCCGACCGACTGCGCCATCACCAGCAACAGCAACACGATCACCACTGCGACCAATGCGACATCGATCTGCAGCCACAGGTTGCGGCGCACGGCACGACGCTCGGGCGGCAGCAGGTTGAAACCGCTGCGCGGCGCATCTGCGGCGCGCACATCGACGCCGTCGAGCGCGACGCCGGCATCGGTCAGCGCTGCGAGATCGGGGTCGATCGCCGCGCGCGGCACCAGGACGAGCTCGACTACCATGGTGCGCGTGGCTTCGTCGCGCGCGAGCACGCGACAGTCATAGTGCACCTGATCGGCACGGAACGGCGTTTGCCGATCCATCTCGAAGGCCAATACCTGGCGCAGGTTGGATTCGGCCGCCAATGGCAAGGTGAGCTGGCGCAACAGCACGCGTTCGGGCGGCAGGCACAGCAACACCTGCGGTGGATCCTCTTGCCCGTCGATGCGCTGCGCGATGGCGGCGCGCAGCGCGGCGGCGTCGCCCTCGCGCGGAAGACTCTCCTGGGCCATCGGATGGCGACCACGGCGTTCGATCCGTAGCGCATCGGGCGCCAGGCCCAGCAGCACCTCGTCGCGGCGTTCGGCCAGCAACTGGCGCACGCGCGCGGGCAACAGCCGCGCCAGCTCGCCGCCCCACCACGTGAGGAAGCGGCTCAGCGGGCTGGCTGCATAGGCCATGCGCAGGCGCGCGGCTTGTCGGGCCACTACGGACTCGGACATGAACGACACTGGCCTATGGCTCGTCATTCCCGCGCAGGCGGGGATCCAGTGACTTTTGCTCGACCATCAGAGCAAGAGGCACTGGATACCCGCCTGCGCGGGAATGACGAGCGGGGCGACATCGGCCGGAGAATGGCGCTTGGGGACAACGGAAGAGAGTCGTGGAGTCCAAGAGGGTATGCAGGTG
>JBBRFN010000027.1:0-27525 GCA_038224265.1 Lysobacterales bacterium
GACCCATTCGTAGGCGCGGGCATCGCCGACCACGCCGACCGACTTCACCGGCAGGAATACGGCGAAAGCCTGGCTGACCTTGTCGTACAGATCATGGCGGCGCAACTCGTCGATGAAGATGTGATCGGCCTGCGCCAGCAGTTGTACGTGTTCGGCCTTGACCTCGCCGAGGATACGCACACCGAGCCCCGGGCCGGGAAACGGGTGGCGATAGACCATCTCGCGCGGCAGGCCCAGTTCGACCCCGATGCGGCGCACTTCGTCCTTGAACAGCTCGCGCAGCGGTTCGACCAGGCCCAGCTGCATGCGCTCGGGCAGGCCGCCGACGTTATGGTGGCTCTTGATCACGTGCGCCTTGCCGGTCTTGCTGCCGGCCGACTCGATCACGTCGGGATAGATCGTGCCCTGCGCCAGCCACTTCACGCCGCTGAGCTTGTGCGACTGTTCCTCGAAGATCTCCACGAACAATCGACCGATGATCTTGCGCTTGGCTTCGGGCTCGTCGATGCCCGCGAGCGCTTCGAAGTAGCGCCCTGTGGCGTCGACCCGGATCACCTTCACGCCCATGTGCTGCGCCATGGTCGCCATGACCTGGTCGCCTTCCTGCCAGCGCAATAGACCAGTGTCGACGAACACGCAGACCAGCTGGTCGCCGATTGCGCGCTTGAGCAGTGCTGCAACGACCGAGGAGTCGACGCCGCCGGACAGACCGAGCAGCACGGAATCGCTGCCGACCTGTGCGCGCACCCGCGCGATTGCGTCATCGATGATGTTTGCTGCGGTCCACAGGGTGCGGCAGGCGCAGATTTCGACCACGAAGCGCCGCAGCATTGCCGCGCCCTGGGTGGTGTGGGTGACCTCGGGGTGGAACTGCACGCCGTACCAGCCGCGCGCTTCATCGGCCATCGCCGCGAATGCCACGCTGTCGGTGGCGCCCACTGCGATGAAGCCGGATGGCAGCGCGGTGACGCGGTCGCCATGCGACATCCATACGTCGAACAGCGGCACTGCCCCATCCATCGCGTCGCTCAGCCCCGCGAACAAGCGGCAATCCGGATTGCCGGCCACGCGCGCGTAGCCGAACTCACGATGATGACCGGCCTGGACTTCGCCACCGAGCTGCACGGCCATGGTCTGCATGCCGTAGCAGATACCCAGTATTGGCACGCCGGCAGCGAAAGCGGTCTGCGGCGCCCGCGGCGATCCAACGTCGATGGTCGACTCCGGCCCACCAGACAGGATGATTCCGCGCGGCGCAAACGCAGCGATCGCAGCAGGATCGTGATCCCAGGCCCAGATCTCGCAGTACACGCCCAGCTCGCGAATACGCCGCGCGATCAGCTGCGTGTACTGCGCACCGAAGTCGAGGATCAGGATCTTGTCGGAGTGGATGTTCTGCATAAAGGCCCAGTGTGAGGCGGGCTTTGCCGCCGCACTGCGACGGCCCGCCGAACGCCAGCGCGAGTAGCGCTGGCCGGAATCAGAGCCCAGGGCCCAGGCAGGGCCACGGGGCCCTGTGCCCTGGGCCCTGGGCCCTTGGTTCACTCCATCCGATAATTCGGCGCTTCTTTGGTGATCGCCACATCATGCACATGGCTCTCGCGCACGCCCGCGCTGGTGATGCGCACGAACTGCGGCTTGGTACGCATCTCGTCGATGCTAGCGCAGCCGACATAGCCCATCGATGCACGCAATCCGCCGACCAACTGGTGGACGATGTTGCGCAACGGACCGCGGTACGGCACGCGGCCTTCGATGCCTTCCGGGACCAGCTTGTCGGCGTCGGAGGTGTCCTGGAAATAGCGGTCCTTGGAGCCATCGGCCATCGCGCCGAGCGAGCCCATCCCGCGATAGCTCTTGTACGATCGACCCTGGTACAGCTCGACTTCGCCGGGCGCCTCCTCGGTGCCGGCGAACATGCCGCCGATCATCACGCATGAAGCGCCGGCCGCAATGGCCTTGGCGATATCGCCGGAATAACGGATCCCGCCGTCGGCGATCAGCGGCACGCCGCTGTCGGCCAGTGCCGCGGACACCATGGACACCGCAGTGACCTGCGGCACGCCGACGCCGGCGACAATGCGGGTGGTGCAGATCGAACCGGGACCGACGCCGACCTTCACCGCATCGGCGCCGGCATCGACCAGCGCCCGCGCTGCGTCGGCGGTCACGATGTTGCCGCCGACGACTTGCACGTTCGGATAGGTGCGCTTGACCCAGCGAACGCGCTCGATCACGCCGGTAGAGTGCCCGTGTGCGGTATCGACCACGATCACGTCGACCCCGGCTTCGATCAGGGCAGCTACCCGCTGTTCGGTATCGCCGCCAACACCGACCGCCGCGCCGACCCGCAGGCGTTCCTGATCGTCCTTGCAGGCGAACGGGTTCTCGTGCGACTTCTGGATGTCCTTGACCGTGATCATGCCGCGCAGCTGGAAGTGCTCGTTGACGACCAGCACCTTCTCGATCCGGTGCTTGTGCAGCAGCGCGATCACATCCTCGTCCGGCGCGCCATCGGGCACCGTCACCAGACGTTCCTGCGGGGTCATGATGGTGCGCACCGGGGCGTCGAAGTTCTTCTCGAAGCGCAGGTCGCGCGAGGTCACGATGCCGACCAGGTCGGCGCCCTGCACCACCGGCACGCCGGAGATATTGCGCGCGCGGGTGATCGCCATCACGTCGCGGATCTAGTTATCGGGAGTGACCGTGTTCGTATCGCGGATCACGCCGGATTCGAATTTCTTGACGATCCGCACCTCGAGCGCCTGGCGCTCGACCGGCATGTTCTTGTGGATGATTCCGATGCCGCCGCTTTGCGCCATGGTGATCGCAAGGCGCGACTCGGTGACCGTATCCATGGCCGCGGCGACCACCGGAATATTCAGCCGGATGCCACGGGTGAGCCGGCTGGCGGTGCTGACATCGCGCGGCAGCACGTTGGACTCTGCAGGAACCAGCGACACGTCGTCGAAGGTAAGCGCTTCGGTAAGGATCCGCATACGTCGCTACCCGCCGAAAAAGTAGCCCGGCATTCTAGCGCCGGAAGGCCTCGCCTGCCAGACGAGGCGCGGATCGCGCTGCGACTATTCGCCCCGGCTGGCCATGCGCTGCTGGATTTCGCGCCAGCGCGGAACCTGGCCAAGCATGCCGACCTGCTTGAGATATCCCTCGTCGAGCCCCTCACCGAGCGCAAGCCGGGTCGCGACATGGGTCATGCCGGCCAGACCGAAGCGATCGCCAGCGGCTGCGGGCTCATCGCGCAGCGCGACAGCCTCCACCACGGTCATCGGCAGGTTCCATAGCGCCAGCAGATAGGCGCCGAGCGCAGGACCGGTGCCGGTCTGGAGCGGTTCTGGACGTTTGCGCCGCGCCAGCAGCAGGTCGCCCACGCCCGCCAACAGCGCCGCCACGCGCGCCAGATCGGTGCTGGGCTGGTCGGCGCCGAATGCAGGCACCAGTGCAGCGGCCAGTGCGGAACTGCGCTGGCTGCGCTGGACGGCTGCTGCCTCGCCACCGACGCCGCCGTAGACTTCGGTCAGCAGCACGATCTGGCGCAGGGTGTCGAAGCCCAGCCGTACCACTGCCGCCGGAATGTCGGCGATCGGGCGACCGGCGGAAAAATAGGCCGAGTTGCATAGTTGCAGCACCTTGGCCGCCAGCCCCGGATCGCGGCCGACCACCCTGGCGACTGCGGCTGCTTCGACCGACGGATCGTCGAGCAACCGGGTCAGTTCCAGATAGCAGCCGGGCGCGGCAGGCAGCGTGCCCACATCGTTGGCGATACGGCGCAGGTCTTCATCGGCCAGCATCCGGCGCAGCTGGTACCCGCGCTCGACCTGCGCGACCAGTTCCTGCGCAGCACAGGGCTTGGGCAAGAACCCATGCGCCACGTGGAATGCGCGGCGCAGCAGATCAGGCTCGTTGGCCGCCGACAGTACGATGCGGATCGCGTCCGGATGCATCTGGCGCACCCGCCCAAGCAATTCGGCTCCATCGATGCGCGGCATCTTGAGGTCTGCGACCACCACATCGACCGCCGTCCGGGCGATCAGCTCCAGCGCCTCTTCGGGGTCGGGGATGCAGTAGACATCCCACGGCACCCGCTGCGAGAACAGCATGCGCTCGATGCCGTTGAGCACCGCGGGCTCGTCGTCCACGAACACGACCAGCATGGTTTTCGGTTCCAGGCATGGGCGTCAGTGCCCCGTGCCGTGAACCTGCATGATCCATGCCGGCCGCCGCGTCAGCGCACCAGCACCAGCGACAGCCACGGCCAAAAGGTGATCACCAGCACGCAGAACAGCATGATGAAGAAGAACGGCACGCAGGCGCGAACGACCTCCAGTACGGGCCGGTCGAATCGATAGCTGGAAATGAACAGGTTCATGCCCAGCGGCGGGGTGAAGAACCCGAGCTGCAGGATGGCCAGGAACATGATCCCGAAATGCACCGGGTCGACGCCGTAGCGGATCGCGATCGGCAGCACGATGGGAACCAGGATGATGATCGCCGGGTAACCTTCGAGCAGCATGCCGAAGAACAGCAGGAACACGATCAACACCAGCAGAAACACGAAGCGGCTGCTGATGTGTTCGCGGATGACCTCGAACAGCTGGCCGGGGATATCGGCGTCGATCAGGTAGTTGGTCAGGGCCAGAGCGCAGCCGAGGATGACCAGTATCGCGCCGACCAGCACCATCGCATCGCGGCACACCTGCGGCACCTTGGACAGGCTGATCTCGCGTCGGATCGCCAGCACGGTGATCGACACATACAGCGCGGTCACGGCCGCTGCCTCCGACGGCGCGAACCAGCCGCCGTAGATGCCCCCGACCACCACCACCGGCAAGGGTATCTCCCAGCGCGCATCCCATGCGGCGGCCAGCGCCTCGCGCGCGCTGAACTTCACCCGCACCTGCGCGCGACGGCCGCCGCTCCACACCGAATAGATCGCCAGCAGCACCAGCATCATCAAGCCCGGCAACAGGCCGGCGCGGAACAGGTCGTCGACCCCGACCGGCGGCGTGGTGTTGAGCTGTTGGGCCACCACCGCGTAGATGATCAGCGGCAGCGAGGGCGCAAACAGCAGGCCGAGACTGCCAGAGGTGGTGATCAAACCCAGGGTGAACCTGGTCGGATAGCGTGCATGGACCAGCGCGGGAAACAACACCGCACCCAGCGCCACGATGGTCACACCGGTGGCGCCGGTAAAGGCCGTGAACAGTGCGCAAGACACCAGCGCCACCACTGCAAGCCCGCCCGGCATCCACCCGAACAGTGCATCGGTCAGGCGCACCAGGCGCTGTGGCGCCTTGCTCTCGCCCAGGAGGTACCCCGCGATCGTGAACAGCGGGATCGCGATCAGCACCGGAACGTCGGTGATACGGAAGAATTCCGCGGCCGCGATGATCAGGTCGTAGTCGCTGGCATTGAGTCCCAGCAGTGCCACGGTCGCGATCAGGGCAAAGAACGGCGCTCCCGCCAATGCGAGCAGCAGCAGCGCCAGTGCGATCAACCAGATCATGCTTCCCCGGCGGGGCCAGCGGCGCCGGAAGCGGCGTTGCGTCGTACACCGACCGCGCGCAGTGCGAAGCGGATCGCCATCACGCCGAAGCCGAGCGGCATCGCCAGCTGGGTGACCCAGATCGGCACCTGCGCGAAGGCGATGGTCTGCGATTCGTGCTCCAGCATCACCAGTCCAACCGAGTACCACGCCAGCAATCCGCAGACTACTGCGGCGAATCCCTGCGCCAGCAGGCGCACGACGATGCGCGGCAAGCCGCTGAGCATGCGCGGGATGGCGTCCACGCCAAGATGTTTATCCTCGCGTGCAGCAAGCATGGCGCCGAACATCGCCACCCACAGCACCAGGCAGCGAAGCAGCGGTTCGGTCCAGTCGAGCCCGGAATTGAAACCGCTGCGCAGCACGATCTGGCCGCCCGCGATCAGCACCAGCGCTGCGACCAGCAGGGTCAGCAGCGCATCTTCAGCGCGATGCAGCACATACCAGACGCCGCGGGCACGCGCGCCAACCTCCGGATCGTTCGCCTCCGCCATGGTCAGGGGGCAGGCGTGGCACCGGTGCTGCCATTGGCTGCACGGTATGCGGCAACCGCATCGGTGACTGACTTGAGCATCGCTGCCGTGAACGCGCCTTCCTTGAGCAGCCCGTCAATCGCCGTGCGACCGACTGCAGCCCACTCGGCCCGCTCTGCCGGTGCGCTGGCGACGATCTCGATGCCCTGCTTGATCAGCACTTCGCGGGCAGCGACGTTGTCGCGACGATTATTCTCGCCGATCCGCTCGAACACCCGATTCATCTCGTCGCGCACGATCTGCTGGTCGGCGGCCGAGATCTTGGCGAAAGCTTTACCGTCGACCAGGAGGTAGCCCACGAGGCAGGCCATCGGCAGGTCGACCATCTGCTTGAGCCGCGTGTGCCACTGGAAGATGATCGCGCCGGACGGGCTGTTGCCCACCGTCTCGACCAAACCCGTCGACAACGCGACGTATACATCGGCCGTGGGCAAGGTGACCGGCCGCACACCGCCGGCCTCGAAGGTGCGGATCGACACCAGGTCGCCCTGCGGCGCCCATACCTTGGTCGCGGCCAATTCCTGTTTGTTGCGGATCGAGCGGGTGCTCATCAGATACGCGAAACCGCCGTCGGCAAGCCCCAGAACGGCCATACCCCTGGACTCGATGCTGGCACGCAGCAGCGGGTCGATGGTCTTGCGCACGGCCTGGATTTCCGCCTCGGACTCGAACAGGAAGGGCAGGCTCAGGATCTGCGCATCCGGATCCACCTGGGCCACTTCGGTCGAGCTCAGTGCCGCGCCCTGCAACTGGCCGAGCTTGATCTTGCGCAACACCGAGGGCGCATCGGTTCCCATCACGCCGCCCGGGTAGTAGCGGAACTGCACGCGACCCTCGGTCGCGGTCTTGATCGCGTCGGAACCGGCACGCATCTCGCGCACCCAACTGCTGCCCTCTGGCGCCACGGTGGCGATCTTGATGGTGGTCTGGGCGTGCGCAATGGTGCCCGGCAGCAGGGCCAGAACCATCAACGTGGTGCGAATCATGGAATGCATGGAGCGTCCTGTCGGAATCAAAAATAGTCTTTGCCGGATGCCTGCAAGTCCGTGGCCTGCTTGCGTGCGAGCGTATTGATGAGGGTCAGGCCCGGCGCGCGCGGGTCGGCGGCCAGCACTTCAGCGAGCAGGCGGTCATGGCGCTCCTGATCGAACAGCAGACGCGCACAATACTGCGCATCGAGCACCCTCGCCATCTGGTTGCGACCGTCCGACGCCGTCAGCGCCTCGGCAAAATAGCGCATGCCATCCTGCGGCTTGCCGCCCAGACTCTCCGGGCGCAGGCAGTTGAGCACGCCCAGATACATCGATGCCGAGCCGCCATCGTAGGTCGGTGCCAGCGTGCGGACCCGGCCAAGCAGTGCCTCGACCCGCGGCAGATCGGCGATTCGCGCCCAGTCGGAGGTATCCGACTGCAACACGCCGGCCCACGCGACGGCGAGTGCATGTGCGACGCCGATCTCGCGTGGACCGATGCGTTCCAACGCAGGCAGGAACTCATCGTAAGGTCGGTCGATCACCACACACAGCGGCTGCGAACCGATGCACACTGCGCGTCGCGCGTAGGCCTCGGATTTCAGCGCCAGCCGCTTGCGCCGCTCGGGGTCGTCGGTGAATCCACCGGCGTAGGCGCCATACAGCTTGGACCCCGACAGCAGCAGGTCGACGTTGTCCGGACTCGAGCTGAGCAGTCCGTCGATCAGCAGCAGGTAAGCCGGCAGGCCATCGGCGACGGTTTGCGGGTCGTCCTGATCGAGTACACCAGCACTCAGGTCGCGGCCGAGGCCGGCACCCACGTTGCCGATCAGGCTGGCACAACCGCCAAGGCCGGCCATGGCGGCTACGCCCAGCAGCAAGCGAGGCCCGATCCCGCGGCTCCGCTGCGGGCTGCGTAATCCATTCATCGGCATAGTGTACCGGCGTCGTTGTTGCGGAATCACGAAGGCGGGGTCAATTTCTTGTCAGGATACGGAACGTTCGGCAGCTTCAAGCGTGTTCTGCATCAGCATGGCCACGGTCATCGGGCCGACCCCACCCGGCACCGGCGTGATCCAGGCCGCGCGCTCGGACGCAGCGGCGAAGTCGACATCGCCGACCAGGCGTCCGTCCGCAAGCCGATTGATCCCCACATCGATCACCACCGCACCGGGCTTGATCCAACTGCCATCGACCAGCCCCGGCTTGCCGACGGCGACCACCAGGATGTCGGCCCGCGCCACTTCTCCGGCAAGATCTTCAGTGAACCGATGACAGCCTACGACCGTGCAGCCAGCCAGCAGCAGCTCCAGCAACATCGGGCGACCGACGTGGTTGGAGACACCCACGATCACCGCGCGCTTGCCGCGCACCGGCCGATCGGTATGTGCGAGCAGGGTCATCACGCCCTTTGGAGTGCACGGGCGCAGACCCGGTTGGCGCAGCGCCAGCCGCCCGACATTGGCCGCATGGAATCCGTCCACGTCCTTGTCGGGGTCGATACGCTGGATCAGGGCCGTCGCGTCGATATGCGGCGGCAGCGGCATCTGCACCAGGATGCCATGCACGGACCGATCGCGATTGAGCCGATCGACCAGCGCGAACAGCTCCGCTTCCGGAGTGGTTGCCGGCAAGTCGAAATCGAGCGACACGAAGCCGATCTGCTCGCAGGCGCGGCGCTTGTTGCGCACGTAGACCGCGCTGGCGGGATCGGAACCCACCAGTACCACGGCCAGCCCCGGCGCCGGCAGCCCTGCGCCCACGCGCTGCTGCACCCGGCGTCGCACATTGTCGAGCACGCCGTCGGCGATCTTGCGCCCGTCGAGGATCCTGGCCGCCACCGTCACCGCCTGCATAAGGACATGTGCCCATTATCGGGCCTGCAGCGCGGCACCGCTACACTGCTGATCATTCCCGTGAGGAGCCGCGCATGTCGACCGAGATCGAAGCCGAAGCAGCAGCGTTCCGACACCTGGTCGCACATCTGCGCACGCGCAGCGACGTGCAGAACATCGACTTGATGAACCTTGCCGGCTTCTGCCGCAACTGTCTGGCCGACTGGTATCGCGAGGCGTCCGCAGAGCGCGGCAACACGCTCGACAAGGATGCAGCGCGCGAGCGCATCTACGGCATGCCGGTCGCCGAATGGAAGGCACGCCACCAGCGCGAAGCCACGCCGGCGCAGCAGGAGCGGTTCAACGCCGGGAACGACAAGCCGGACTGAGGACTCAAGCAAGCTGGCACAACGCCTCCAGCCCTTGCGGCAGCCTGCGATTCTCGACCGGACCGCAGCCCGGGCAAAGCGGGTCGCGCGCGATCCCCAACTCGCGAAACTGCATCGATAGCGCATCGACATGCAGCAAACGACCACGCAGGCTGCGGCCGATGCCTAGCAGCAGCTTGAGTGCCTCGGTCGCCTGCAGACTGCCGACGATCCCCGGCAGTACGCCGAGCACGCCGGCCTCGGCGCAGTTGGGCGCATCCTGCGCTGCCGGCGGATCGGGGAACAGGCAGCGATAGCAAGGCGCCTGCGGGTCGCCACCGAATACGCTGACCTGCCCTTCGAAGCGATGAATGGCGCCATACACCAGCGGTTTGCCGCTTGCCGTGCAGGCCGCATCCAACAGGTAGCGCGTCACGAAGTTGTCGCTGCCATCGACCACCAGATCGACATCGCCGACGCAGTCGCGCACGTTGCCGGCATCGACCCGCTGCGGGCGCGCATCGATCATGATCGAGGGATTCAATGCGCGCAGGCTGGCTGCTGCCGACGACGCCTTGGATTCGCCGACCCGCGCATCCGCATGCAGGATCTGGCGCTGCAGGTTGCTGCGCTCGACCACATCCGGGTCCATGATGCGCAGATAGCCCACCCCGGCGGCCGCCAGATACAGCGCCACTGGCGATCCGAGCCCACCGGCACCAACCACCAGCACGCGCGCGCGCAGCAGGCGCTGCTGCCCCGCCTCACCGACCTCGGGCAGCAGCAGGTGGCGCGAATAGCGCTCACGGGCATCGGCATCCAGTGTCGACACCGGCGACCACGGCAGGTCTTGCTGCTGCCAGCGCTGGAAGCCCCCCGCTACCGAGGCGACCTGCGCGAAACCCGCATCGCGCAGCAGAGCGGCGGCCAGCAGCGAGCGGCGCCCGCTGGCGCACAGCAGTGCAATCCTGCGCGTGCGATCGTGCAGTGGTGGACGATCGATCGTTGCCGCAAGCTCGGCAAGTGCGATCCGGGCAGCACCATCCGGCGATCCCAGTGCCCACTCGCCCGGCTCACGCACATCCAGCAGGAGAGCGCCGGCGGCGTGCTGGCGTGCGGCTTCAGCGGGCTCGATCTCGATGATCGACGACTCGCGCGCCGTACTCACGACAGCCACTGCCCGCTGCGAATGCGATGCGTCGGCACCAGCTCGCCGACCGCGTAATCCCGCGCCGGCGCGGCCAGCTCAACCAGCGCGTCGGCCTCGATCACGCTGCGCAACGCACCCGAACTGGTCGAAGGGTGCACCTGTGCATGCAGGACGCCATCGTCGGCTGCGAGCAGCCTTGCGCGGCGGAATTCGAGGCGCGGGTGGCGTTTGCGCAGTGTTTCAGTCAGCCGCGCATGCACCGGCGGCGGGTCGATCATTGGCGCGCCCATCAACTGCGCGATCGCCGGACGCACCAGCGCGACGAAGGTTGCGAACACCGAGACCGGATTGCCAGGCAAACCGAACAGCGGCACGCCGTCGAGATTGCCGAACAGCACCGGCATCCCCGGCCGCATCGCCACCTTCCAGAACACCTGCCTGCCGATCCGGGCCAACAGCGCGGGCAGGAAATCGGCATCGCCGGCCGATGCGCCACCGGTGGTGATCAGCAGGTCTGCGCGCATTGCACAATCGCGCAGCGCCCCTTCGATCGCCTGCGGATCGTCGGCAACCCGGCGCGCATCGGTGACCAGCGCGCCGTGCTCACGCAGCAACCCGGCGAGCAGGCTGCGATTGCTGTCGTAACGCTGGCCGAAACCAAGCGGCAGACCAGGTTCGACCAGCTCATCCCCGGTCACCAGCACCGCGACGCGCAGCCGCGCGCGCACAGCCACTGCGGCGAATCCGAACGACGCCAATACCCCGAGCGCGGCCGCATCGAGCCGGCTGCCAGCGCGCAGCGCGAGCATGCCGGCCGCAAAGTCGTCGTCGGCTGCACGCACGTTGGCGCCGGCGGCGGTACCGGGTTGGATCAGCGCATCATCCGCTTCCACGCTGGTGAGCTCGCGAACGACTACGGTATCGGCGCCCGCCGGTAGTGGCGCGCCGGTCATGATGCGCACGCACTCAGCGGCACCGATCGCCGGCACTGCCGCGCCGCCGGCGAGCAAGGTCGCCGCCACCCGCAGCCGCGTGACGCTGGCCGCGTGCAGGTCGCTCGCGCGTACCGCGTAACCATCCATCGCTGCATGCACGAATCCCGGCACATCGCCTGGTGCGCGCAGATCATCGGCCAGATAGCGCCCAAGCGCTGCTTCCAGCGGCACGCGCTCGACGGCCGGGGCGGATTCGCTGAGGCTGTTGCGCACCAGCGTGCGCGCTTGGGCCAGTTCGATCATCCGGGTGCGAAGCTGTTGAGGTTGATGAATGCGTCCGGCTGATCGCTGAAGTCGACCTCGACGGCGCCGCACGCATCCTGCCATGCCCAGACCGTGCCGTCGCCCCGCCCGAGGGCAGCACCGGCGCTGGCCGCCAGCGTCCGCGCGAACACCGCGCACAGGACCTGGCGGCGCTCGCCATCGTGCGCGACGGCAGCGTTGCTGCCGTGGGCAAGCGTCGCTCGCAGCAGCCGCGCTGCAAGATCCAGCGGCAACAGCGGCAGATCGACAGGAACGCACAGCAACCACTCGTGCGACGCGACCGCCAGCGCCGCGGCGATTCCCGCCAGTGGACCCGGATACCCCGCCACGCGGTCGGCGAGCACCGGATATCCGAACTGCGCATAGCTGTCGCGGTTGCGGTTGGCGCTGATGACCAGACCGTCGACCTGTGGCGCGATGCGCGCGATCACGTGTTCGACCAGCGGCTTGCCGCGCCAATCGAGCAAACCCTTGTCGGCACCGTGAACCCGCCGCCCTGCCCCGCCGGCGAGGATCGCTCCCGCCAACGCAGTGCGCGCGTGCGGCTGCGAAATATTCAGAGGCTCGCCACGCTCAGCGCTTGCGTGCGTTGCGCACCAGCCGCTGGCGTTTGCGTACCTGGCGCTCGGTCAACACGTTGCGCTTGCCCTTGTAGGGATTCTCGCCTTCTTTGAACTCCAACCGCACCGGCACGCCCTCGAGACGGAAGTGCTTGCGGAAGGTGTTTTCCAGATAGCGCTTGTAACTGGCCGCCACCGAAGACAGGCGCGTTCCGTGGATCACCACCCGCGGCGGATTCTTGCCGCCCATATGCGCATAGCGCAGCTTCGGCGCATGGCCGCGCACCAGCGGCGGCTGGTGGCTTTCGATCGCCAGCTCGAGCGCTTTGGTCAGATCGCCCGCCGATCCTTCCCACTGGGTCGAGCGCCATGCCTTGTTGACCATCTTCATCAACTCGCCGAGACCGGAGCCCTCGCGCGCGGAGATGTAGGCCTGCAGCGCCCACGGTGCAAAGTCGATCTTGCGGTGCAGTTCGGTGCGGCAGCGCTCGCGCAGGTATCGATCCAGACCATCCCACTTGTTGACCGCCACCACCAGCGCGCGCCCGGCATGCAGGGCATGGCCGAGCACGGTCACGTCCTGTTCGGTCACGCCTTCGCCGGCATCGAGCATCACGATCACCACCTGCGCCTGCTCCATCGCCTGCAGGGTCTTGATGACGCTGAACTTCTCGACCGCATCCTCGACCCGCGCACGGCGCCGCACCCCGGCGGTGTCGATCAGCAGGTACTTGCGACCATCGCGCTCGAGGCGCACGTGGATCGCATCGCGGGTCGTACCGGCGTGTTCAGACACGATTACCCGCTCTTCGCCCAGCAGGCGATTGACCAGGGTCGACTTGCCCACGTTCGGGCGCCCGACGATCGCCACCCGGATGCGCTCTGGATCGCTGGCGAATTCGGTGTCGACCACCGTCGGCAGCCGCACGCGCAGCAGCGCGACCAGGCGATCCAGATTGTGTCGATGGCTGGCCGCCAGCCCGATCGAGGGCGACATGCCAAGCCGCGCGAATTCTGCTTGTGCCGAGTTCTCATCGAGCCCATCGCACTTGTTGACCGCCAGCACGCAGTCGCGGCCGGCCTTGCGCAGCTCGTCGCAGATGCGCTGGTCGCCGGGCATCAGCCCCTCGCGCGCATCGACCACCAGCACTACCACGGTGGCCTCGGCGATCGCGGCCTCGGCCTGTTCGCGGGTCAGGTCGGACAGTTCATCGCCGTCGCCGTAGAGCCCACCGGTATCGACCACCACGAACGCACCCTCGTCGCCACGGCATACGCCATAGTGGCGGTCGCGCGTAACGCCGGGCCGATCGGCCACCAGCGCATCGCGGGACTGGGTCAAGGCATTGAAGATGGTCGACTTGCCCACGTTGGGGCGTCCGACCAGGGCAACCACGGGTAGCACAACAACCTCCGAGACAGGCGCGGCAGCGTTCATGCTGCCGCGACCTTGCGGTTCACCCACCGATCCGCCAGGCGGCGAGGTCGCCGTCTGCGCTGGTGGTGTAGACGATGTCGCCGATCGCCAATGGTGCAGCGCGAATGCCGTCGCTGCCTTGACGTTGACGCGCAGCGAAGCTGCCGTCTTCCAGCGACAGCCAATGCAGATAGCCCTCGAAATCGCCGACCACCGCGTAGTTGCCGACCGCTACCGGAGTACCTGGCCAACGATACAAAAGACCTTCCTGCTTCCACAGGGATGCACCGCTGCGCACGTCGAGCGCCTGCACTGCACCGACATCATCCACGACCAGCAGCTTGTCGCCGGCCAGCCCAACGCCAGCGTAGCCGGAAAAATCGCGCGACCAGACTACGCGACCACTCTCGGGCGTCAGGGCGCCGACCTGGCCGCGATAGCTGGCTGCAAACAGTTCACTGCCGCTGCTGGCCAGTTCGCCGTCGATATCGACCATGCGCTCGAGTTCGGTGCGGCCCTCGGACTGCGCCAGTGTCTGCTCCCAGCGCAGGGCCCCGTCGGACAGCGTGAGTGCCACGATCTTGCCGTTGTCGTAACCGGCAAAGACCACGCCGTCGGCGATCAGCGGCGGACCATTTCCGCGCAGGCTCAGCAGCGGTACACCGCGGTCGAACACCCAGCGACGCGTGCCATCGGCGACGTCGAACCCGAAGATGCGCCCATCGATCGCGCGCACTACCACCACGCCACCACCCACAGCCGGTGGCGCGAGCACCTCGGAAGAGGCAACCGCGGTCCAGCGCTGCGCGCCGGAGGTGGCATCGAGCGCAACCACCGCACCATCGATGCCTCCGACCACGACCAGACCATCGCCTGCCCCCGGACCGCTGGAGACCGGGGCTTCCAGTACCGTCCGCCACGCCTGCGCGCCGCTCGTCGCGTCGAAGGCCAATATCGCGCCCGAGGCGTCGCTGGCGAAGATCCGACCATCGTCGTACGCCGCACGCAGCTTCAGTCCGGCCTTGCCCACGCCCGAGCCGAGGCTGTGCGTCCAGACCTGACTCACGCCCACGGTTGGCGCAAATTCAACCAGTTCAGTCGGCGGAGCGACCTCCTCCTTGCCACCCGACTTGATCCAGTCGCAGCCGGAAATCGTGAGTGCCAGCAGCGCGCCCAGCAGGAGGGAGCGCGTCACGAGTTTGCCTTTGCCGCGTCGGTGGCTGCCGCGGGCGGTTCAGCGGGAGCGGCTGGCGCTGCGGGAGCGGACGGTGCGCCAGGCGCCGGCGCTGCTGCCGTTGCCACCGCCGCGACCAGGTCGTCGCGCTTCATTTCAACGAAGTTTCGCTGCGGCGATCCGGCATCGAGCGCGGACAGCGCATCGTCGTAGGCCAATCGCGCATCGTCGACGCGACCCAATACGACCAGCGCATCGCCACGCAGCTCCGACACCACACCCTTGAAGCCAGCGGATGCGTCGTCCTTGAGCAGGTCGATCACGGCCTGGGCCTGGCCCTGCGCGAGCTTGACCTGCGCCAGACGCACGGCGACCAGTTCCTCCAGCGCGGGCAGATCGATCTTCACGCCGCGGGCCCAAAGCAGCGCCTCTTCGGCAGCCGCGAGGTCGCCCTTGCGCACCGCATCGCGCGCCTGATTGAGTGCGGCGAAAACACCATAGGGCGTACCGGAAAAGTCCTGGCGCAGTATCGCGGCAGACTTCGCCATCGCCGCGGCGTCCTGCTTGGCCTCGGCATCGACCAATGCCTGATACTCCACCTGCGCGGCCTGGGTGCGCTCGCGCTTGGCTTGCTCCCAGTAGTGCCAGCCCGCCAAACCCGCGATGCCGACACCGATGCCGAGGATAATCGAGCCACCATTCTGGCTCAGCCACTTGCGGACGCGTTCGCCCTGTTCGTGTTCGTCGAGGTCTTCGATTGCCATTTCCAGTTCCAGCGGTGTGACGCGACAGCTTGGCCGATCGCGCCTGAATGAGATCAGTCTGCAGAAGAGCGTTTGGGCTTGCCCAACACCACGATTGCCACGTTGGCACGACTTATGGATGCAAGGTCGACCGGCTTGCCGTCCACGCTCAGCTCGGCGCCACCGCTATTGCCGATTCGAAGCTCGGCGCTGCCTTGCAGCTTGTAGTCGCGGGTGGTGCCCGCAGGCAGCAGGGAATACTCAAGGCGGCTGCCGTCGGACCCGGTGAACTCCACCCAGCTGGCCGCGCGCAAGCGCAGGGTCACCCGTTGCGATAGGTTACCGGATGTCGCGTCGGGCATCGGCGCAAATGTGGCCATGACCGGCTGCGAAGAAACGGCAGGCGCCACCGGCGGACCCACCGCGATCGGGCCATCGTCGCGCGGTGAAGCAACGGCGACGCTGACTCGCTCGGCACTGCCATTCGGGGACATGGCGTTTCCGAGCGTCGATCCGGACACCGCGGCAGGCAGCACGGACGCAGATCGCTGCGGTGCGTCGATCGGGGTCAACGTCGGGACCTGGGCCAACTCGTTTCCAGCTGGCCGAGCGAGGTAGACCAGCGGCACCACCACCACGCCGGTCAGCAGCGCGTACGCGACCGGGGTGGCGTACCGAATGAACCACCGCGGCGTGCCGCTGCGCAGTCTTGGTGCCACCGATGCCGGCTCCTGGGGACCGCGTGCGGCCTCCACCTGCAGCACCTGCAGCATCAGATCGGTGTCATCGACGCCGGCTGCGCGGGCGACGCTGCGCACGTATCCACGCACATAGACCGACGCACCCAGACGCGCGAGGCGACCACTTTCCAGGTCGGCCAGCACGGCCGTCGGAATCCGCGCCTTGCGGGCGAATTCTTCGCGGCCGAGACCGGTAGTCTCGCGAATCGCGCACAACCTTGCGCCGATTTCAGCCTCGCTGGCGATCGCCGCTACTGCCTCGGACAAGGCGTCTGCTGCGGTCACCATGGGTTGTCTCGTAGCGCCAGATTCATCGCCCGGCTGCTGTTGCGGAACTTGGTCGTTCATTTTTCCCCCCGCGATGTCCGACAGGACCAGCGGTTGTCCGATGTGATTCGCGCCCGGCTTGCGCCAGCGCACCTGCCGCAAACCGTGCGGCTCATTGCGGCGACTCCCTGTCGTTTAGGCGGCGTGCCGCCTCGGAGTCCGGAAATTGAACCAGCAGGCGCTGCCGGTATTCGTTGGCGCCGCGCACATTACCGAGTTTCTGTTCCACCTCGTAGCCCAGCAGTAACCCGTCGACCGCCGCGCGCCCAGTGGATTCATAGCGCTGCACGAAGGCGCGCGCATTCATGTAGTCGCCCTTGAGGTAGCTCACCCGGGCCATCGAGAACAGTGCGTCGGGGTTGTTCGGCGACAACTGCACTGCGCGCCGCAGGCTGTCTTCGGCCACCTGCAGGTCGCCCGAGGATGCAGCGCAAGCGCCGCGATTGGCGTGCGCCACCGCGGGAGTCTTGTAGAACGGATCGGCGAGCGCACGCACGAACAGTTGGTCGGCGGCGGGATACTCGCCCTGTTTGCACAGGAAAGTGCCGTAGTTGTTGAGCACATCGCCCGCGCGCGGCGACAGCTCGCTGGCGCGCTTGTAGTGGATGCGCGCATTGACCGGGTCGGAGATCCGCTCGTAGAGCACCGCGATCACGGTGTGGGCGGAAGTCGATTTGGGATCCGTCTCGATCGCGCGGGTGAGCTTCTCCATCGCAAGTTCCAGCCGGCCCTGCTCCATGTAGCCCTGCCCCAACTGCACATTGGTGCCGGCCGCACTGGCGCGCGCGCTCGCCTTGTCGTCCGCGTTGCGGGAACTGCCGTCGGCGCGGCGCGTGGTAGTCCCGCACGCCGCCACGCAGCACGCCAGCAATACGACCAAAAGCTGCTGGATCCGATCACGCCGCATCGAGCCCCTCCTCGATCCGCGCCTTGAATTCGCGCGAGCGACGCGTTCGGTCCAGGACCTTGCCGACGAGTTGGCCGCAGGCCGCGTCGATATCATCGCCGCGCGTGCGGCGCACCGTCGCCAGCTGCCCGGCGTCGAGCACGATCTTCTGGAACGCACGGATCTCGGTTTCGCCGGAGCGCTCGTAGCGCGTGCCCGGGAACGGATTGAACGGAATGAGATTCAGCTTCGACGGCAGGCGGCGCAGCAGCTTGACCAGCCCACGAGCGTGCTCGGGCTGGTCGTTGATGCCGCGCATGAGCGTGTATTCGAAGGTGATCGTGCTGCGCGGTCGCTTGGCCTGGTATCGCGCGCAGGCGGCCAACAGCTCACGGATCGGATACTTGCGGTTGAGCGGCACCAGGGTGTCGCGCAGCTCATCGGTCGGCGCATGCAGCGAGACGGCCAGACTGACGTCGGCGACTTCAGACAGCTGGTCGATCATCGGCACCAGCCCTGCGGTCGACAGCGTGACCCGCTTGTTGGCGAGCCCAAACCCGAGATCGTCGCGCATCAGGTTCATCGCGCCGACCACGTTGTCGAAATTCAGCAACGGCTCACCCATGCCCATCAGCACCACGTTGGTGATGCGGCGGACCTGGTGGGTGATGTTGCCCAGGGAGTGCGCCGCGACCCATACCTGGCCGATGATCTCGGCAGTGCTCAGGTTGCGGTTGAAGCCCTGGGTCGCGGTCGAACAGAAGGTGCAGTTGAGCCCGCAGCCAACCTGCGAGGACACGCACAAGGTGCCGCGGGTCGGTTCGGGAATGAACACGGTTTCGATCGCGTTGCCGCCATCGAGGCCCAGCAGCCACTTGCACGTGCCATCCGTCGAGCGCTGCTCGAGCTTGATCGCAGGCGGGCGCACTTCGGCGCGCGCCTTGAGCAGGTCGCGAAGGCCCTTGCCGAGATCGCTCATCTGCTCGAAGTCGTCGATTCGCCGGTGGTAGACCCACTTCATCACCTGGTGCGCACGGAAGCGCTTCTCGCCGAGCTCGACGAAAAACGCCTCCATGCCGGACCGGTCAAGGTCCAACAGGTTTACGCGCGAATTGGTGGTCGATTCGATCACGGTTGCGCTCAGCTGCGGGAAAACAGCTCGGTAGTGGCAAAGAAATAGGCGATTTCGACCGCAGCGGTATCCGCGGCGTCCGAGCCGTGCACCGCATTGGCGTCGATCGAATCAGCGAAATCGGCGCGGATCGTGCCCGGCGCTGCCTTCTTCGGATCGGTGGCACCCATCAGGTCGCGATGACGCGCGACCGCGCCCTCGCCTTCGAGCGCCTGGATCATCACCGGCCCGGAAATCATGAACTCGACCAGCGCGCCGAAGAACGGCCGCTCGCGATGCACCGCGTAGAAGCCTTCGGCCTCGCGTCGCGACAGGTGCTTCATCTTTGCCGCTACCACCCGCAGGCCCGCCTTTTCGAACCGGGAGTAGATCTCACCGATCACGTTTTTCGCGACTGCATCGGGCTTGATGATGGAAAGCGTGCGCTCCAGCGCCATTCTGGTATTCCTCGGATCAGGGGGAGGGGATTATGACTGCGGGTGGCAGCCCAAACATGGCGATGCTATCACACAAAATCGGCCATATTTCTGGGGCTTAGCGAAACAACTGCAGGCAACTCGGCGGTCGCGGGCGAGCAGTTGGATGGTCCCGGCACTGGCGCCGGGTTTGACCGCAACCTTTGCTGCCTCTAGACTTCAAACGCGCGTTTGAAGCGCTACACAGACATCCCACAGACCGTGATCCATCCGCACTTCTCCACCAAGGAACGCATCCTCTCGGCCGCCGAGGAGCTGTTCGCGCGGCACGGCTTCGCCGGGGCCTCGCTACGTCAGGTGACCTCGGCCGCCAACGTCAATCTGGCCGCCGTGAACTACCATTTCGGCTCCAAGGACAACCTCATCAACGAGGTGTTCCGGCGCCGCCTGGACGAGTTGACCGAGCGTCGCCTGCAGGCCCTGCAGGAAGCGCGCGACTCCGGTACGGCCTCGCTGGAGACCTTGCTCGAGGCCTTCGTCACGCCGGCGCTGAACCTGGCCACCGACCGCCTCGGGGGCTCGGCGTTCATGCGGGTTCTCGCGCGCGCCTATGCCGAACACGACCAGACCCTGCGCAAGTTCCTGTCCGACAACTACGGCCACGTGCTCAAGGCCTTCGCCAAGGCGATCCACGAGCTGATGCCGGAACTGCAGAAAGAGCCGCTGTACTGGCGGCTGGATTTCATCAGCGGCGCCCTCACCTACGCGATGTCCGACTTCGGCGCAATCAAGCGCCCGCCGGGACGCACCGACGAGGAGCATCGTCGCAACGCTGCCGTGGAGTTCGTGCGCTTCGCCTGCGCCGGCCTGCGCGCCCCCTGACCCCATCCTGCCCGCCGAGACCACCATGGCACACCCCACGTTCCGCATCCGCCGCGTCGCCGTGCTCGGCGCCGGCGTCATGGGCGCGCAGATTGCCGCCCATCTGGTCAACGCCAGCGTCGAGACGATCCTGTTCGACCTGCCGGCCAAGGACGGCAATCCCAACGGCATCGTCGACAAGGCGATCGCCAATCTCGCCAAGCTGTCGCCCGCGCCGCTGGCTGCACGCGGCCGCAGCGGCGATATCGTGGCTGCCAACTACGACCAGCATCTGGAACTGCTGCGCGACTGCGATCTGATCATCGAGGCGATCGCGGAGCGGATCGACTGGAAGCACGATCTCTACCGCAAGATCGCCCCCCACATCGGCAGCCACGCCATCCTGGCCTCGAACACCTCGGGCCTGCCGATCGCCGAGCTTGCGGCTGGCCTGCCGCAGGCGCTGCACCCGCGCTTTTGCGGCGTGCATTTTTTCAATCCGCCGCGTTACATGCACCTGGCCGAATTGATCCCGATCGACGCCACCGCAGCGCACGTCATCGCCGCGCTGGAAGCCTTCCTGACCACCACCCTGGGCAAGGGCGTGGTGCACGCCAAGGACACGCCAAACTTCATCGGCAATCGGATCGGCGTGTTCTCGATGCTCTCGACCATGGTCCACACCGAAGCGTTGGGGCTTGGTTTCGACATCGTCGATGCACTGACCGGGCCCGCGATCGGGCGGCCAAAGAGCGCGACCTATCGCACCGCCGACGTGGTGGGACTCGACACCATGGCGCACGTGATCAAGACCATGGGCGACACCCTGCCCGACGATCCGTGGCATCGCTACTTCAAGGCGCCGGACGTACTGCTCGGCCTGATCGCGCAGGGCGCGCTGGGGCAGAAGACAGGTGCGGGATTCTTTCGCAAAGTCGGCAAGGACATCCTGGTCCTCGATCCCGCAGCCGCGGACTACCGTCCCGCAACCGGCGCGCCGAGCCCCGCGGTGGCGGCGATCCTGAAGTCGAAGGACCCAGGCGAGAAGCTCGCCGCGCTGCGCGAATCCAGTGAGCCGCAGGCGCAGTTCCTGTGGTCGATCTTCCGCGACCTGTTCCACTACACCGCGTATCACCTGGCCGATATCGCCGACAACGCGCGCGATGTCGATCTTGCGATCCGCTGGGGCTACGGCTGGAACCTGGGCCCCTTCGAGTTCTGGCAAGCCTGCGGCTGGCAACGGGTTGCTGGCTGGATTGCCGAGGACATCGCAGCCGGCAAATCGATGAGCGATGCGCCCCTGCCGGCGTGGGTGAGCGACGGCCGCAGCGGCGTGCACGGGCGCGATGGTTCGTATGCCCCGACGATCGACAAGCCGCGCCCGCGCTCGACGCTACCGGTGTACGCGCGCCAGCACTTTCCCGATGCGCTGCTTGGCGAGCGCTTCGAGCAAGGCAAGACCCTGCTCGAAACCGACGCCGTACGCCTGTGGACCCTCGGTGGCGAGATCGGAATCCTGAGCTTCAAGACCAAGCTCAATACCGTCAGCGGCGGTGTGCTGGAGGGCATCCACCAGGGCATCGAGCACGCGGAGCGGGAATTGGCGGGACTGGTCCTGTGGCAGGCCCGCGAGCCGTTTTCAGCCGGCGCCGACCTGTCGGGCGCCATGGAGTCGCTCAAGGCCGGCAAGGTTGCCGATTTCGAGGCGATGGTCGCGCGCTTCCAGCAGACCTCGCAGCGGATCAAATTCTCGCTGGTGCCGGTGGTCTCGGCAGTGCGTGGCATGGCGCTCGGCGGCGGCTGCGAATTCCAGATGCATTCGGCGAAGACCGTGGCCGCGCTGGAAAGCTACATCGGCCTGGTCGAAGCGGGCGTTGGCCTGCTGCCGGCCGGCGGCGGGCTCAAGGAGTTCGCACTGCGCAGCGCACAGGCCGCGCAGTTCGCGCAGGGCGGCGACGTGCTGCCGTATATCCAGAAGCTGTTCCAGACGGTCGCCATGGCCACCGTCTCGAGCAGTGCGCTGGAAGCGAAGGAACTGGGCTTGCTGCGCCCGACCGACACGATCGTGTTCAACCCGTTTGAACTGCTGTATGTCGCGCTGTCGGAAGCGCGCGCGCTGGCGGAATCCGGCTATCGCCCGCCGCTGCCCGCACGCGCCATACCGGTCGCCGGCGATCCCGGCTCGGCAGTGCTGAAGATGATGCTGGTCAACATGCGCGAAGGCGGCTTCATCTCGGCACACGACTACGAGGTGTCCTCGCGCATCGCCACGATCCTGTGCGGCGGTGAACTCGAGCGCGGTTCGCTGGTCGACGAGCAGTGGCTGCTCGACCGCGAACGCGAGCATTTTGTCGCCCTCGGCCAGATGCCGAAGACGCAAGAGCGGATCGTGCGTATGTTGACGACGGGAAAGCCGTTGCGGAATTGAAACAGCGGCGAATGGCGAATGGGAGAGCAGCGAGTACTGGGTTCGTTGCGGTAGGCCGACTTCCTATTCGCCATTCGCCATTCGCAGCTCTCCAGCCGTTCGCCGCCCCTGCGCAGCAACCCCTCACCATTCACAACCTGACGCCCTCCGGAGCCCACCACCATGCCTCGCCAGATCCAGGACGCCTACATCGTCGCGGTTCGCCGCACGCCGGTCGGCAAGGCACCCCGCGGTGCATTTCGCAACACGCGTCCGGACGATCTGCTCGCGCACGTCATCCGCGCCATGCTGGACGATGTGCCGGCGGTCGATCGTTCGCGCATCGATGATGCGATCATCGGCTGCGCGATGCCGGAAGCCGAGCAAGGCATGAATGTCGCGCGTATCGCGGTACTGCTGGCAGGGTTGCCGCAGTCGGTGGCGGCAATGACCATCAACCGCTTCTGTTCGTCCGGCATCCAGGCGGTAGCGACCGCAGCAGACCGCATTCGCCTTGGCGAGGCCGACCTGATGCTCGCAGGCGGTACCGAAAGCATGAGCATGGTGCCGATGATGGGCTACAAGCCGGCCATCAACCCTTCGGTGTTCGCCAACGAGCACATCGCGATTGCCTACGGCATGGGCATCACCGCCGAGAACGTGGCCGCGCAGTGGAAGGTCAGTCGCGAGGACCAGGATGCCTTCGCACTCGCCTCGCACCGCAAGGCAGCCGCCGCCATCGCCGCCGGCGAGTTTGCCGGCGAGATCGCGCCGTTCATGCTCGACGACCACTATCCCGATCTTGCCCGCCACTCCGTCAAGACCGACTCGCGAACGATCGCCAACGACGAAGGTCCGCGGCTGGATTCCACCATCGAGGGCCTGGCCGCGCTCAAGCCGGTGTTCAAGGCGCGCGGCTCGGTAACTGCCGGCAACAGTTCGCAGATGAGCGACGGCGCGGCAGCGGTGCTGTTGGCCAGCGAACGTGCGATCAAGGACTACGGACTGACGCCGCTGGCGCGATTCGTGGGCTTTGCAGTGGCCGGCGTGGCACCGGAGATCATGGGCATCGGCCCGATCGCTGCGATCCCGAAGGTGCTCAAGCAGGCCGGCCTCAGCCGCGATCAGATCGACTGGATCGAACTCAACGAGGCCTTCGCCGCGCAGGCCCTGGCCGTGATCCGCGATATCGGCCTCGATCCAGCCAAGGTCAATCCGCTGGGCGGCGCGATCGCACTCGGGCATCCGCTGGGCGCGACCGGTGCCGTGCGCACTGCAACGCTGGTCCATGGACTGCGTCGGCGCCAGCAGAAGTACGGCATGGTCACCATGTGCATCGGCACCGGCATGGGTGCGGCCGCGGTGCTTGAAGCCCTTTGAGTCGCACCTGCTGGCGCGGTTCAGACCCGCGCCAGCGCCTGCGCCAGATCGTCGATCAGCAGTTGCGGATCCTCCAGTCCGATCGACAGGCGCACCAGGGTCACCGGCACACCGGCTTGCGACTCACGCCCGCGCCAGTCGCGAACGCCGGCGATCGGCAGGGCGAGCGATTCGTAGCCGCCCCACGACACCGCCATCAGGAACCGCTGGAGTCCATCGCAGAAGCGCTCGACACCATCCAGGTCGGTCGCCAAGTCGATCGACAGCAAGCCGCTGACCCGGGTCAACTGGCGCTGCGTGAGTGCCGCCTGCGGCTCGTCCTCGGCATGCGGCCAGTACATGCGCCGCACCTTCGGATGGGTCGCAAGGAATGCCGCGACCTTGCGCGCGCTGGCGCCGATCCGGTCCATGCGCACCTCGAGCGTGCGCAGGCCGCGCAGTACCAGCCAGGCATCGTGCGGCGAAATGATCGCGCCGAGCGTCATGTAGGGGCCGCGGAATACCGCCTCGCAGATGGCACGCGATGCACACAGCGTGCCGACCATCACATCGCTGTGCCCGGCGAGGTATTTGGTGCCCGAATGCGCGACCATGTCGATGCCGTGCGCGATCGGCGACTGGCCCAGCGGGGTCGCGAAGCTGTTGTCGGCGAGCGTCAGGATCCCGCGCGGCCGGGCCAGCGCGGCAATCGCCGCCAGATCCTGCTGTTCGAAGGTCAGCGAGTTCGGGCTCTCAAGCACGATCAGGCGTGTCGATGGGCGCAACGCCGCTTGCACATCGACCGGATCGCGCGCGTCGATCAAGTCGGATTCGACACCGAAGCGCGGCAGCCAATCGCGCACCAATGCACGGGTCCAGCTGTATGGCTTGGCCACACACAGCACGTGATCGCCAGCACGCACGTGCGCCAGCACCGCAGCGGCAATCGCTGCGGACCCTGACGCGAACACCAGCGCTTCTTCCGCACCTTCCAGCGCTGCCAGCTTGCAGCGCAGGATCTGCACCGTGGGATTGTTGCCGCGGGTGTACAGATGGGCGTCGAACTCGCCCGCCATCGCCGCCCGCATCGCAGCCACTGTCGGCATCGCGAAATTGCTGCTCTGCACGATCGGTGGTGCGACCGCATGGTCGTAGCGGGCGCGTTCCTCACCGAGGTGGAACAGGATGTGGCTGAGGTCCACGCAGTGCGGCCTCGTGCGAGCGCGGTCAGCCGGCCAGCAAGCGCTGCATGCGCGCGCGCACCGCAGCGGCGATATCCGGCTGCGCCAACGCCATCGCCATGGTGGCCTCGACGACGCCGAGCTTGTTGCCGCAATCGAAGCGCTCGCCTTCGAAACGATAGGCGTGCACAGGCTCCACTGCGAGCAGTGCTGCGATCGCATCGGTGAGCTGGATCTCGCCACCCGCCCCCGGCGGCATGCTGTGCAGGAAACGGAACACCCGCGGATGCAGGATGTAGCGCCCGACCACGGCCAGGGTCGACGGCGCACTGTCCGGCGCCGGCTTCTCGACCATCGCGTCGATCCGCGCACTGCGCAGGTCGGCCCGACCCACCGAGACGATGCCGTAGCGATCGGTGTGCGCGCGCGGGACGTCTTCAACCGCGATGATGCTGCTGCCCAGCCGCTGCGATTCGGCGACCATCTGCACCAGCGCCGGCGCGCCGGTCGGGTTCCAGATCAGATCATCCGGCAACAGCACGGCAAACGGCTCGTCGCCGATCGCGTGCTCGGCGCACAGCACGGCATGCCCGAGACCCAGGGCTTCGGATTGGGTCACGAATACCGTGCGCACGCCGGCAGGCAGCACATCACGCACCATCCGCAACAGTTCGGTCTTGCCCGAGCGCTCCAGGCGCGACTCCAACTCGTGCGCGCGATCGAAGTGATCGACGATCGCATGTTTGTGGCGGTTGATCACGAACACCAGCGTGTCGCAGCCGGCCGCGATCGCCTCGTCGACTGCGAACTGGATCAACGGCCGATCGATGATCGGCAGCATCTCCTTGGGCACCACCTTCGATGCGGGCAGCAACCGTGTACCCAACCCGGCGACCGGGAACACCGCCTTGCGGATCTTCATACGCTCGCTTTCCTGGGGCTGCACCCGGCCATTGCGATCAGGCCCCACGAGCACGCTGCATGGGAATCACCTGCGAATCGGCAGCCGGTGCTGCGAATTCGGGGACCATTTGCTGCAATACGCGCAGCGCTTCTTCGTTGTCGTTGTTCGCACACGCGACAGCCCCGCGACGCAGGTGCGCCAGCAGATCCTGCCACGGCATGCTGCGCGGCGAGGCAAGAAAGATCTTGCGGTGTGCGGTCGCCACGTAGCTTTCCTGTTCGTGGAACAGCTCCTCGTAGAGCTTCTCGCCAGCGCGCAGCCCGGTGTAGACGATCGGGATCTCACGCTCCGGCACTTTGCCGGCGAGCAGGATCATCTGTTCGGCAAGGTAGCGGATGCGCACCGGCTCGCCCATGTCGAGCGCGAAGATCTCACCGCCCTGCCCCAAGGCCGCCGCCTGCAGGATGAGTTGGCAGGCTTCGGGGATGGTCATGAAATAGCGGGTGATCTCCGGATGGGTCACGGTGACCGGCCCGCCGGCGCGGATCTGCTCGCGGAACAGCGGCACCACGCTGCCGGCGGAATCCAGCACGTTGCCGAAACGCACGGTAATGAAGCGCGTGCGCGACTGCGCGGCGAGGTTCTGGCAGTAGATCTCTGCCGCGCGCTTGCTCGCACCCATCACATTGGCCGGATTGACGGCCTTGTCGGTGGAGATCATCACAAAGCAGCCCACGCCATGGCGATCGGCCGTGCTCGCCATCACCTGGGTACCCAGCACATTGTTGCGGAACGCCTCGCGGGCCTGGGTTTCGAGCAACGGCACGTGCTTGTAGGCCGCCGCATGGAACACCACCTGCGGCCGTAGCTGCGCCATCGCGCGCTCGCTCACCGCCGGATCGCTGCAATCTCCGAGCACCGGATGCAGGATCAGGTCCGGGAATTCGCGACGCAGCTCCTGCTCGATGCGGTACAGGTTGAACTCCGACTGTTCGATCACGCCCAGGGAACCCGCGCCCAGACGCGCGACCTGGCGGCACAGTTCGGCCCCGATCGAGCCGCCACCGCCGCTGATCAGCACCCGGCGCCCGGAAAGCTCTCCGCGGATCGCGGTCCAGTCGAGCTGTACCGGCTCACGGCCCAGCAAATCCTCGATCGCGACTTCCTTGAGCTCGTTGAAACTGGAGCGCCCTTCGACCACATCCTGCAGGCGCGGCACGGTGCGGAACGCAAGTCCGGTGTCCTCGCACAGCTGCACCACGCGCTGCATCTGCTGGTTGCTCGCCGACGGCATCGCGATCAGCAGCATTTCGGCGGCCACTTCGCGGGCAACCCGCGGCAGGTCTTCGAGCGTGCCGAGCACGGGCACGCCCTGCAGCTTTGCGCCACGCAAAGTGCGGTTGTCATCGAGAAAACCCACGGCCTGATAGTGGGTGTCACGGCGCAGATCGCGCGCCAGCGTCTCGCCAGCGCGACCGGCACCGAGCACCAGCACCCGCTGCATCGGGGTGCGGCGCTCGAAATCGAGGCGATTGTCTTTCCAGAACCGGTACAGCAGGCGTGGCGCACCGAGCAGCACGACCAACACCAGCGGATACACGATCAGCACCGAGCGCGGCACGCCCTCGAGCCGGTTGAACAGGAACAGTCCCAGCGCAATCGCCAGCGCGCCGATCACGCCGCCGCGTGCGATGTTCCACAGGTCGGGCAGGCTGGCGAAACGCCACAGGCCGCGATAC
>JBBRFN010000028.1:0-27208 GCA_038224265.1 Lysobacterales bacterium
CATGCCGGCGACAGCAGCACCGATGACTTGCCCCAGTCGCTGCCATGGCAGCTCCCACAAGGACCAACCAGTCGCACTGCAATCCCCAGGCTCCACGACTTGCTCGAAGCCCACCGCCTCATTCAATTGCCGCAACCCCACTTCCTCATTCGATTGCCTCAACCCCACTTCCTCCTTGTGGGAGCCGGCATGCCGGCGATCGCAGCACCGATGACTTGCCCCAGTCGCTGCCATGGCAACAATCACAAGCACAAACGCCATCGCGGCGTGGCTTTGGATGCGCCTGGATCTGCCGCTGCGTACGACAGCGCACAGACATGCGCCGCTGCGATCACTAGCTTGGAGCTCAAGGCACGGCGCACTGGGCGTCGTCGCGGGAAGCAATCATGAACAGAAAGATGCTCCATTCGATTCTCGCGTCGCTGTTGCTGGCATTGCCGGCTGCGGCGATCGCCGATCGCGGCGACGCGGAAACCGCACTCACGCGCGCCAGTGGTGGCATCGCCGCCGCGGAACGCGCAGGTGCCCTGCAACTGAGCCCGACCGAAGCCGCTGTCGCCCGCGAGAAGCTGATGCAGGCGGAGCGTTCCTGCGAGCGACGCGACTGGGATGACTGCGAGCGCGCCGCGCATCGCGCCTACGCCGATGCACGCCTCGCCGAAGCCCGCACCCGCCAGGCCAAGGCCGAATCCGCCACGGCCGCACTCCAGGCGGCAGTCGACACTCTGCGCGTAGAACTTGACCGAACTGGAGCCAGCCGATGAACACCACCCCGAGGATTTTCCGGATCTCGCTGCTCGCCGCGGCGATCATCGCCAGCGGCTGCGCCAGCACGCCGCGGGTCGACTCGGAAGTACAACTGCTGCAGAGCCAGTTGCGTGACATGCGCGCGGACGAGCGCATCGCGCCGAATGCCGCGGCCGAACTGCGCGAAGCCGAGCTCGCCGTGGCGATCCTCGCCGACGGGCCGCGCATGCGCCCTGAAGAATTCGACCAGAACCTGTATCTCGCAGGTCGATTGGTCGGCATTGCCGAAGCCGAGGGCCTGGCGCGGTTCGCCACGCAGCGCGGCAAGGACCTCGATCGCGATCGCGAGGCGATGCTGGTGGAAGCGCGTACCCGCGAGGCGGACAGCGCGCGGCTGGTCGCGCAGCGAGAGCGGATGCGCGCCGACGACGCTCGGCAGGAGGCCCGCTACGCGCGCAGCGACGCCGACGAGGCCAATCGCGACGCCAACCAGGCCCGCTTGCAGTCCGAACAGGACCGCACGGCTGCGGAGCTGGGTCGGCGCGACACCGAGCTTGCACGCGACGAAGCCGCCCGGGCCCGCGCCGATGCCGCCGCGGCACGCCAGCAGTTGCAACAGATGCAGACCGAGCTTGCCGATCTGAATGCGAAACAGACCGAGCGCGGCCTGGTAGTTACCGTTGGCGATGTGTTGTTCGAAACCGATCGCGCCGAATTGCGCCCTGGCGCACGACGCGAACTCGACCGCCTCGCCGATGCGTTGAACAGCCGTCCGGGTCTTGATCTTGCCATCGAAGGCCACACCGATTCGACCGGTACGGCCGCCTACAATCGCGATCTGTCGGAGCGACGCGCCGCATCGGTTCGCGATTATCTGACCGGACGCGGCGTCAGCCGCGATCGCACCACCTCGGTGGGCTTGGGCCAGGATCTGCCGGTGGCCAGCAACGCGACCGCCGGCGGTCGCCAGCAGAACCGCCGCGTCGAGATCGTGATACAGCAGGCGCAGCCGGCGCGCGTCAGCAGGCTCGACGACTGATGCGCTCCGGCTGCACCGTGTGATTGGAGATTGCGGTCGCGCGCGCGGCGCGCTCCTACAAAAGCGGTGTGGTCGGCGGACGTTTCTTGAGAGACAGCGTGGTCTGTAGGAGCGCACCGTGTGCGCGACCGGTGCGTCCGGCCCTGCTCATCGCGCGGCGTTTGTAGTGGCCAGGCGCGCCAGTAGCGCGGCAGCGCCCGCTTCGATCTGGTCCATCATCGTGCCGAATCCGTCGGCATCGCCGAAGTACGGGTCGGGGACCTCGTGCTCGCCGAGGAACAGGCGGATCGGCGTGTGGTCACCCGCAGGTCGGCGTGCCTCGAGTGCCGCGAGGTTTTCGCGGTCCATGGCAAGGATCAGGTCCGATCGCGCGAAGTCCTGCGGCGTGATCTCGCGACAACGGAAGCTCGCGAGGTCGTAGCCGCGGGCATCGCAGGCTTGGATGGTCCTCGGGTCGGCGCTGTCGCCGGCGTGCTTGTCCTTGAGCCCTGCCGAGGCAAAGCTCAGTTGCTGCGCAAGGCCGGCACGGGCGGCATGGCTGCGGGCTACCGCCTCGGCAGCGGGCGAGCGGCAGTAGTTTCCGGCATCGACGAACAGGATACGCATTGGAGTGCTCTTGGATGATCAGGGGCTGACAGGGACGTGTGCGGCTTCACAACGTGCAATTTCGATGTCGAGTTTCGTGAGCCACTCGGAACCGTAGCGCGACGGGTACCAGGCGCGCAGACCGGCGGTGCGGCGCTTGAGTTCGCCGCGCTGTTCGGCAGAGGCGATGTGGACCACGCCGCCACGGCGCTGGAAGGTTGCCATCGCCGGCAGCTCGCGATCGATGGCAGCCTGCCGCGTGGCTTTGGCCAGCGCGCGGAATCCCTCGCTGACCGCGTCGCGCGCATCAGCCGGCAGGTTTTGCCACTGCTTCTCGGAGTACCACCACAGCGCGGCCATGTAGCTGTGTCGATCGATGTAGAGGTAGCGCACATGGTCGTCGAGCTTCATGCCGACGATGTCCTGCGGGCTGTTCTTGATTCCGTCCAGCAGCCCGGCGCTCAGGGCGACGTAGACCTCCGACCAGGGAAGGGCCATCGGTGCGGCGCCGAGGTCGCGCACCATCTGTTGTTCGAGGGCCGAGGGCAGGGTTCGGATCCGCAGTCCGGCCAGGTCATCGGCCGCAGCAATTTGCCGTTTGGTGGTACCGAAGCTGCGCCAGCCGCCGGTATTGCCCACCGCCATCAGGCGCAGGCCCAGACCGTCGGCCAGCATCGCATCGCCTATGGCTTTGACCAGCGGGCCGTCCATCACGCATTCGACGACTGCGTCATCGCGGAACGAATAGGGCAGGTCGAGCACCTGCGCGGCGCCGTAAAGTGCCGCAAGGCCGCCGACCGTAGTCTGGTGCATCTCGAGTACGCCGCTCTGCAGGCCCTCGATGCACTCCCGTTCGCTGCCGCAGAACTGGCCCGACGGAAAGATCTGCACCAGCACCCGCCCGGGCATCCGCGCTTCGACGGTCTGTTTGAATGCCAGTGCGCCGACGTAGTCCTCGTCGTCCTTGGATGCCAGGAAAGCGATCCGGATCGTCAGCTCCGGGCGCTCGATCCGGGTGGCCAGGATGCCCGCGACGCAGCCGAGCAGGATCAAGGCCAGCAACACGCGTGAACCGAAGGTGCCGGTCATCGGGCGGCACTCACTGGATCAGCCCCAGCCAGCGCGGCAGCGTCAGCGTGAGTGCCGGGAAGCAGGTGACGGCGACGATCACCAGAACCTGCACGAACAGGAATGGCAGCAAGGCGCGCGCGATGCGTTCCACGCGCTCGTTGGCGATCGATGCGGTGACGAACAACACCAGTCCCATCGGCGGTGTGATCAGTCCGACCGTGAGGTTGATGCACATGATCATCGCGAAGTGGATCGGATCGACGCCGAGCGAGGTAAATACCGGAGACAGCACCGGCCCGAGGATCAGGATCGCGGGCCCCGCATCGAGGAACATGCCGAGCACGAACAGCAGCAGGTTGAGCAGCAGCAGCAGGATCAGCGGATTGTCGGTGAGGCCGAGCAGCATGGTCGCCATGTTCTCGGCCATGCCGGACATCGTTACCAACCAGCCGAAGGTAACGGCGGCGCCGACCAGCAGCAGGATCACGCCCGACTGCACTGCGGTGGCGATGAAGATGCCCGGCAGTTCGCCGGCCTTCAGGCTCTTGAGCACGAACAGCGTCACCAGCAGTGCGTAGGTGGCAGCGACCGCAGCGCCCTCGGTGGCGGTGAAGATGCCGCTCAGCATGCCGCCGAGCAGGATCACCGGCAGCACCAGTGCAAGGATCGCGGCCCGGAACGAACGACCGCGCTCGGCCCAGCTCGCGCGCGGGGCCGCCACCGGCAAGTTGTAGCGGGTCGCCAACAGGCGCGTCATGACCATCAGGCCCGCGCCCATCAACAGGCCGGGCACCAGGCCGGCAGCAAACAGCGCGCCGACCGACAGGTTCATCACGAAGCCGTAGAGGATCATGATCCCGGAGGGCGGGATGATCGGCCCGATCACCGCAGCCGCCGCGGTGACGGCCGCGGCGAAGCTGCGCTTGTAGCCGTTGGCCTCCATCGCCGGGATCATCATCTTGCCGATTGCCGAGGCATCGGCCACTGCAGAACCCGAGATCCCGGCGAACAGCATCGAGGACATGATGTTGACCTGCGCGAGTCCACCGCGCACGTGACCCACCAGCGACTGGCTGAAACGCACGATGCGCGCGGTGATGCCGCCGGAGTTCATCAGCTCGCCGGCAAGGATGAAGAACGGTACCGCCAACAACGGAAAGCTGTCGACGCCGTTGTAGAGTCGCGACAGCAGTGCGGCGAAATAGGGCTGCTGGTCATCCAGGATCAGGCTCAGGCCCGGTCCGACCAACAGCGCGAACACCACCGGCATGCCGAGCGCCAGCAGCATCACGAAGAACCAGAAGTAGGCGGCGGACATGCGCCTCAGCCCTCGTCGACCGAAGCGACCGAGCCGACCAGTCGCAGTTTCGGATCCGGACGATACGCCGAGGCGATCAGGCGCAGCACCAGTTCGGCCGCCACCAGCAGCAGCGCCAGCAGTGCGACGGGCACGATGGCATAGACCCAGGCCATGCGGATCGGCAAGGCGGACGCCGACAGCGCCAAGCCGCGCTGCCAGAACGCGAAGCTTTCGATCAGCAACATCACGCAGATCCAGCCAGCGAGCAGATTGAGCACGATGCTCGTGAGTCGAAGCAGGCGTGGTGGCAGCGACTGCACCAGTGCATCGATGGCGACCTTCGCACCGCTGCGATAGGCGAACGGGGCCACCAGCAGCACGGCCCAGACCAGCATGAAGCGCGCCAGTTCCTCAGCCCAGTCGAGGGTGTGGCTGAAGGCTGCGCGCGAGACGATCTGTGCCATCGCCAGAGTCAACATGCAGGCAATCAACGCGCCTGCGGCCGCGCTGCCAGTGCGGGCCACGGGTTTGTTGATGAAGGCCAGCAACGAAATCAGGCGATCGAGCACACGCATGGGAGTGTTGTTCCGCAATTCGCGCAGGACATCAGGATGACGGGCCCCTCCGGAGAGGGGCCCGTCCTTCGACTCAGAAGGCGCCGAAGTTCATCCGGAACTGCAGGCCGAAGTAGCGATCCGCTTCGCGCGGAATTTGCAGTCTCGGCACGCCGCCGGGGCCGCCCGCGGTGCGCAACGCCACGAACTGCTCGTCGAAGACGTTGCGACCGATGAACGACAGTCGGTAGCGATCGTCCTTGTCGGCGAAGGTGAAGCTCAGGTCCAGCGTGGAGTAGCTCGGGATGCGCAGCGCGGCCGGCTCGTTGAGATCCGACCACTGTTCATCCTGGTAGGCGAAGATCATTCCCGGCGTGAAGTTGAACGCCTCGAACTCGAACAGGTATTGCGCGCCGAGCGAGGCCTTCAGTTTCGGCGCGAGGGGCAGCTGCGTGCCGCTGCGCACCGTGGGCTGGGTGCCCGGCGGCGCGGTGGCGGGCACCGGGAAGCGGTCGACTTGCGCGTCGGTATACGCGATGCCACCACTGAAGGACAGGGCATCGGTCGCTTGCGCGATGATCTCGAGCTCGACGCCCTCGGTGGTCACCTCACCGGCATTGGTCAGCGTCGTGATCAGCGCCCCATTGAGGAACAGGAAGTTGTTGGCCTGGAAGTTGTCGTACTTGGCCGAGAACGCAGCGCCGCTGACGAAGATGCGGCCGTCGGCCAGCGTGGACTTGAAGCCGAGCTCGAACGAGTCCGCGGTCTCGGCTTCGATGACCTGCGTGTTGTTCGGACCCATGTTGAAGAACACGTTGAAGGCTGGCCCCTTGTAGCCGCGCGAGTAGGTCAGGTAAGTCATGAAGTCGTCGTTCATCTCCCACTGCACGCCGGCGCGACCGGAAAGCTCGGTGGAATCGTCGCTGCCACTGAGGAAAGCCGTTCCGCCGCCGGCCTGGGTGCGAATTCCCGGGCCCGGAATCGGCGAGAAGTTGTACAGGTGGTTGTAGCTGATTTCATCGCGCGTCCAGCGCAGGCCGCCGATCAGGTTCCAGCGGTCCGCGACGGGGAAGGTCCCATCCGCGAAGACCGCGAGATTCTTGAAATCGGCACCGAACAAGGCACTGGCGGAGGGCGACTCGACCACGGAGCTGCCCGGGCGGCAAGGTGCGAGACCGGTGGCATCCGGCGCCGACGTCGTCGAGCGGCAGACGATGGTGTCGCGCTGGAAGAAGCGTTCCGCGTCGGTCTGCGAGTAGTACGCGCCCAGCACATAGTCGACGAAGTCCATGGAACCGGCCAGGCGCAGCTCTTGCGAGAACGTGTCCGTTTCCTGTGGCCCGAAGTCGTGCAACTGCGCGAACGCGTTGCCGACGTAGGCCGCCGGCGTGTCCAGCCAGTCGCCCTCGCGGAATTCGGTGGAATCCCAGGTACGGTAAGCCGTGATCGAGGTCAGCGTCGAGTTTTCCAGACTCACATCCGCCTGCAGGGAAAAGCCCCAGGCCTCTTCGGTCGAGCGCATCTGCAGGTTCTGGCGTACCTCCCGCGTCGCGTCGCCCTGGAAGTTGGTGCGAAGCAAGGAGTTCAACGCGGCGCCGTTGGCCCCGGTCGGTGCCTGGCCGATCACTTCGACGCAGCAGTTGTCGTCCGAGTCGCGGTAGTCGGCGATGAAGGTGAGCAGGACATTGTCCGACGGGTCGGCTTGCCAAATGCTGCGGATGCCCTTGCGATCGTAACCGTTGACGGTGCCGCCTGCGGCGCTGGAGCTGAGGTTCTCGATGTTGCCGTCGAACTGGCCCCAGGTCACGGTGGTGCGCGACCGCAAGGCCGGAGAAAACGGCACGTCGATGGACGCCTTGATGCGCCTTTCGTTGTCCTCGAACCAGCCGACGTCGATGTAGCCGCCGAAATCTTCGCTCGGCATCCTCGAGATGATGTTGACCACGCCAGCCGAGGCGTTCTTGCCGAACAGCGTGCCCTGCGGTCCGCGCAACACCTCGATCCGCTCGACGTCGTACAGATCGCCGAAGGCTTCACCAGCCGACGACAGCACGACCCCGTCGAGCACGGCGGCCACGCTGGGCTGCGCTGCAATGGCGAAATTGATCGTGCCGACGCCGCGCAGGAACAGTGCCTGATTGAGCGCGGTGTTGGTCTTGCGCACGTTGAGCGAGGGCACCAGCAGCTTCAACTGTTCGATGTTGAATCCGCCGAGCCGATCGACCTGCGTGCCATCGACGTAAGTCACCGCGACAGGCACTTCCTGCAATGACTGCTCGCGCTTCTGGGCGGTCACGACGAGGGCGTCGAGCGTGGTGGGCTTGTCGTCCTCGGCGGGTGGTTCCTGTGCCACGGCCTGTGCGCTTGCGAGCGTGGCGATGATGGCGGCGGCCAGCCGATGGATCGGCGGGCGTTTGGGCTTGATGTGCTGCATGTTTTCCTCTCCCCAGCAGGTAGTCGCCGCGGCTGGTTTGCCGCGTGCAGATTGACCCGTCACTTCACGCTGGCACGGGGCACGCGCAAACGGCGCAGCCCGTGTGTCGCGAGACGGATCCCGGTAACACCCCTTGTCGTCCGTTCGAGGCCGCAGCCATTGCGATCTCAAGCGGTTGCATGAGTTTCCCCTGTCGGCAGCCCTTGGGTCCCGGCGCGCATGAACATCGCGATGTCCGACAGCCCGAGTTGCAGTCGATGCGTGCGGCCACCGGCCAATGGCTCGCCGGAACCACAGCGTTGCCAGTCGCCCGGGGGCAAATAGATTTCCACGCCGCCTCCCGGCGCCAGGCACGGCGCGACCAGGATGTCGGGCCCAAAAAAAAACTGGGTCTCGAACGACCACGCAGCAGGGTCGGCGGGGCAGGCCAGCACCATCGCGCGTTGCACCGGCAATCCGCTGGCGTGGGCCTGGGCAAGGCAATCCTGGAGGTAGGGCAGCAGCCGCTGGCGCAGTTCGAGTGCCGCGTTCACGGCCGCTTCCGCATCCGCGCCATAGCTCCATGGCTCGCGTGAGCCGATGCCGTGCAGGCGCAGGTGGGCCGAGAAAATCGCGGCTTGCGCCCAGCGAACATACAGCTCGGGGTCGCGCCGATCGGCATAGAAACCGCCGACATCGGTGGCAAAGTACGGACCGCCGCTGAGCCCCCAGGACAGTGCGCCGCGAATGCTGGCAGCAAGCCCCCCCCAATCGGCCTGCGGGTCGCCGCCCCATTGCGAGGGATAACGCTGCGAACCGGCCCAGGCCGCACGGCTGAACAGGAACGCGCCGTGCCTGGCGTAGCGTTCGGCCGCCTCGTACACGCAGCGGTTGTAGAGCAGCGCGTAGGCATTGTGCAGCTCGCTGCCGGACGCACCGTTGCTCGCCACCATGTGTTCGTCGACCTGCTCGCCGAAGTCTGCCTTGATCATGTCCACGCCGGCATCGAACAGCGCGCGATGTCGATCCCGCCAGTAGGCATAGGCCTCGGGATGGGTGAAGTCGAGCAGGCCGGATTCCGGCAGTGGCGTCAGCACCGGTCCGAACGGTTCGAGGTCCCACTGGTAGCGATAGGCCTCGCCGGTGCGGCGATCCTTGAGCAGCCAGCCGCGTTGGGCGAGCTCGGCGAACAAGGGATTCTTCACCGAAATCAGCGGGTATTCCCACACGCAGATGCGAAAGCTCAGCGCCTTGAGTTCCGCGATCACCGGCTGCGGATCCGGATAGCGCTTCGGGCACCATTCGAACGCGAAACGGGTGTCGGTGTCCTGCCACGCGCGCCCATCGAAGGTGATGGTCTCGCAGGGCATTCCGCGCCGGCGCACCTCGCGGGCCACCGCGAGGATTTCCTCGGCGTCCTTGTAGTAGGCCTTGGAAAGAATCACACCGAGGCTCCAGCGCGGCGGAATCGGCGCGCGCCCGGTCAGGCTGGTGTACTGCGCGAGCAGTTCAGCGGCATCGCGACCGCTGAGCAGGAAAACATCCAGCGAGGGACTATCCACCTCGACCACGTACGCCCGTTGCGACCACGGCGCGAAGCCGACCGCATGGGTGACGGCGGCCGCGGTATGGATGAACACGCCCCAGCCATCCGGGCTCCAGGCGAACGGCGTGTTCTTGTAGCTGCGCTCGGAATTGACGCCAAGCGCGTCGTGGTTGAAAGAGCGGATCAGTTCGCCGCGATGGTCGAGACGGCCCCACTTTT
Source organism: Lysobacterales bacterium (assembly GCA_038224265.1). GTDB lineage: Bacteria > Pseudomonadota > Gammaproteobacteria > Xanthomonadales > Ahniellaceae > UBA4656. The sequence goes on from JBBRFN010000028.1 coordinate 9,475, forward strand.
CGCCCAGCCCGTAGACACGCGTGGCGTGCCCCAGCTCGAGGCCGAGCAGCCAGCCCTGTTCGAGCCGGGCAAACGGCGGAATGCGGAAGCGGCGCACGAAATGCGCATCGCTCGGCGATGACTGCACGCGGCGACCGCCGTGCTCGAGGGTGAAGGCCAGCGGCTCGTGTTCGATGGCCAGCACGAGATCACCGGCGGCGATCCGGGTGCGGTCGGCTGTGGCAGTCAACTCGATGGCCAGCGCCGTCGGAGCTGCGACCAGGATGCCGTAGTCGCGGGCGCTCGGTCCGAGGCGCAAGCGCGCACCGACCTCGTGCAGGGTGATGGTCAGCGGGCCCGCGCTGGTCGGCACGCGCACGCCGCCGCTGCCGTCCCGCTGCGCCACGCCAGTCACGGCGAGCGCCGGGGTCCGGCCCCAGTCGGGTGGTTCGATGCCGGTGGGCAGGGGGCTCATGCCAGCTCGAGCACCGGCAGGTTCCAGCGTTCGGCGACACCGCGCAGGGCAGGGCGGTGATCCCCGTAGGCCAGCGCGAAGTGGTGTTCGAGGCCTTCCTGCATGATCCGTTCGCTGACCTCTCCGGCAGGGCGATCGAAGCGCACGGTGCCGGAGCAGCCGGTGAATGCCATCGGTGCGCGCACCACCGTGGCGCCCGCGATCATCAGCTTGACCTGATTGCGCGAGCGCGAAAGCCGCGCCAGCGTGATGCGTCCCGGCTTGATCGGGAACTGATGCAACAGCGGCATCTTGCGGTTGGTGTGGATCGTGGCCTGCGCTTGTGCCTGCGGGTCGCGCATCGACAGCGGTGCCAGGCCGCAGTGCCACAGCACGGCGCTGTCGTCCGCCGGCGTGATGTCGACCAGATCGGCCATCCACGCCGGCTCGTCGGCCAGCGTCTGCAACAGCAGCTGCGTGATCGAGCCGTTGACGTCGGCCTCGCACGCCGACGGCACGCGCTGGCCGTTCATCATCGCCATCGGTCCGCACGCAGCACAGCCGTATTCGGTGAACATCTCCGGCCAGCAGCGCACCGCCAGTCCCTGAGCGCCGGTCTCGCGCTGCACATCCTGCAAAGCGCAGAAAACACGGAACGAGCGATCGAGCTGCTCCTGATCCACTTCATCGAGCCCGCTGACCTCGGCAGCAGCGGCGGCGCGCACGCCCGCGACGCGGGTCGCGTCCGCTGCGCGGGCCTTGTCGAACAGCCGATTCAGCTGCACCGTTTCGATCTTCAGGCCGGCCAGGCGCTGCAACAGCGCACCGTCGTACTCGCAGGTATCGAAACCATCGGGGTGTTCGCCGACCACGGTGATGGTGCTGCCATCGAGCTTCGCCAACGCGCGTTCGGCGGCCGCGCGATCGATCGGGGCGCCGCTGCTCGCCGGCGGCCGCGCCTGCGAGCTCGATGGCGTGGTCGGTGTCGCCAGCGCCCGCAGGCTGTCGCTGAGACCTTGCTCGCCCGGGTCTGCATACAGCCAGCCGTGCGGCATGCCGGCGCGGCCCAGCGCGTGCGCTGCGAGGTTCAGTCCGCAATAGGCATTGAGCCGCAGGCGGCCCCCGGCACGCGGTTCCGGCACCGCCCAGATCGCCAGCGGCACGCGCGAACCGCGCGCGATCTCCACCGTCATCGTGGCATCGGTGAAGGTGATCTGCAGGATCAGCATCAGGTCGATGGCGCCCGCCGCGCCGATCTCGGCCAGGGCCCGCTCCGCAGCGGCGCGATCGAACAGCAGCTCGCGCGGGCCGACGGTGCGGATGCCGGCTGCATCCAGCGCGGCGAAGGCGCGCGCCTTCATGTCCTCGGCGAATGGAACATCGAAGGTCGGTCGGGCGAGTACCGCGACCCCGTAGGTGAGTGCCATATCAGGTTCCGAATCCAGGGTAGACGTGACGGAAAGTGGCGTCGTCGGGCCGCACGCGCGGCCCACCTTCGCCATAACACGGATGCAGGTGCCACGGTCGCGCTGCGCCATCGGTGAGCGTGTTGAGCTGCTGCATGTAGGGCACGGCGTGTTCGCGCAAGCCGGTCTCGATCGCCTGCCAATCCGGAAAACGCTTGAAGGCATCCAGCCAGATCGCACGCCCGGCGAGGTAGCCGCTGGCGCCGGCGGCATATGCGTAGTGCAGTACGTTGCGGAACTGCTCCATGCCGGCGCCTGCGGACAGCATCACCCACGGCCGCGCCGCGGCGCATCCCAACTCGTCGAACAGCGCCTGCACCTGATCCGCACCCGCCGCGTCCGGTGCAGGCAGGTCGGCGGCGTGGATCGGGCTTTCGAGCTTGAACAGATCGACGCCGTACTTCGGGTCGGCAAAAGTGCGCACGCTCTCGAGCACCAGTTCGGGATGCTTCGAGCGCATCTCCACATAGTCGCGGGTCTGCTCGGCGTCGCGCGCGAGGGGATAGACCAGCAACTCGAACACGTAGGGCAGGTCGTATCGACGACAGGCCTCACCGACACGTTCGGTGAAGGCCTGCTGGGCTGTACACACTGCCGGATCGGCATCCGGGCGGTACCAGGTCAACACCTTGACCGCGTCGCCGCCGGCGCGCTTGATCTTCTCCACCGACCAGTCGTCGATCTCTGCCGACAACCGACCGCCCGGCGTCTCGCCGAAGATCGAGTCCTCCAGCGTGAGGATCATGCCCAGCGAGGCATCGAGCATGGTCACGCCGCGCGGGTAGGCGAAGTGCGGATCGAGCAGCATCGCGGTGGACTCGCCCTGCAACTCGCGGATCAACATCTCCTTGAAGCCGGCGACATCCGCCCACGGTGCGTGTTCGGTACCGCGGCGCTCGCGGATCAGGTTCTTGATCGGCGGGCGCTGGTCGACCGCGGTCATCTTGAACCGTCCTTGCCGATCGGCGAGGCGGCGCATCCCGCGGTATTTGCCTGCAGATAGTTGCATCGCGCTACTCCGGATGGGAAGCCAGGAAGGCGTCGAGTTCGACGCGGCTCGGCGCGCCGGCGCGGCCGCCGGCACGGCGCACTTTCAGCGCCGCGGCCGCAGAGGCGAAGCGCGCGGCGGCCAACGCCGGTTCGCCTTCGGCCAGCGCCAGTGCGAAGGCGCCGTGCCAGACATCGCCGGCCCCCAGCGTGTCCACCACGTTGACGCGATGACCGGGCAAGTGCCGATGTTCGCCGCGCGCCAGGATATGCACGCCCTGCGCGCCGACCGTGACGCAGCACCACGCGTCGAGCCCGCGGGCCGCGATCTGCAGTGCGCGAACCGGATCGTGTTCGCCGGTGTATTCCGACAGCGCCTCGTGCGAGAAGGCCACATGGCTCGCGGCGGCGAGGACCGCGCGGTTGGCGGGGATCGGGCGGTCGGCATCGAGCACGCCGGGTATCCCGGCAATCCGCGCGGCAGTCAGTCCTGTCAGTGCGCCCTCCGGCCAGCGCGTGTCGGCGAGCACGGCCTGGCATCCGGCTTCGCGCGGGTCCGGCAGCCAGCCCGCCGATGCCGGGATCGCCGGATCGAGGTAGTTGACGATCAACCGCTCGCCGTGGGCATCGACGAAAACCGCCGAGGTCGACGAGGCGCAACCCGCAAAGCGGCGCAGCAGCGTGCAGTCCACGCCGTAGCCGGCGAGTTCGGCCTCGATCACGTCGGCCACTGCATCTTCGCCGAGTCGCGCCGCCAGCACGGCCGCGCCACCAAGTTTCGAGATCGCCACGGCCGCAGTGGCCGCCGGGCCGCCGCCAACGCTGGTAAACGACGTCGCGCGATGCTTCTCGGCGCTGGAGGGCAGTTCGGCAACGCCGAACACGAAGTCCTGCACCGCGTGACCTATGCACAGGACGGTAGCCATGGGGAGGTGCCTGCGCCCGATGCCGGTCAGGACAAGGTGATGGCGTAGACCAGGCGCGACGTGTCGCAGCGGCTGATTCGCCACTCGACCCGGCTGCCGTCCAGCGCGATCGCGACCCGCTCGAGGTGCAACAGCGGTGCACCGACTGCCAGTTGCAGACGTCGTGCGTCCTCGGGCCGGGTGGCGTCGGCGCGCAGCTGTTCCTCGGCGCTGACGATGTTGACGCCGTATTCCTGCTGGAACAGCGCGTACAGCGTGTTCGGCAACGGCAGTTTGCGATCGATGTCCGGAAAGTGTCGCAGCGGCAGGATATTGCGCTCGAACACGGCCGGGTGTCCGCCCACCAGACGCGTGCGCACGATCTCGACGATTTGTTCGCCACGATCGAGACCCAGCTTTCGCACCTCGGACGCGCGGGCGATCCGCCGCTTCACCGACTCGACCGTGCTTGTCGGCGAGGTGCGCTCGCCGCCGGGTCTGGCGAGCCGGAAGAAGCGGAACAAGGCGCGCTCCTGGGTGTGTTCGGCGACGAACGTACCTTTGCCTTGCCGGCGCTCGACGACCTTCTCGACTGCCAGCGCATCGAGCGCCTTGCGCACCGTGCCCTGGCTGACCCGCAGCTGATCCGCGAGCGCCTGTTCGCTGGGCAGCGCCTCGCTCGGCAGCCAGGCGGATTCCGCGATCTGTTTCACCAGGAAGTCGTAGACCTGGCGGTACAGCGGGCGATATTGCGGCGACGCGTCCATGGCGGGTCGGATGCCTGCAGGCTGCGGGTCGGAGACGCGAGGGTAATGCCACGCTTGCGGCCTCGTCCAGTATCTGCTGTATTATGTGTTCTACAAGAGTTAGATCACTACTGAAGGAGGCGTTGTGAGCGTCCCGCATCTTCTGGTGCACGACCCGGCCGACAACGTCGGGGTGGTGGTGGTGGAGGGCCTGACGGCCAGCACCGACATGCTCTGTGTGGTGACCCACGACGACAGCGATTTCCGGCTGATCGTCGGAGCCGACGTGCCGATCGGCCACAAGGTGGCCCTGAAGGATCTCGCGGTGGGCGACACCGTCGTCAAGTACGGTCAAGACATTGGGCGCATCGTCGCACCGGTGAAGCGCGGCGAGCACGTGCACGTCCACAACCTCAAGACCAAGCGCTGGTAATTCCGGGGAGCCATCGAACATGAGCGAAAACCGCAAGATCTGGGCCTATCGGCGCGAGAACGGCCGCGTGGGCGTGCGCAACTACGTGGCGATCCTCCCGGTCGACGACATCTCGAACGCCGCATGCGAAGCGGTTGCGGCCCATATCCAGGGCACCATCGCCTTGCCCCACGCGTATGGGCGGCTGCAGTTCGGAGAGGATCTCGATCTGCACTTCCGGACCATGATCGGCACCGGCTCGAATCCGAACGTCGCCGCCTGCATCGTGATCGGCATCGAGCCGGGCTGGACGACGCGGATCGTCGAGGGTATCGCCGCAACCGGCAAGCCGGTGGTCGGCTTCTGGATCGAGGGCAACGGCGACATCGCCACCGTCGCTGCAGCATCGCGCAAGGCCAAGGAGTTCGTGCACTGGGCCTCCGAGCAGGTGCGCGTCGCGTGCGATTTGAGCGAGTTGTGGATCGCCGCCAAGTGCGGCGAATCCGACACGACCACCGGTTTGGCCTCGTGCCCGACCGTCGGCAACATGTACGACAAGCTGGTGCCTGCAGGTCTTTACGGGTGTTTTGGCGAGACCTCCGAGTTGACCGGCGCCGAGCACCTCGCGGCCGCGCGCGCTGCCACGCCGGCCGTGCGCGAGAAGTTCATGCAAACCTGGCAGGCCTATCAGGATGACGTGATCGAGGCGCACAAGACCTCCGATTTGTCCGACAGCCAGCCCACCAAGGGCAACATCGCCGGCGGTCTTACGACCATCGAAGAGAAAGCGCTCGGCAACCTCGAGAAGATCGGCAAGAAGATCAGCTTCATCGACGTTTTGCAGCCTGCCGAGGCACCTGCTGCCGGACCGGGCCTGTACTTCATGGACACATCCTCGGCAGCGGCCGAATGCTGCACCTTGCAGGCGGCGGCGGGATACGTGGTGCACATCTTCCCGACCGGGCAGGGCAACGTGATCGGCAATCCGATCATGCCGGTCATCAAGGTCACCGGAAATCCGCGCACCGTGCGGCTGATGTCGGAGCATGTCGACGTGGACGTCTCCGGCATCGTGCGTCGCGAGATGACCATCGACCAGGCGGGTGATGTGCTGATCGACATGATCGTGCGCACGTCCAACGGGCGCCTGACTGCAGCCGAGGCGCTCGGGCACCGCGAATTCGTGATGACCAAGCTCTACCGCAGCGCCTGAGTCCGCGCGCGTGGTCGATACCGTCCAGCTCGGCCTGGGTGAGGCCGAGGCGCTCGCCGCTGCCGCGCTCGAAGCGAGCGGTGCGACGGCGAGCAATGCCGGCGCCACCGCCCGCGCACTGGTTGCAGCCGAAGCGGACGGGCAGGCCGGGCACGGCCTGTCGCGCGTCCCTCCGTATGCGATGCATGCACGTTGCGGCAAGGTGGATGGCCGCGCCGTGCCGCGGGTCGAACAGGTCGCCGCGGCGGCACTGCGCGTCGATGCCGGCAACGGCTATGCCTATCCGGCGATCGACGCGGCACTGGCGGTGCTGGCGCCGTTGGCGCGGGCGTCCGGCATCGCGGTGGCGGTACTCCACCGTTCGCATCACTTTGGCCAGGCGGGAGCGCATGCCGAACGCCTGGCGGCTGCAGGGCTGGTCGGTCTGGTACTCGGCAACACCCCGAAGGCGATGGCCTTCTGGGGTGGCCGACGGCCGATGCTCGGAACCAATCCGCTCGCTTTCGCAGCACCTCTGCCTGCGGCGCGAGCGCCGCTGGTGGTCGATCTGGCGATCTCGGTCGCAGCCCGCGGCAAGGTGGTGGCCGCGCAGAAAGCCGGCAGGTCCATCCCTGAAGGTTGGGCGCTGGATGCCGCGGGGCAACCCACCACGGATCCGACGGCCGCACTGGCCGGCACGCTGATGCCGATCGGCGGCGCCAAGGGCGCCGCACTCGCCCTGATGGTCGAAGTCCTCGCCGCTGCACTGACGGGTTCTGCCTGGGGTTGGGAAGCGAGCTCGTTCTTCGACGACCAGGGCGGGCCTCCCGACATGGGGCAGGTTTTCATCGCCCTGGACCCCGGGCCGCTTTCGGGTGGCGCCTATGCCAGCCGCATGGGCGTGCTGCTGGAGGCGATCACCGCAGACCCGGACGTCCGTCTGCCGGGCGAGCGCCGGCTCGCGCTGCGCGATCGCGCAGCGCGCGAGGGGCTGTCGATCGCGCGCCCGCTGCACGACGAGATCCAGGGTTTGTTGCGGCACGCTTGAGTCGACACCCGGGCCTTGGCCCACGAGGAATGCAAATGGCCGACATCGTCATCACCGAGTTCATGGACGAGGCCGCCATCGGCGAGCATCTGTCCGCCTTCGACGTGCATTACGATCACAAACTGGTCGACGCGCCCGAGGCACTGCGCGCTGCGGTCGCCGATGCGCGTGCGGTGATCGTGCGCAATCGCACCCAGGTGCGCGGAGCGCTGCTCGATGCAGCGCCGCGCCTGAAAGTAGTCGGACGCCTCGGCGTGGGTCTGGACAACATCGACGTCGATGCCTGCAAGGCGCGCGCAATCGCGGTGTTCCCGGCCACCGGCGCGAACGATCTGTCGGTGGCCGAATATGTCATCACCGCGGCGCTGCTGCTGCTGCGCGGCGCCTGGTTCGCCAGCGACTCGGTCGTCGCCGGAGAGTGGCCGCGCCAGCGCCTGATGGGGCGCGAGCTGTCGGGCAAACAGTTGGGTCTGATCGGCTACGGGGCGATCGCGCGCGAGACCGCCAGCCGCGCGGGCGCGCTCGGCATGACGATCGCCGCCCACGACCCCTTTCTGCCGGCCGCGCATCCCGCCTGGGCCGATGCGCGCAACCTGAGCTTCGCCGAATTGCTCGCCAGCAGCGATGTGATCAGCCTGCACGTGCCGCTGACGCCGCAGACCACGCGGCTGATCGACGCCAGCGCGCTGGCGCGGATGAAGCCCGACGCGATCCTGATCAATGCCGCGCGTGGCGGCGTGGTGGACGAGCACGCGCTGGTCGAAGCGCTGCGGGCCGGGCGATTGGCTGGTGCCGCGCTGGACGTGTTCGAACGTGAGCCCGTCGATGCCGCGACCGGGCGGCTTTTCGCCGGGCTGCCGAACCTGCTGTTGACGCCGCACATTGCCGGGGTGACCGTCGAATCGAACGTGCGCGTCAGCGACGTGATCGCGCGCGCGGTGGCGGCGCAGCTGTCCGGATGAGCGTTGCGGCGCGCTGCCGGGATTGAGCCATGGATGAAGCAGCGACCAGTGCGGCTGAGGTGCACGACCTGCTGATCGTCGGCGGTGGCATCAACGGCGTGGGCATTGCACGCGATGCGGCCGGTCGCGGTTTGTCGGTGCTGCTGGTCGAGCAGGACGATCTGGCCAGTCACACCTCCTCGGCCAGCACCAAACTGATCCACGGCGGGCTTCGCTACCTGGAGCACCACGAGTTCCGCCTCGTGCGCAAGGCGCTCGCCGAGCGCGAGCAGCTGATCTCGGCCGCACCGCACATCATGTGGCCAATGCGCTTCGTGATGCCGCACGACGCGCACCTGCGACCGAGCTGGATGATCCGCGCGGGGCTGTTCCTGTACGACCATCTGGCGCGACGCAAACGCCTGCCCGGCTCGCGCGGCGTCGATCTGCGCACGCACCCCGCGGGCGCCGCACTGAAGGCGGATTTCCGCCGCGGCTTCGAGTACTCGGACGGCTGGGCCGATGACGCGCGGTTGGTGGTGCTCAACGCGATCGATGCGCGCGAACGCGGTGCGACCGTGTTGACCCGCACCCGCTGCGAGTCGGTGCGCCGCGAACACATCTGGCGCGCGGTGCTCGCAGGTCCTGGTGGGCGTCGCGAGGTGGGTGCCCGCGCGCTGGTCAACGCGGCAGGGCCGTGGGCGGCCGAGTTCGTCCGCGATCGATCGCCGCTGCGCGACAAGCACCGCGTGCGGCTGGTCAAGGGCAGCCACATCGTGGTGCCGCGGCTGTTCGATCACGACTACGCATACATATTCCAGGCAGTGGATCGACGCATCGTTTTCGCGCTGCCCTACGAGCGCGACTACACCCTGGTCGGCACGACCGATGTCGAGCATCTGGGCGATCCCGGTGCCGCGCAGATCAGCGCAGACGAGATCGACTATCTGTGTGGCATGGCGAATCGCTATTTCGGCAAGACCATCGCGCCATCCGATGTGGTCTGGAGTTTTGCAGGGCTGCGCCCGTTGCTCGACGACGACTCCGACGACCCGTCCAGCGTGACCCGTGACTACGTGTTCGATCTGGACGATGCCGGCGCGCCGGCGTTGTCGATCTTCGGCGGCAAGCTGACTACCTATCGGGTGCTCGCGGAGGAAGCGCTCGACTGCATCGTGCCGCAACTCGGCACGCGCCGCGCGGCGTGGACGGCGGGCGTGGCGCTGCCGGGCGGCGATCTGCCGGAGGGCGACTTCGATCGCTTTCTGCGCGAGGCCGCGGCGCGCTGGCCTTGGCTTCCGCTTGCCTTGCGCCTTCGGCTTGCGCGAGCCTATGGCAGTCGGATGCAGCGGTTCCTGGGCGCGGCGACCTGCCTTGCGGATCTGGGTGAAGCGGTGCTTCCGGGCCTGTACGCTGCGGAGATCGACTATCTGATGCGCGAGGAATGGGCGCAGACCGCCGAGGACATCCTCTGGCGGCGCAGCAAGCTGGGATTGCATCTGGGCCCGGAGGCGCCGGAAATCCTCGATCGCTGGATCGCAGCGCGCCGCGGTTGACGGCAGCGCAACCACTTCCAGGAGGCACCGCATGTCGCGCTACGTTCTCGCGCTGGACCAGGGCACCACCAGCTCACGCGCCATCCTGTTCGATCGTGCGGGCAGCATCGTCGCGGTCGCGCAGCGCGAGTTCACGCAGTACTTCCCGCAGCCCGGCTGGGTCGAGCATGACGCCAACGAGATCTGGGCCTCGCAGTCGGCGACCATCACCGAGGTGCTGGCCCGTGCCGGGATCGAAGCGAAGGACCTCGCCGCCCTCGGCATCACCAATCAGCGCGAGACCGTGGTGTTGTGGGATCGAGTCACTGGCGAGCCGGTCGCGCCAGCCATCGTCTGGCAGGACCGGCGCACGGCGGATCGTTGCGATGCGCTGCGCGCAGCCGGGCATGAAGAACAGGTCGCCGCGCGCACCGGTTTGCTGCTCGATCCGTATTTTTCCGCCACCAAGCTGGCCTGGCTGCTCGATCACGTGCCCGATGCGCGGGCGCGGGCCGCGCAAGCTGCGTTGTGCTTCGGCACCGTCGACAGCTGGCTGGCGTGGAAGCTCACTGGCGGCCGCGCGCATGTGACCGACGTCAGCAACGCCAGCCGGACCCTGCTGCTGGACCTCGAAGGCGGCTGGGATGCGGACATGCTGGCGCTGTTCGACGTGCCCGCAGCGTGCCTGCCGCGCGTGCTTGCGTCCTCGGCGCAATCCGGTTTGATGGCCCGCATCGAGGGACACGAGGTGCCGCTGACCGGGATCGCGGGGGACCAGCAGGCCGCGTTGTTCGGTCAGACATGCTTCAAGCCCGGCATGGCCAAGAATACCTACGGCACCGGCTGCTTCATGCTGATGAACACCGGAGCCCGGCCTCTGCGTTCGCGCCATCGGCTGCTGACGACGGTGGCCTGGGACGTGGGAGCGCGCACCTATGCGCTCGAGGGCAGCGTGTTCGTGGGTGGTGCCGTGGTGCAATGGTTGCGCGACGGCCTCGGTCTGATCGAGCGCTCGTCCGACGTGGAAGCGCTGGCGGCCAGTGTGCCCGACAGCGGCGGCGTGTTGCTGGTGCCGGCCTTTACCGGACTCGGCAGTCCGCATTGGGACGCCTACGCCCGCGGCACGATGTTGGGCCTGTCGCGCGGTACCCATCGCGGCCATATCGCCCGCGCGGCACTCGAAGCCATTGCTTTCCAGAGTGCCGAAGTGCTGGCGGCGATGCAGGCCGACGCCAGCCAGCCGCTGATCGAACTGCGGGTCGACGGTGGTGCCACCGCGAACAATCTCCTGATGCAGTTCCAGGCCGATCTGCTCGGTGTGCCGGTGGTTCGGCCACGGGTGACACAAACCACTGCGCTGGGCGCGGCCTATCTCGCGGGGCTGGCCACCGGCTTCTGGTCCTCGCCGGAGGAACTGGCGGCGGGGTGGCAGGTGGACCGGATCTTCGAGCCCTCGATCAGCCGCGATCACGCGGGGGAACTGATGCGGCGCTGGTCGCGCGCGGTCGAGCGCGCGCGCGGCTGGAGCGAGTCCTGAGCGCGAGTCGGGCCGGCGCAGCCGGCGCTGATCTCAACTCATGATGTCGCCGAGGCACAGGTATTTGCTCTCGACGTATTCGTCGATGCCCTGACGGGCGCCTTCGCGGCCCAAGCCGGATTGCTTGACGCCGCCGAACGGCACCTCGGCGGTCGACACCAGCCCCGTGTTGATGCCGACCATGCCGTATTCGAGGGCTTCGGCGACGCGGAAAATGCGCCCGATGTCGCGACTGTATAGATAGCTTGCGAGGCCGAATTCGGTGGCATTGGCCAGCGCGATGGCTTCGGCTTCGGTCTCGAAGCGGGACACGGCGGCCACCGGGCCGAAGGTCTCCTCGCGGGAGCAAAGCATGGCTGGAGTGACCTCGGCCAGCACCGTGGGGTTGTAGAAGCGGTCGCCCAAACCAGTCGCGCGGCTGCCGCCGACCACCAGGCGTGCGCCGTGGGCCAGCGCGTCGGCGACGTGGGCCTCGACCTTGCCGACTGCGTCGTCATCGATCAACGGACCTTGCGCCACGCCGGGCTCGAAGCCGTTGCCGAGCCGGATGTCGCGCGCCTTCGCCGCGAGCCGTTCGACGAACGCATCGTGGATGCCGGCCTGCACGTAGAAGCGGTTGGTACAGACACAGGTCTGCCCGGCGTTGCGGTACTTGCTGCTCATCGCGCCGTCGACGGCGCTGTCGAGGTCGGCGTCGTCGAACACGATGAAGGGCGCGTTGCCGCCGAGTTCCAGACTGAGCTTCTTGATAGTCGGTGCGCACTGCGCGGCGAGGATTCGTCCAACCTCGGTGGAACCGGTGAAGGACAGGTGCCGCACCGTCGGACTCGCGCAAAGGGCTTTGCCGATCGCGATGGCGCCGGCTGCATCCGAGGTCACCACGTTGAGCACGCCGGCGGGCAGTCCGGCGCGCTGCGCCAGCTCGGCGACGGCGAGTGCGCACAGCGGCGTGGCCTCGGCCGGCTTGACGACCACCGTACAGCCGGTGGCAATGGCCGGCGCGACCTTGCGGATGATCATCGCGATCGGGAAATTCCACGGCGCGATCGCGGCGCAGACGCCGATCGGCTGCCGGATCACGATATAGCGCTTGTTCGGATCGGTGCTCGGGATGGTCTCGCCATAGACGCGGCGGGCCTCCTCGGCGAACCACTCGATGAAGCTGGCGCCAAAGCCGACCTCGGCGCGCGCTTCGGCGAGTGGCTTGCCTTGTTCGGCGGTCATGATCCGGGCCAGATCCTCGACATGCTGGTGCATCAAGCCGAACCAGCGCTTGAGGATCGCGGCGCGTTCCTTCGCCGTTTTCGCGCGCCATGCCGGCCACGCGGTTGCCGCTGCCGCGATCGCGGCTTGTGCCTCGGCCGCTCCAAGCCGCGCGACGTCGGCGATTTTGCGTCCCGTTGCCGGGTCGAAGACGTCCAGACGGGCAGGGCCCGCGATCCACGCGCCACCGATCAGGGCGTCGGTCCTGAGCACGGACGGATCGAGCAGCGCACCGAGCGGGTTCGTATTCGTGGGCATGCGGTCGACTTCTTTGATTCGCTGTGGACGACGCTCAAACGATGAATCGATCGAAGCGATGCAGCGCCTCGGTCAGATCGTGGGCACCGCGCAAGCGCCCGCCATCGCCGGTGTATGCATCCGCTTCCAACGGCTGCAACGCCCGTGGGGCATACCGCTGATCGCCCGATCCCGGCGCGGTCAGCAAGTGGCGCATCGATGCGGGCGAGCGCGGCTCAGGCGCGCTTGGTCCAGACGCTGCACCAGCCCTGCGCATTGACCCGACGACCGTTGAAGATCGAGCACGGTCCGGTGGCTTCTCCGGCGGCACCCGAATACAGCGTGCAGGTACTGCACTTCTGGCCTGCTGCGTAGGTGGCGTACTTCGACGCGTCGGCCTTGGTTGCGTCGGTGACGAAACCTAGACTGCTGGCAATCTGTTCGGCCGGGTCGACCACTGCAGTTGCGGTTGCGGGCACCGGAGCAACTGGCGCCGGCGTGGCGGCGGGTGGGGCGGCCGCTGCGGCCGGCGGCGGTGGTGTAGGTGTCGGTGTGGCAACTGGCGCAGGCGCAGCGGCCGGAGCCGATGCTGGCGTCGCTGGCGGGGTTTTTTCGCCGCAAGCGGAGAGCAGGCCCATGCCGGCCAGCGGTGTCAGTGACAGCATCGAAACAAAGCGTCGGCGTGTGGTCATCGGGTTTCCTCGTAATGCTTGCGAAGGGTTGAGCGAGCGTGGCCGCGGCGCAGCATTCCATACTTCGGCAACCGGATTCGTGGAGGCTGCAGGAGCGATCCCGGTCGCGCATAGCGGTCCCAGCGCCACGACTGCCGAATCATTGCACAACCGGCAAGCATGCGACCAAGCGCGTGTTTCGTTGGCAATCGTTCGGGTGGGCGCGAGCGCTGTTGGACATATGCCGAGGGCTGACCGCAACGCGGCACGGAGGGGCGGTCGGTGACGGGCTACGCTGCACTGAACCTTGCCTTGCCGCATGGGTCGGCGCAGTGTTCCCGCAGCCGGTCATGCTGGCCGGTATGAGGGGAGAATCGTCATGAGCAAGCTTGCGATAAGTCTGTTGTTGGGGTTTGGACTGCTGCTGGCCGGTGTTTCTGCGCAGGCGGCCGTGTTTCGTGTGGTGGTCGTCGAAGTCAGCGACACGGGCATGTACATGAAGGAGATCGACAACATCCGAGCGGCGATGAAACGGCTGAACGTGGACGGCACGCTGCGGGTCATGCGCGCCCGGTTCGCCGGCGAGGCTGCCGGGACGGTGGTGGTGGCCGTCGAGTACAAGGACATGGCGTCGTTTGCGGCAACCGACGCCGCGCTGGCAACGGACGCCGACAACACCGCGACGATGCGCCGCATCGAGGCACTGCGCAAGATCGTCAGTGACAGCCTGTACCAGGAGCTCTGAGGTTGGTTCAGCGGGCAGAGGGCGCAAGACCCTCTGCCTGTCTATAACTGCGTCTAATGTATATTATGTCAACTCAGTTGCGCACCGATTCCAACCAGACCCGCGCTTCCGGCCGCGGAACGCAGCGGCGAAAGCGCGGGCTCGTCAAACGACCGTTACTTGACCGGAATCCGCTCGGCCGTTGAAGTGCCACAGGCTTCGGAACGCAGGCTACCGTCGACGTTCAGGGTCCGCGCCCGGACCACGCTCTCGTACCGACGCCCACGCGCATCGAGGATGATTTCCTGAAAGATGTCTTGTACCCCGTCGGGGGCCCCGTTCGCCAGGAACCGGAAATACTGGGTCCGGGAGTCGTAAACGCCGCGACCATAGTGGGTCCAGACGCCGTGACCCGGCCCGCGCGTGGTGATCGATGCCGCATTGGTGTCGCTGAGGGTACCGCCCACATGGAAGGTATCGAACGCCTTGAAGTTCACCGCGGCCGGTCCGCCACACGGGCCAATGGCGACCGATGCGACCCACAGGCCGACAATACGGTCCTCACGGCCACTGGGCAGCAGCGCACTATTCTCGTCCACGACTTCGTTCGCTGATACAACGCCTGCGGCTGCTCCGGCGGCGCCGGCAGCCAGCGCAAGCGGCAAGGCCGCTACAAGGGTCATGAGTCGCATCGTCTTCTCCATCGATCGTTGGCCGGCAAAATAACCGGCGACAACCAATACTGAAGAAACGCGAGGCGATTACGCCGCCGAATACAATCTCGAGTATTCGCTGGCGCTGCGGGAGCCCTGATTGTGCTCGCCGGCATTGCGCTATATTGCGCAGGTGCCGAACCTGCGCCAAATCCTGCATAGCATGCTGGCCTTCCTGGTCGTCGTATCTGCGTGGAACGCGCAATCCGTTCCTCACCCGATGCCGGAATCGCCACCACGAATTGCCGTCGCTGCCGTTGCGTCGGATCTGCCATGCCACAGCCCGCCAGAAGCTGCCGCGCCGCCTGCTAGCGAAAAATGCTGCGATGATGGCCAATGCGGTTGCGACTGCATGCATGCGGCACCCGCGTTGCTGATTGCAGAACAAATGCCGCGCCAAACCGCAGCGCCGGTTTCCGCGCTGCCCTACATTGCTTACGCCCGCCAGCTGGCAACCGCCCAGCCGCCGCTGCGACCTCCGATCGCCTGAGCGCGACGCCGGGTCTTCGACCTGCTCGCCCACACCCGGTCCATGATCGGGGTGCGAAATCTGCGTTGCCATTGCGCAGAACCTTACGGAGGCATATCCATGTACAAGACTATCCGTCGCGCCGCCACGGCCGCGGCACTGGGTGCCGTGCTGGCCGGCTGTGCCGCGAACATGCCGCGCGCCACCGATGCCGACATCAACACCCTGCTGGCCGAGCGCGGTGGACCCAGCGTCGACTGGTCTTCGACCGCAGCACCCGAATCGGAGCGCGCGGCCATCAGCAGCTGGCTCAGCGCCCCGATGTCTGCCGAGTCTGCCGTTGCGGTCGCGATGTTGCGCAGTCCGCAGCTGCAGTTGGCGTACGCCCGGCTGGGAGTGGCGCGCGCGGAGGTTCTGGAGGCCACGCAAATCGGCAATCCACATCTGTCGTTCGCGCGCGAGTACGTCGATCCGGGCAGCGGCTACAACCGACTCAGCGGCATCGGCCTGCCGCTGGCGGATCTGATCCTGATGCCGGCGAAGTTGCGCTTTGCCACAGCCGAACGCGAACGCGCCAAACTGGAGATTGCCAACGCCGTCATGCAGGTTGCCGCCGACGTCGAAGCAGCGTGGTACGCCGCAGTAAGCGCGCAACAGATCGCCGATATGCGCAGCGAACTCGTCACCGCGTCGCTGACGGCCGCGGAACTGGCGCAACGCTTCTACGACGCCGGCAACATCAGCGAGCTGCAACTCAAGCTCGAACAGGCAGCCAGCAGCGAGGCGCGTATTGCAGCCGCGCAGGCGCGCGCGCAGGCCGGCTTGGCGCGACTGGCACTCACGGAGCTGATCGGTTTGACTGGCCCCGAAGCCAACTGGGCGACCGTCGACCGGCTGCCCTTGCCGGTCGATGCGGAAGACGACCCCGAGTTGCTGGTCGAACTGGCGCGCAGTAATAATCTCGAACTGCTGGCTGCCAACCTGCAGACGGCGATCCTCAGCGATGCGCTGGCCAATACGCGGCGTTTCGGCTGGCTGGGCAGCACGCAGATTGGCTACTCGCGCGAGACCGACACCGATGGCTCGCGCCTGCGCGGTCCGAGCTTGGATCTGGAGTTGCCGATCTTCCATCAGGGCCAGTCCCGGGTGGCGCGTGCGGAAGCGGTGCTTGCCGAATCGCGCGCCCGCGAACGAATCGCACGGATGTCGGCGGAGAGTGCGGTAAGACTGGGCTCACAGGCCGTGCGCGAATGGCGCGAGGTGATCCAGATCCATCGCAGCGGCCTGATCCCGCAGCGCGAAAAGATCGTCGAGCGCAGTCAGCAGGAGCACAACTTCATGCTGATCGGGGTGTTCGAACTGCTGCAGGCCAAGGTGCGGGAGTACGAAGCCTGGCAAGGCTACCTCGAAGCGATCCGCGACTACTGGATAGCGCGTACCCAGCTCATGCGTGCGGTCGGTCAACGCCTGCCGAGCGATGCCGGCGCGGTGGCCGCAAGCGCACCGGCCGTGCGCGACATCGTGCAGCCGGCCGGCGAACAGAAGACGCACGACCATCACGATCACCATGGTCAGCACGATGGCGCGATGAAAAAGCCGCTGAAAGAAGCGCTGAAAGAACCAGACAGCAAGGCATCCGACCCCCCTGCCCCGCACCACGATCACAGCGAACACGGAGACGACCGATGAACATCACCCGCCGCAATCTCATGTTGGGCGCGGGCGGCAGTCTGTTGACCGCAGCCGCTGCAACGCCGGCGCTCGCGCAGGATCATTCCGCACATGCGATGCCCGCGCCGGCGCAAGCGCCGGCCACCACGCCAGTGGAAGCGCCGACCTCCACCGCATCGATTGGCGTGGGCAAGGTACGCACACTCAACGGATGGACCCTGCCCCACCGGATGAATGCGGGCGTCAAGGAGTTCCACCTCGTGGCCGAAGAAGTTCGGCACGAGTTTGCGCCCGGCTCGACCGCCACCTGCTGGGGCTACAACGGCAGCACGCCCGGTCCCACCATCGAAGCGGTCGAAGGCGATCGCGTGCGCATCTTCGTCACCAACAAACTCGGCGAGGCCACCACCATCCACTGGCACGGCCTGCTGCTGCCCAGCGGCATGGACGGCGTCGGCGGTCTTACCCAGCCGAAGATCCAGCCCGGCGAGACCTTCGTCTACGAGTTCGACTTGCGCCAGCACGGCACCCACATGTACCACCCGCACGCCGACGAGATGGTGCAGATGGCTTTGGGCATGATGGGGCTTTTCATCATCCACCCGAAGGCTGGCGAGGCGCTCGCGATCGACCGCGACTACGCCTTCATCCTGCACAACTTCGCGCTGCATCCGGGGACCAGCCGACCGGATCCCGCGGTGCTGCAGGACTTCGACCTGTGGACGTTCAACAGCAAGGTGTTTCCGGCCATCGAAACCCTGGTCGCGCGCAGCGGCGAGCGGGT
>JBBRFN010000029.1:0-27182 GCA_038224265.1 Lysobacterales bacterium
CCGGCACGCCGATCGAGGCCGGTGTGGCGCGGTTCGTGGCGTGGTATCGCCAGTTCTACGGCGTATGACGCGCATGGACGGCCACTGCGAGGGCGATGCGGCAAGCGACGCGGCCGCCTGCGAAGTGGCGGTGGGCAAGCGGACGCAAATCGGCATCTTCGGCACCGACTGGCCGACGCCCGAGGGCACCGGCATCCGCGACTACATCCACGTCGACGATCTTGCGCGTGCACACACGGCCGCGTTGGCCTATCTGCGCGCGGGCGGCGGCAACCAGACGCTCAACTGCGGCTATGGACGCGGCGCCTCCGTGCGCGAACTGCTGGCCGCAGTCGGACGCGCCAACGGCGCACCGATCCGTGCGCTCGAGCAGCCCCGGCGCGCCGGCGATGCAGCCGAACTGATCGCGCGCGCCGAGCGCATCCGGCAGGTCCTCGACTGGTCGCCGCAGCATGCCGACCTCGACTTCATCGCACGCACCGCACTCGCGTGGGAGCGCCGCCTGCTGGCGCGCGGTGGCAGCTGAACGCGCTTCGATCTCGCGTGGGTTTGCTGTCGCGCCCGTAAATTGCCATGCCGCTACCTGCGCGCACGCCACCGACGCGCGCGAGAATCAGTCATCGCTGCTTTGCCGAGGACACCATCCATGTGCGGAATCGTCGCTGCCACCGCCAACCGTGACATCGTCCCGATCCTGATCAACGGCCTGAAGGCACTGGAGTACCGCGGTTACGATTCCGCCGGGATCGCGGTGCTCGATCCCGGCGCCCTGCAGCGCCGCCGCGCCAAGGGCAAGGTGCGCGACCTGGAGGCGTTGCAGGCCTCCGATCCGGTGCACGGGCACACCGGCATCGCGCACACTCGCTGGGCCACTCACGGCGTGCCCAATACGGTCAACGCGCACCCGCACGTCTCGCGCGACGATGTCTCGGTGGTGCACAACGGCATCATCGAGAACCACGAGGCCTTGCGCAGCGAGCTCAAGGCCGCAGGCTATGAGTTCACCTCCGAGACCGATACCGAGGTGATAGCGCACCTGGTCCACAGCGGCCTGGCCCGCGGACTGTCGCTGCTGGCCGCGACCCTAGCTGCGGTCAACCGGCTGCATGGTGCCTACGCGATCGCGGTGCTCAGCCAGAGCGCACCGGGCCATGTCATCGGCGCCCGCCGCGGCAGCCCGCTGCTGGTCGGCGTCGGACACGGCGAGAATTTCCTCGGCTCCGATGTGCAGGCGCTGATCAAGGAAACTAATCGCTTCGTGTATCTGGAAGAAGGCGATGTGGTCGAAATCACCCGCGAGGGTTTTGCGGTGTACGACCTTGCGGGTACGCCGCTGGAGCGGCCGGTGAAGACCACCGAGCTCACCGCCGATTCGGTCGAGCGCGGTGAATACAAACACTACATGCTCAAGGAAATCCACGAGCAGCCCGAGGCCGTCGCGCGCACGCTGGAAGGTCGCATCGCCGGTAACCGCATCCTGCCCAACATCTTCGGCGTCGATGCCGATGCGCTGCTGGCGCGGGTCAAGAACATCCACATCATCGCCTGCGGCACCAGCTATCACGCCGGGCTTGTCGCGCGGTACTGGTTCGAGGGCCTCGCCGGCCTGCCCTGCGTGGTCGAAGTCGCCAGCGAGTATCGCTATCGGGCCGGCGTGGTGCCGGCCAACACGCTGTTCCTCGCGATCTCGCAATCCGGCGAGACCGCCGACACGCTGGCCGCCCTGCGCGAGGGCCGCAACCGCGGCTATCTCGGCGCGGTGGCGATCTGCAACGTGCCCGAATCCTCGCTGGTGCGCGAATGCGACCTGGTGCTGATGACCCGCGCGGGCCCCGAAATCGGCGTGGCCTCGACCAAGGCGTTTACCACCCAGCTGACCGCACTCGCCCTGCTGGTGCTGGAACTGGCGCGCATCGGCGGCATGGAGCGCGAAAAGTACGAGCGACTGGTCGCGCAGCTGGCGACGCTACCGCGCGTGATCGGCGAGGCGCTGACACTCGACGCACAGGTGCGCACGCTGGCCGAGCGCTTCGTCAACAAGCACCACGCGCTGTTCCTCGGCCGCGGCGCGCACTGGCCGGTAGCGATGGAAGGCGCTTTGAAATTGAAGGAGATCTCCTACATCCACGCCGAGGCCTATCCCGCCGGCGAGCTCAAGCACGGCCCGCTGGCGCTGGTCGACGAGGACATGCCGGTGATCGCGGTCGCACCGAACAACCAGCTGCTGGAGAAACTCAAGTCCAACCTCGCCGAAGTGCGCGCACGCGGCGGCGAGCTGTTCGTGTTCGCCGACGCTGCGGCCGGCATCACCGAAGACCCCGCACGCGGCGCATTGCTGCGCGTGAACTCCGGCGGCAATCTGATCGCCCCGATGGTGTTCACCGTGCCGCTGCAGCTGCTGGCCTACCACGTCGCCGTGCTCAAGGGCACGGATGTGGACCAGCCACGCAATCTGGCCAAGTCGGTGACGGTGGAGTAGCGGCCTGCTATGCGCAGACGACCATTGCAGCTCTCGTAGCTCCAGCTTCGCTGCACGGCGAAGCCGCAATCACGCCACCTCCGGAAATGCTTCCGGGAATCGCCGACGCACCTGACCGGTGCCGACCAGATGCGTCAGCAGTCGGTAGTTCCTGGTGTTGAACCGTATGCGACCGGCCACGATGGCGGGGGAACGGTTCACGGCGGCAGCCAAGCTTCCCACGTTCAAGATCGTCGGATCCTGCGCCGCAGCGCTCGCGGCCCATGTCGCTTCTGGAAGCAGTACGTCGTTCGCACACTGGTCTGCTTCTGCTTCCCGGCCATCCAGACCGGCAATCGACATGTCGTCGATGAAGAACTCGTCCTTGTTCTGCTGAATGTGAAGCAGCACATGCGCCAATTCATGCAGCAGGCAGAACCAGAAGTGATCGAGTCGGTCGTAGCGCAGCGTCATCCCGATGACCGACACGCCATCCGCACGGCGCAGGGACGCCCCGTCGAGGTGGGTCTGCGGCAAATGCGGCAAGACGACCAGCGCCACACCATGCTGCTGCAAGTACTCCTGAGCCTTCTTTGGCCCATCCTCGAAGACACTGAGGTCGGCAACGGACTCCAGGGTCTTACGGGAAATTCTGGCCGCCGCCTTTGCCCGCGAAGGCTTTGCAACGATTTCGAATGACTTCGCCAGCACAGCCAGACACCAGGCTTCCAGTGCGTACGGATTGGTTTTGGCGTTGCGGCGATTGTGGTCATTCTTGCGAAAGATCGGCAGCGGATCCTGGGTGCCGGCTTTTTCCATCAGCCAGCCCATGACGTCCTTGGCATTCTTCAGAGTCGTGGTGACCCAGCCGCGCTTTCTCATCTCCTTGATCGGATAACGCTCCCACTCGCGGTGCTCGTCGCTCATCTGCTCGTCGGCTAGCAGCAACTCGGCTGGAATCCCGAGGTTTCGGTGCAGCGCTCGCGCCATGGGCAGGGTGAGCGGACGTTTGCCGGACAGCACCTGTGCAACCTTTGCCCGCGAGCCGATGAATGGAATCAGGTCGCGCTGCTTGAGCCCTGCTTGCTCCATGCGGAACTGGATCGCTGCAAGCGGGCTCGGAAGATCGATCGGAAACCGCTTCACCTCGTAACCTTCGATGAGGTCCACGAGCACGTCGAGTTCGTCTCCGTGTCTGGATCCAGGCTGCACCGGCGGGTTGATGGCGAGCAGCGCATCCACGCGCGCAAGCGCATCATGGTGACTCTGGTCGTTGCGGATAGGCTTCATGGGCAGGCTCTAGATGGTTGTTGCATCGATCTTGTCGTACTCGGCGTGGGTGCCGATGAAGCGGAGGTAGATGGTTCCGAATCGATAGATGACGATAACGACCAGCCGATAGGTATTGCCCTTGATGTCGAACACCACTCGGTCACGGGGCAGGATGCTGGCTTTGGGGTATCGCTGCTTGATGTCTTTAGGCGATGACCAGTCTGCTACCGACGCCTCTCGATACCACACCTCCAGAGGCTGCCTGGCGTCCGGATGATCGTCCCAAAACTCGACGAGCAGCTTCCTGGATATGATCCGCATTAGCCGCATACACTTTGGAGTGGTTGTACATTAGTCTCATTTCGTATCGTTGTACAGCTGCATGTTCTCTGACACCGCTCAGGCGCGCTTGCTGAACAGAACCCAGTCGTTGAGTGCAAACGGGCTTGACCCCGCGCAGCGGCTTTTCCCGTGGTGTGAAGGTACCAACCACATGCCGGGGACAATGCCATGCGATTTCCGATGATCTTGCTGTGCGCTGCTGTTGCGGGTGCTGCCATCTGCACCGAGGCTTCGGCCAAGGCCTCCGGCCAGGTGGGCGACTGGACGGTGGTCGATGCGATCGCCGTGCGCGATGACAGTGGCATCCGCATTGTGGTCAGCGACAAGCCGTTCGACCGCGCGGGCATTGCTGCGGATCGGCGTTTCGATATCGGCGATACGTCTGCGCATGAGGACACTGCAGGCGGCAAGTTGCTGAGCCTGTACATCGATAGCGATGGCACGCTGTCGAGTCTGGGCGTCGGCGGCTCGTCGTCGTACTCCAGCGAAATGGCGGATGCACTGACGCTGCGCAGCCGTTCGACCGATGCGATTGCCGGTGCTTTCGCGTACGACGCGATCAAGCTCGATTTCGAGCTGCCGGTATGGGCCAATGGCGCGATTCCGCGCGTTGGTACGCCACTGGCTGCCGATGGTGGCGCAGCAGGCAAGGCGCTCGCGGCCTACCTTGCCGCGCTCAAGGCCAACGACTTCGATGCGTTCGTGGCGCTGTCGCCGCCACAGTGGCGCGAATCGATGAACGCCTCCAAGGCGAAGGGCGAAGGCCAGCTGGAGATCGACGCGGTGAGTTCCGAGTTGCCGCAGGCGCTCAAGATCATTGGCGGACACGGCGAGACGGATCGGGCGTGGATCGATCTTTCGGCCACCAGCGAGGGCAAGGCCGTCAAAGCGGCTGCCACCCTGGAGCGAGATGCGGGCGGCTGGTATGTGCGGCGGATCGACACGCTGAAGTAGCCCTCGCAAATCGGGACGATGCCGCAATGGAAAGGCGGCGGAGATCGCTCTCCGCCGCCGGTACTGCATGTTGCACGCGGCGCGTACAGCGCCGGTAGCGCTTACTGACG
The DNA here is from genome assembly GCA_038224265.1 of Lysobacterales bacterium. Lineage (GTDB taxonomy): Bacteria > Pseudomonadota > Gammaproteobacteria > Xanthomonadales > Ahniellaceae > UBA4656. Next base: position 5,137 of record JBBRFN010000029.1, read on the forward strand.
CGTGGCGGTCGGGATATTGACCTTGTCGATCGCATGGATCACGCCGTTGCTGGCGGCGATATCACCGTGGGTGACGTGCGCACCATCGATGCTCACCTTGTCGCCGGTCAGCACGATCGGGGCTGCCTGACCGTTGACGGTCGCGGTGGTCTTCATCTTGCCGACATCGGCCGCGCTGGAGCGTCCGGCGGCAACGTGATAGGTCAGGATCGAGGCGAGCTCCTTCTTGTTCTCCGGCTTGAGCAGGCGGTCGAGCGTTCCGGCCGGCAGCTTGGCGAACGCAGCGTCGGTGGGCGCGAATACGGTGAACGGTCCGTTGCCGCGCAGCGTGTCGGTGAGGCCTGCCTGTTCGACGGCTTTGCCGAAGGTCTTGAACGAACCGTTGGCAGCAGCGGTGTCGAGCAGGTTCTTGCCGTTCGGCGTGGTTTGGGCATGCGTAGTCATGTTTTTGATATCCGTTGGATTTGGATGCGCCGGATGGCGCATCGGGGACGGCCTTGGCCGAATCTTCCGCATCGTGCGGAAGCAGGATTCTCGGTACCGACTGGGCATCTGGCCGCAGTGCGATCGAGAGGCGCAAACTTTGTGTCAGCGCACGATCACCATACACGCTGGTGCGTTAGTTTCGCGCTAGATGACAAAACATTAATCTTCGAAGCACCGAGTACCACACGAATTGCTTAACAATTGCAGCGGGCCCCATCGATGCGCACCTGCTGCGGTCCGATAGCCCAACCCGCAGTGAACCGCTCGCGCACTATGCGCGGCAACGCACCGAATACGGCCACCGTGTGGAGCAATGTCCGTCACCGAGCATCCCGATGACCGCGCATTCCTGCCAGTCGCGGTGGTGCATGGAGACCAACATGAGCAATCACACCGTCCATCCCGGCTCGAATCCGAACCTGCAGCTGGATCAGCGCAAGGGCAAGCCCGCGCCGTCGTCAAGCAAGCGCGAGGGCACCAACGGCATGACCAAGCCGTCGCAGATGAACGAGAGGAATCGCGCGGCGAAACCGCAGTCCAGCAAGGTCAGCACCCAGCCGACGCCTGCCGTCGATACCGACAATGCGCGCACACCGCGCCAGGCTGCCAAGGGCGACGATTCGGTCATGAGCCAGCCGCCACCGAAGCAGCAGCAGCAGGCGCTGCCGAGCACCGACGAGCTCAAGGGGAAGTGGAAGCAACAAGTGGGTGCCGCCAAGATCGCCTGGGGCAAGCTGACCGAAGACGAGCTGCTGCGGCTCGAGGGCCATGAGCTCAAGCTCGCAGGTCTGGTACAGGAACGCTACGCGGTCACTCGCGACGAAGCCGATCGTCAGGTCCGCGAGTTCTTCGCCAAGAATCGGCACTGAGCGCGAGCGCGCGGGCCGTATAGCTACACCCGCGACAAGCAAGGCGGCGTGGATCGACGATTCACTGCCGCCGGCAGCGCGAATTTGCGGCGGTCGCCGCATCCCACCACAACATTGGAGCTACCAACATGCAAACCACATTCCGAAAACTTGCCCTGAGTACTGCGATCGCCGCCGGCATCTCGCTATCGGCGCTTTCCGCCGCCGGTACCGCATACGCCGTGCCGGTCAGTCAGGAAGTGACCGATGCCCGCCAAGAGGCGATGATCTCCACTACCTATGCGCTGAGCCCGTACCTGCGTGCGACCGACATCAATGTCAGCGTAAAGAACGGCAGGGCGGTCCTGACCGGCATGGTGCAGGAGGACGTGAACAAGGACCTCGCCAAGCAGCTGGCATTGAATGTCGAGGGCATCACCTCGGTCGACAACCAGCTCGAGATCGCCGCTGACGACAATACGCCCGCTCGCCCGAGCAATCGTCGCTATGGCGAACGCGTCGACGATGCGACCACCTCGGCGGCGGTCCGCTCCAAGCTGAAGTGGAGCCAGCTCAGTGCCGGCACCGTAGCCGAAGTCGACACCAACTGGGGTCGCGTGGTGCTCAAGGGTACGGCGACGAACGCCGATGAGAAGGCATTGGCAGGCCGCCTGGCGATGAATACTCGCGGCGTGAGCTCGGTCGACAACCAGCTGGTGGTCGGCAACGGCAATTCGATGGCGAAGGCCGACAGCGGCAGCACCGAAACGGTAGCCCAGGACATTGCCGACAGCTGGATCACGGCGAAGGTGAAGTCGACTTTCATGTACTCGACCAATGTCGACAGTGGCGATATCGAGGTGAGCACCGAGCGCGGCAACGTCACGCTCAGTGGCAAGGTCCACAGCGGCGCCGAGCGCGCGCTGGCGATCGAGCTTGCCAAGAACGTGCGTGGCGTCAAGATGGTCGACACGAAAGCGTTGGTTCTGTAACCCATCGGTAGTGCGACGTGCATGACCGCGCATCCCGATCGGGGTGCGCGGCGTTTTCTTGTTCCTGCTGTTCGGGGTCCTGCGGGTGTGGATGCACGGTCGCGCCGTGCAGCGGCCGTTGCGAAAAGGCTGGCGTGAGTACGGCAACGAACAGATGCGGCGGCGCCCGTGCAACACACTGGGACATCGTCCAGCGAGGTGTCCCATGCAAGATAAAGTTATCGCCACACCAATCGAAACCCTGCGACTGCAGGCGCGCGCGCACATCGAAGACGGCGCAGTCACTGCCGGCTACTCGGCCGACGTCGGCGAAGTACTCAAGCGCCTGAACGAGGCGCTGGCGACCGAACTGGTCTGCGTGCTGCGCTACCGTCGCCACCATTTCATGGCGCGCGGCATCTTCTCACGCGGGATCGCCGACGAGTTTCTGGTGCATTCGAACGAAGAACAGGGTCACGCCGACCTGATCGCCAGTCGGATCGTGCAGTTGGGCGGCGAGCCGGACTTCGCTCCCGACGGCCTGAGCGCCCGCAGCCACGCCGAGTACGTGGCGGGTGGATCGCTGGTGGAGATGATCCGTGAGGACCTGATCGCCGAGCGCATTGCGATCGACAGCTACCGCGAGCTGCTGCTGTTTCTGGGCACCGATGACCCCACCACCAGCCAGCTGCTCAGATCGATCCTGGCGGTGGAAGAAGAGCATGCCGACGAACTGGCCGATCTGCTGGTCGATCTGCCAGCGTTTGCCTGAGAGCGGTATCGGCCCGCCGCTCAATCGCGCGGCGGGTCGTCCGGTCCAGCGCTGCGTGCGAGACGCTGTACGGCGCTGCGCACCAACCATGCAGCGATTCCCGCAGCGCCCAAGCCCATTGCCACCCGCTTGCCACCGCCGAGGCGGGCGGCCAGCAGCAATGCCAGCCTGCCGGCCAGCGCGGGTTGGCGGGTCAACAGACGCATGGTCATGCTGCGTGGAAACCGATCCGGCGCAGACGCGGGCGCGAGCTGGTGGGCGATCAGCCCACGTTGCTCCGCCATTCGGCGACGCACGTCCTGCTGCTGTTCGAGCGCGGTGTTGATGTTGTCCGTACTCATGGCAGTCGACTCCGCAGCATGGCGAGATCGGCCGCGAGTTCGACGCGAGTCGCTGCAAAAGCGCCGTCGCCGCGCGCGGCCAAGCCGGCAATCCGAAACCAGGCGATGCCTGCCAGGACCAGATAGACGGCGCAGAGGGCGGCGGCGATGTGAACGCGATAGCCCGAATCCCAGCCCGCGATCAAGGCCAGGGCGCCGAGTGCGAGCAGCATGCAGCCCACGCAGAGCGTGGCGAAGACGCCCAGAACCAGCATCGAAGCTAGCCGGCGTTTCTCCTGTTGCCACTCCATCCGCGCCAGCTGCGCATGCAGTCCGGCCTGCGCAAACAGCGCATCGCTGGCTGATCCGAGCAACCGCAGGATTTGCAGTGCCGCCATCGCCCCGCCCACCGTGGAGCGGGGCGGAGCGCTGGATTCATCCGGATTGGCGTGGCTCACGGAATGGCTCCAGTCCGGTGCATCGGGCCGTGATCGATCAGCGACGCGCAACCACCACGCCAAGCAACAGGCCGATCGCCGCACCGATGCCGATCGCCTTCCACGGCTCTTCGTGCACATATTCGTTGGTGACTGCAGCGGACCTGCGCGCACGCTCGCCGATCGCGCCACCGACGTTGTCGAGCGACGCCCTGGCTTGCGTGATGCGGTCGCCCAGCTGCGCCTTGGCGCGCGCGAGATCTTCGGCGGTCATGGCGGTGGTCTGGGAGATCAGCTGCTCGAAGTCGGCCAGCAGATTGTGGAACTCGCGCGAGACGCCGGCGCGATGGTTGGGGCGTGAGGTGCTGCTATCGGCCGGGTTGCCATGTCCATTGCCGTTGGATTCCGGGACGCCTGATTGAACTCGCATGATTGTGCTCCTGGTGATTGATGAAACATGGTGCCGTCGCGCAGGCCGGTGTTCGGGATTGCGCGCCGACCCGGTGTTTGCGCCGCGTGACGGGATCGCCGGATTCGACAAAACCCGGTCTCACGGCGCGCGTGTGTCGCCTGGTTCATGCTTGCCGACGATAAACATCGTTGCGTTAGGGGTACGTTATGCTCGTGGCTCTCGCACCGCGTGACGCGTGCGCCGACGCTGCCTGCGACGCCATCGCTAGCCAACCACAGTCAGTCGTTTGCGTGCGGACTCCGAGGGGGCTTCAGATGCGGCCCATCACGATCAGCACGATCACCACCACCAGAACCAGACCCAGTCCGCCGCTCGGGCCATAGCCCCAGTTGCGGCTGTGGCCCCAAGACGGGATGGCGCCGATCAGCAACAGGATCAGGACGATCAGCAGAATGGTGCCCAGGCTCATGACGCACTCCTCGGTAGGTGGGATATCGCAGACTGTTTATTGCTGCGCCGAAGATGGCGGGCGTGTGCAGTGATGAAATGATAGTGCGCGCGATGCGCGGCTTCTGTGCGTTAGGAAACACAGTGCACGATTGCCAGAGGTCCCTGGCTGTTCGATGGCGGGGTCCGTGCGCTATTGCCGGAGGTCTCTGTTCGAATCCGGGTTTCGAGATCACAAGACTTGCCCTGAGCGCACAAGCTCGCTGGGGCACCCGGCATGCCGGCGACCGCAGCCTTTGCTGCTGGCGCGACTCCGGTTGCCGCTGCGGCAGCTCCCACGGCGCGGAATTGCTGTCACCGCCAGCCGTTCAATGCCGCGCGCCGAATGCCGCCGATCGCGAGCAGGCGGAACAACGGATCGAACGGCAACATTCGGCGCGCCGACGACTTCGGATTGCGGTTGCTCGACCGAGTCCCTCGGCTCAGCCCAGCAGCTGCGCGTAGTCGGCAACCACCGCTTGATAGCATTCGCAGGATGCCGCTTCGAGTCCGCGTCGGGACACGACCGTGATCTCGCCACGGCTGTAGCGGATCAGCCGCTTGGCCTTCAAACCGCCTGCGGCGATCGTCACCGCGCTGCGCTGTACGCCCAGCATGTCGGCCAGGTACTGATGGGTGAGATGGAAATGATCGGCGTGCGCCCGATCATGGGTCATCAGCAACCAGCGCGCGAGGCGCGCGTCGATCTCATGGAAGCGCGTGCACGCCGCAGTCTGCGAGAGCTGCGCGAGCAGGACGTACAGATAGCGATCGAGGATCGTGCGCAAACGCCCTTCGGAATCCATATGGCGCTTCAAGGCAGCGATCTTGATGCGAAGTGCAGTGCCCTTGCCCTGGACCACCGCACGCATCGGCACGCGGTCGATACCGAGCACCAGGGTCGCACCCAGCATGCCCTCGCTGCCGATCAAACCCACCTCCAGCGGAGGGTGGCCGGCCAGCGGCACCATCAGGGAGATGAATCCGGTCTGCGGAAACCAGGCATGCGCGTAGGGCTCGTCGGGCTCGCACAGGGCCTGGCCGAACTCGAGATCGACCTGCTCGCAATCGGCGACGATCGAATCGCGCTCTTTGCGCGGCAGATGGGCGAGAAGACTGTTCGCGGTGGACTGGGTCTTTGGCGAGGGCACGGTTCTGTCCTGCAGCACGAGCTGGGCCAGATCGGCGCGGGACTGGTGCTGAAGCATTCCCGATGGCGCAGTGTGCGCTCTGTGCGCGAATGCTTCTGTTCGCAAAGACACACTGGCATACGCCAGCATGCCGCGCACGTTCAATCAGGCCGCGACGCTCGCGGCCCGATAGGTGAGCAGACGATCGGTTTCGTGCTTGACCACGGCATAACACTCGCAGCTCAACGCTTCCAGCTGCGCGCGATCGAGCACCACGATGTGGCCGCGTGCATAGCTGATAACACCGAGTCGCTGCAGTTTTCCTGCAGCTTCAGTGACACCTTCGCGGCGCACACCCAGCATGTTGGCGATCAGCTCCTGGGTCATCGTGAGCTTGTTGTCCGCCAGGCAATCGAGCGAGAGCAGCAGCCAGCGGCACAGCTGCTGGTCGATCGAATGGTGGCGGTTGCAGATGGCCGTCTGCGACATCTGGCTGATCAGCGCCTGCGTGTAGCGCAACACCAGGGTGAGCACCTCGCCGTGGCGGTTGAACTCGTCCTTGAAGCGCTGACCGAGCAGCTTGTATGCATGCCCCGCACTCTGCACGATCGCGCGGTTGGGCGAGCTCTCGCCGCCCATGAACACCGCGATCCCCACTACGCCCTCATTGCCGACCACCGCGATCTCGGCCGAGGCACCATTCTCCATCGTGCCAAGCAGCGACACGATCATGTCGGTCGGGAAGTACACGCTGCGCAGCACGTCGCCGGCTTCATAAAGCACCTTGCCCAGCGGCAGGCGCACCAGTTCGAGATGGCTGAACAGACGCGCCTGCGCGTCGACGGGAAACGCCGCGAGCAGATGGTTGTTGTGGGGAGACGGCAGTTTCGACATCGCGACCATGATTCGCCCTCAAACGACGGCAAAGTGGGGCCCGTTCGGATGGCGCAAAACGCCCCGCCACGCCTGTAAGTACGGTATCACACCTCGCACACACGGGCCGGTCGCGACCGCGCACGCGCTGGTGCCAGCTGGCAACAGCGCCTGCGCGTCGGGCATTGCGAGTCGCACAACGCATCCAGGCAGGTTTCAGTCGTTGCGCTGCCTGTCCGGCTTGTCCTTGTCTGCCTTGTCCTTGTCGTTGTCGGCTTTTTCCTGCTCCAACTTGTCCTGCTCGGACTTGTCGCCATCGGGGTCGGCGGGAGCCTGGTTGCGGCGCGAATTGCTGCGTTGTGGCGGCGCCGGTTCCTCGACCGCTGCAGCATCCGGCGGTGGCGTGTCTTGCGCCGGCGCCCCGCGCGCAGTGCGCGCTGCTGGCTGATCCTCCGCTGCGGGCTGCGGCTCGTCGCGCTGCGGCTGTCTGCGCGCATTCTGTTCCTGCTCGCGCAGCTGGTTCTCTTGGCCGCGCAGCTGGCGTTGCTGCATCTGCTGCTCATCCTGCTGCGCGCGCTGCTGATCGCGTTCCGCGCGCTGCCGCTCCTGTTCGATCCGCTGCTGGTCGAGCTGCGCGCGCTCGTTGGTGCGCTGCTGCTCGGCCGCGGCGCGCTGCTCGTCTTGCTGGCGCTCGATCATGCGCTGCTGGTCCTGCCGCGCGCGCTCCTGCACACGAACCTCATCGACCGGCTCTGGCGCGCTCTGGGGTGGCAGGTTGCGGTCGGGGCGCCCGCTGCGGCTTGCCGGCTGCTCGTCTTGCTGCGGATTGGGCGTGCCTGCCGCAGGCGCTCGCTGCTGTCGATCCGGTCGCTGGCTTGCGGCAGGCTCGGCCGGTGCATCGGCTGCGCTGCGATTGTTGCGCGCGCCGCCGTTGCGGGATTCCGCTGCGACGTCTGGATTGCGGTCGCCACGTGCGCGCGCCGCGGTTTCGGCGCCCGCAGCGCGCGCGTCGATCATCGAGCGTTGCAGGATCTGGCGCACGTTGTCCTGCGCGCTCTGCCCGCCCTGCGGCGCGGATGTGCTTCCGCGCCGGGCAGGATCGGCTCGCGAGCGATCGCGCGACTCCAGTTCGATCGGCGAATCCGCGCGCTCCGGGGCCGCGTGCCGCGCAAGCACCCGGCGATCGAACACCGCCTCAGCCGGTTGCGCACGGGCATCGGCGGCGTTGCCGCGCACGCTGCGCGCATCCGGGGCGATATCGATGCGCCGCGCAATCTGTCCTTGCGCAAGCGCACTGGCGTCCAGTCGCAGGGCAGCACCGCGCACGGCGCGGCCGTTGCGGAACACGCTGCCGGGTACGGCGGTGACCGAGCCGCGAACATCGCGATTGGCGTAGCGCGATTGCTCGATGCTGCCGCGACCGCTGGAATAGTTGTTGTAGATGTTCGTGATCGAGGTGCGGGTGATGATGGTGTTGCTCATGTTCACGCGGTCGAAGTAGCTGCGGCTGGCGTTGTAGCCGGGCACATAGACCTCGCGCGGCCCGAGCGGAAACCAACCCACCGGTGCGTCGTTGCCAAGCGACAGCGAGGCGCTCCAGTTGTTGCCGCCGATGAACACCACCAGTGCCGGCGCATAAACCGCGCGCGCGGCGCGCGGACCCGGAATCCAGCCCCAACGATTCGATACACGCACCCAGCGACCATAGTGCGACGGCGCGAAACCCCACGGGGCATCGTCGACCCAGGTCCAGCCCCACGGGTCCTGCCAGACCCAGTGGCCATCGCGATAAGGCGCCCAGTCGGCGGCCACGCGGCGTGGAAACCACACGCCGCCATAGCTGCCCACGACGCTCCAGCTGCCGTAGTCATCGAGATCGGAATAGCCGATCAGATCGGCATCGACATAGCGCAGCGACGGCGAGCGATCCAGGCGCTGGTCGCGATCGAGGCAGTAGCGGTCGAAAGCGTCGGCGCGCGGCAGGTCGAACAGATCGTAACGGCGCAGGTCCGCACTGTCGAAGCGCACCGCGTCGCCCTCGCGCACGGCAAACCGCGAGTTGTCGCCCCACGCATCGCCGCGGCCCTCCCAGACGATGATCGTGGTCTCGTTGCTGCGCGGGTCGACGTCGATGCGGTAGCGCCCGGGCTGGTCGATGGTGAAGGCCAGGGTCGGGGTGGCGATCTCGTAGATCTGCCCGTTGTACAGACGGCCCACGCGCAGGTTGATGCTGCCCTGGGTGACTTCGAACTGGGCGATCTGATCGTCCAGATCGAGGATCTCGAGGCTGGTTTGTGCGCCCATTCGCAGCACCGCATTGCCGACCTGCAACTCGGCCAGCGCGCGGCGATCGGCCCACAAGCGGTCGCCGCGCGATAGCGCGCGATTGCGATTGACGCCGATCCAGTCGTCGCTGCCATAGGGCGAGAAACTCACCTCCCCTTGGCTGTGGCTCAGCCGCGCGACCCGTCCCGGCGGGTCGGCCATGACCACCTGCGCGGCCATCAGGCCGAAAAGCAGGACCAGCAACATGCTGCGCGGCAGCGCAGTTCGCACGCGGGTGATCATGGCGTATTGGCCTTATCGTTTACTTCGAACCACCAGCAGTACGACGCCGATCACGATCGCGCCGGCGCCGGCCCAAACCGGCACATTGACGGTCTCCTTGTCCTTGATCGACAGCTCGAGCGGGCCGAGCTTGGCCTCGTGGGTTTCCTTGGTGTAGCTGAAGCTGCCGTAGGCAAGCCCCAGCGCTCCCGCGATGATCAGTATCAGTCCGGCAATGCGCAGCGGTGTCATGTGAAAAGCTCCCTGTCGGTTGTGGTGGTGGGGTCGGCAAGCAGCTCAGACCGAGCCGCGGCGGCCCATCAAAAGCGAGACCAGAAACAGCACGATGAACACCACAAAGAGCAGCTTTGCGATGCCCGCAGCCGTACCGGCGATGCCACCGAAGCCGAGTATGCCGGCAATCAGGGCGATGACGAGAAAGACGATGGCGTAGTGAAGCATGATGGGTTCTCCTGTAGTGGCCGTTTGCCGGTTGCGTCCGGGCTGCGTGCTCCACCTTGGCGACCGCTGGGGCGGTGAAGGCGCAGTGGCCGGGCGTTGATCGGCGCTGCATGGATGGACCAACATCGATCCATCCGCTCACCATGAAATATACGGGGCGACTGCGTCCGGGTCGGTGCGCGAACGAACATATGGCCGGCGAGCCGGCGCAGCGTGCGGTACGTTCGCTAACGCACCGACAAGGCCTGGCACCGGGCATAGGATCGCACTTGATCGACGGCGGAGCCCGCCGGCCGAGTACGCATTGTCGACCATCCGGTCTGTCCCAAGCCTGCACGCAGGCACTTTTGCCACGGAGATTCCCATGAACCGCGAAATCCGCAAACTCATTGTCCTGCTGGTGATCGGCGCATTCGCCTTCGGCGCCACCGCATGCAACACCATGAGCGGTGTCGGCAAGGACACCCAGCGCGCCGGCAAAAAGATCGAGAAAGAGGCTGAGCGCGGCGTTGATTGATCGCCCAGTGGACGATCGTGATCGCCGCGGGAGCCGACGATGACCACGCTATGCCTTTGCGACTGGGTGGAATCCGACGAAGACCGCGCGTGGCGCGCAGCGTCGAGCCCGTCGGTGGCGTTGCGGCATGCGGGTCCCGGCACGTCGCTGGTTCGCGACCGCTTCGGCAAGAACACCGGAATCTGCGCGACTGCACGTCTCGCGGTTCCGTCCAAATCCATCATCGAGGAGTACGTTTCATGAACATCAAATTGATCGCCATCGCCATTGCCGCCGCGCTGCTGTTCGCCGGCTGCAAGGAAACCCAATCCGAGACTGCCAAGGATGTCGCAAAAGCGCGCACCGAGGCGAGCAAGGATTCGACCGAAGCGCGTCAGGACGCCGGGAATGCCGCGCAAGAGGCCAACAAGGATGTCGCGCAGGCCCAGCAGACTTACGGCGAGAAGACCGACGCGGCACGCGCCAATCTGACCGAAGCGGAAGCCGAGGCGATGCGCGTGAAAGCCAAGGCTGAGTACGATGTCGCTGTCACCGACGCCGATGGTCGCCATGCGATCGCCAAGGAGAAGTGCGATGCTCTGGTTGGCGCCGACAAGGATGCTTGCGTGAGCGCTGCCGATGCCGCCCTCGCCGCCGATCAGGCCAATGCGATCGCCAACCGCGATGCCATGCTGGCCTCTGCCGATCGAAAGATCTGATCCCACCCCCTGATGGGCGCCAGCTCTGCTGGCGCCCCGTTGTCCGGTTCGCCTTCGCTCCCCCCTGTCCGAAGGCAGACCGCGCCGACCCGCCCCCTCTCACGAGCGGGCGGGTTGATTTTTTGGGGGTAGCGCACTGAGAAACGAGCGCGGCATTCGAACTGGCCGCGCCACAAAGCCCCTCCCCCTTGATGGGTGAGGGGCAACGCGTGCGCGCAGGCACTCGGTGGACCGCAGCTGAACCGAAGTACCGACGCGGTATCCCGGCTAGACTCGGCGCGTAATGGGCGGGGAGATACGCGGATGCGTCGTTGGTGCTTGCTTGCGCTGTTGGCGGTGGCCGGTTCGGCGGGCATAGCTTTCGGCGCGCAGGACGCGCCGGCAGCGATACCGGCGGCTGAGGCCACGCAGGCTGAGGCCACTCAGGCTGCGGACTCTGCTGCTGCGCTGGCTCAGGCCGCGGCAGAATCCGAGCGTGTTGCGTTCGAAACCTATGTCGATGGTGTCGTCGCCGGCGTCGTTGCGCGCACGCCGATCGCGGGTCTGGTGGTGTCGGTCGTGCGCGACGATCGGTTGCTGCTGGCCAAGGGTTACGGCCTGGCATCGCTGGACCCCGCGCAAGCCGCCGATGGCGACACCACGATGTTCCGCATCGGTTCGATCTCCAAGACCTTCGCCTACACCGCGGCGATGCAGCTGGTGGCCGACGGCAAACTGGGCCTCGACGACCCGGTCAATCGGCATTTGCCTGCCGCGCTGGCGCTGCCCGACGACGGCTACGTCGAGCCGATCCTGATTCGTCACCTGCTCACCCACACGGCCGGCTTCGAGGACAGCGCTCTGGGGCATCTGTTCGTGCGCGACCCCCAGCGCGTGCTCAGCACCGAGCAATACCTGCTCCAGCACCGCCCGCGACGCGTTCGCGCACCGGGCACGCAAGCGGTGTATTCGAACTACAGCATCGCGCTGCTGGGTGCGGTCATCGGGCACGTCAGCGGCATGCCGTTCATCGACTATGTCGAGCAGCGTGTGACCGGTCCACTGGGAATGGCGCGTGCGACCTTTCGCGAACCCCTGCCTGAAGGCGATCCGCGCCGCCTCGACGCGGCACTGGTCGCCAGCATCGCACAGGGTTACACGCGCAGCGATGGCGCGTTCGTACCAGGCAGCTTCGAGTTCATCGCGCACGGCGCGGCAGCCGGCGGCATGTCGGCCACTGCCTCCGACATGGCGCGCTGGATGCGCATGCACCTCAACGGCGGCGAGCTCGACGGCGTGCGGATCCTGCCGGCCGCAGTAAGCCTTGCCATGCGCGAGGTGATGTTTCGCAATGCCGATGGCGTGTCCGGCATCGCGCACGGCTTTTTGACCGAGAACTTCGGACCCTACAGCGCTTGGGGCCACGGCGGCGCGACGCTGTACTTCCATTCCGGCATGGTGCTGTTGCCGCAGGCGGGTATCGGGGTGTTCGTATCGGCCAATACCGGCACTGCACGCGCGGCGGTGCGCGACGTGGTGCGCGCGATCGTCGAGCATCTGCTGCCGGACGCTCGCCCCAGCGTGGTCGCCATCACGCTCGATGCCGCGGCGCTTGCGCGCTATGCGGGAACCTATCGCAGCAATCGTCGCTCCTACTCGACGGTCGAGAAACTGCTGTTGGGCGCGACCGCGGACACCACGGTGACCGCAGCCGCCGACGGCAGCCTGCGCATCGCCAGCGGCGACGAAACGCAGCGCTGGCTGCCGATCGGCCCTGATGTGTTCCAGCTCGCCGATGGCAATGCGCGACTGCAGTTCCTCAACGACTCCGCCGGCGTGCCGACGCGTTTCGTTTCCGGCTACGGCATTGCGATCAACGAGCGCGTGGCGCCGCTGCAAACCGGCGTCGCCCTGTTCGGCCTGTTGGCGCTTGCGATGCTGATCGGCGTGGTGCGCATGGTCACCGGATGGCGCCGCGAGCGCCGCAGCACCGACCCACGGCCGGGCCTGCGCTGGGTAAAGTTGCTGCTGCGGGTGTCCGCGCTGGCATGGATCGTTTGCACCGGCGCGCTGGTGGTGGCGGCGATCGGCATGGCCGGCGAGGGAACCGACGTGGTGTTCACCTACCCGTCGCAGGCACTGCTGTTCGCGCTGGGGATGTGCCTGCTGGTCGCGGTGCTGACGTCGGTCGAACTGTTGGCGTTGTGGCCGGTGTGGCGCGGTGCATGGCGCATCTGGCCGAAGCTGCGCTACACGTTTGGGGTGCTGTTGTTGGCGCTGACTGTCGGGGTGATGTGCAGCTGGAACATGGTGGGCGTGGGCACCTGATCGCGCGTCCGCGCGCGCGCCGCACCATGCGTGCCGGCTGCAGCAGGCATCGATGCGGGCGGATGCGGGCACTGCACGCGCCTCAACGCAGGCCGCAGGCAATGGTCACCGCGTCATCGAGCGCGCGGCGGCGATCGAAACCCATGCGGTTGCTGTCCTGCGCATAGGCCTGGGCGCGCTGCCTGCGCGCCGACTCGCAGGCGGCGGGCGGGGTGCTGCGCTCGGCGGCGCGGCGCGGCGCGGCTACCGACGCCCCGCGCGCGCGTCCGCCCAGGCTCGGCGCCAGCCGATCGCGGGAGGCTTTCGCCCACGCATCGATGCGCCGGCGTTCTTCGCGAGCTGCGCGATCGTCCCTGGTCGCGGGCTGTGCTGCCGTGATCGGCGTGCTGCCCAGCGCTTGCGTGTGCCGCGCGCAGGGCCGGTCCTGGAACACCGCGCTGCCGTCGTCGCCGCGACAGCGAAACACCTCGCCGGCGCATACCGCAGGTGCGCAGGCGAACAACAGCAAGACGATTGCGATCCGTTGCAGTCGAGACATGGCGCGATCCCTGCGCAGTCGAAGGAAGCCCAGCGTGCGCTGGCGAAAGCGGCCGCGCAAGCGACGAACGCTGCGAGTGCGTGTAGGAGAAATCGCACACGCTGCCGCGCACGCCGCACGCCGCACGCCGAGGCTTACGGCTCGAGGTCGGCGATTTCCGCGTTCAGTGCCTTGCCCGAGATATGCACCTCGATCAGGAACAGCGCGAGGGCGACGATGACCGCGAACACCGCCGCACCGAACAATCCCATCGGCACCGGCGATGCGGCCGCCTGCGAGACCCCGCCGAGAAACAGGCTGAGGATCGCGCAGCAAGTAAGGAAAGCCGACAGCGCCGGGAGCGCAATGTCGCCGTTGACCACCCGCAGGCGCTGCCGCTGGAACACCATCTCGCGCCGCAGTGCCACCGCGCGTTTGCCATCGGCACCGGCGCGCAACTGATCGGCGGCCAGCCGCAGCCGATCGACCAGCCGCGCGAGGCGGCTGGTGAATACGGTCATAAGGATCGCGAGCCCGTTGAGCAGGAATACCGGCGCGGTTGCGGTCTGGATCAGCTGCGCGATCGATGCGCTGTCGGATACGAGCAGGGGCATTGCAGGCGCGGTCCGGAATCGGAGCGCCATTATCGGTATCCGCCCGGCTGCGCGCCATGCCTGCACACGGGAGCGCCGCGGACCGATATCATGCGCGCCAACGACCTGGTTGGACGATCGCGATGACAGACACCCTGCCCGACCGCCTGTGCGTGAACCCGCGCAGTCCGTACTACAACGCCGAGCTGCTCGAGCGCGGCATCGGCATCCGCTTCAACGGCACCGAGCGCACCAATGTCGAGGAATACTGCGTAAGCGAGGGATGGATCAAGGTCCCCGCCGGCAAGGCGCTCGATCGGCGCGGCAACCCGCTCACCTTCAAGTACAGCGGCACGGTGGAGCCCTATCTGCGGGCGCCGGAAGGCGAATGATGCGGCTGCGGGTGTCCTGGCAAGGCCGCACGTGGAGCGAGAAGCTCGGCGACTGCTGACCGGTTGCTGCCGAACCGCATCGCTGGCATCCGCCTGCGACACCGCAAGTTGCTGCGGCCGGCTGCACGGGTTCTGCTATTGAACAACCACTCGGGATCACGCGGTCAACCATTCACGCGGCGCTGCGTTGCAAGAGACGCTGCCGCAGCGCTGCGGTCAACGGTTTCCGCCCCATGAATCTGCGAACCAGCTCGATCGTCGCCCTGCTGATGCTCGCTTGCGCGCCAGCAGCTGCCCAGACCTGTGCCTTCAGCGCGATGCAGACCCGCTTCGAGAGTCTGCTGCAGGCGCAGGGGTTGCCCGGTGGGGCGATCCAGATCGGCGACCGCCAGGGCGTGCTGTACCAGCGGTTTTTCGGCAACTACACGGCCAACACCGTGGTACCGATCGCATCGGCCAGCAAACTGCTCAGCGCCACCCGCATCCTGCAGCTGATCGACCAGGGTGTGCTCGATCCGGCCGCACCGGTGTCGCAGTACCTGCCGCAATTCACCGGCGACAAGGGCAGCATGAATGTGCTGCAGATGTTCGGCCATACCTCGGGCTACGGTGATGATTCCGGCGATCCACTGGTGTTCGACAATACGCTGACGCTGGCCCAGGCGGTCGACCAGATCGCCTGCTGTCGTCCGCTCAATGGCGGCTACACCGTAGGCGGCCAGTTCTCTTATGGCGGCGTGTCGATGCATATCGGCGGTCGCGTCGCTGAAGTGGTCAGCGGCGAGGACTGGCAGGCCGGCTGGATCGCGCGTCTGGGCGTGCCGCTCGGCGTGACCAGCATCGATTGGCAAGGCCTCGGTGCGACCGCCAACTACGGTATTGCCGGCAGCGCGCGCAGCAGCCTGCGCGACTACGGTCGCGTGCTGCAGATGCTGAACAACCGCGGACGCGGCAACAACCGGCAGCTGCTGTCGACCGCTGCAATCGCGCGATTGCAGGTCAACGCAGCGGCGGGTCTGCCGATCGCCTACGCGCCGCCCAACGTGGCAGCCCCGGTGCGCTACGGCGTTGGCTCGTGGATCGATGGCCTCGGCGGCATCGACCGGCCGGCGTTCATCCACAGCCTCGGCGCCTTCGGCTTCATGCCGTGGGTCGACTTCAACCGTGAGATCTACGGTGTGTTCATGATCCGCGGTGGTGCGTTCATCAACTCGTTCGCGATTCCCGCCTATCGCGAGATGCTGGCAGCGATCGAGACCGAAGTCGACGCTGGCAACTGCGACTGGGTGCAGCGTTTCGACGAGGTGTTCGTCGACAGCGTCGAGTCGAACTAGGGTGCGCACTGGCGCGCGCGGGCTCGACGCAGATCCGGATTCCTGGGTGGAAGAAAAAACTAGGGCAATCGACAATCGGCCGGCGTCGCGCCCGACCGCGACATCGCGATCGAGCCGCTGCGGCCGGCGTTGCTGCCTGCGCTGAATGCGTAGACCAGTTGCGCGCGGCTGCAGTCGAGCATACGCAGGGTCGCGCTGCCGACTTCGCGTGTGGTTGGGACCGGGGTGACCGCGTTGAACGCGCCGCCCGTGGTTTCATACAGGCCCAAGGCGACTTCGCGTGCACCCGTCGCGTACGTCGCCTGTCCGGTGTACCAGCGCTGCCCACCGGTCGCGGAACCCGGGATGCCTGGGGCGTAGGTGTACCAGGCGAGGAAGACGAAAGGCGCTGCGTTGTTGACCTCGACGAACACACCCTGGCCGGGCAGTGCCGAATCGTTCCAGAAGCCGGAGAATTCGAAGTCGGCGTTGCGCGGTTTGACTGGCCCGTTGGCGCAGGTGAGGTTGGGCGTGGCGCGGGTCAATGCGATGCTGCCGGTGCGAATCGGGCCGTCGATGAGTGCGTAGGACAGCGTGGCATCACTGCAGCTTGTGAACGTCAGCATCGCGCTGCCGACCGCTTGCGCAACGGTTGGCGGCGCGGCGGCGAAATTGCCGCCACTGTTGGCATAGATCGCGAGCAAGGTGCTGTTGGCGCCCGATTGCACATTGCCCGCGAGCGAATACCAGCGCTGGGCGGCAACAGGTCCACTACCGCCGTCGTAAGTGAACCAACCGCCAAACAGGAAACCGACGCCGGCACCGAGCCAATCGGGATACATCTCCAACGCCAGACCCTGTCCGCTGGTTGCCGGATCCCACCAGACCCCACTCAGGCCGCGTTGGTGATGATTGGGCCTTGCCGGGTTCCAGTCCGGGCCGAAACCATCGGCAATCCGGGTGCGCTGCATTCGCGCGATATCGGCGACGATCACGCCGGGGCGTTGACCGGCGCAGGCGCTGAACAGCAGTACCCGCAGTCCATCGGGCGAGCCCTTGGGCACCCCGTCGATGCAACCGGCCGTGCTGGGCAGGCTCAGGTCCTGCTCGGGCTTGCCGCGGAACCATGGCGTGTCGGCGACCGCGTAGAGCCGGCGCACGGTGCCGCCGGGAAATCCGGGCGGCTGCAGTGGAAACCCGCGCGAGGTGTAGATCGTATTGCCGTCGGCGGAATAGCCAGGGTCGGAGTCGCCATTCTGCTCGAGGCCGGTCGGCGTGCAGTTGGGCCCGCCGTCGGTGACCTGGGTGCGCTGCGTGCCGTCGGGGCGGATCTTGTCCATCCGCGTCTTGAAGCACGAATTGTCGGCGAGGTTTTCGGCGACCACGATCAGGATCCAGTCCTGGCTCGACCATGCGATGTCGCCCCAGCCCTGATCGCGCGACTCACCGCTGGGCCCTGCGATCTCGCGCGCATCGGAGCCGTCGGCATTCATCACCCACAGCGCCAGTCCATTGCCCGGCGTGGCGGGATTGCGCATCGACAGGAAGGCGATGCGGCGGCCGTCGGGCGACCACACGGGATAGCTGTCTTTGCCCGTATCGGTCAGATCGCGCGTGCTGCGCGTGGCGAAGTCGTAGACCGTGATGCGACTGATCGAGCCGGGAATACCGTAGCCACCAGTGAGGAAGCGCGTGTACAGCAGCTGCGTGCCATCGGGCGAAAAATGCGGCAGGAACTCCTGCTCGCGATTGTTGGTCAGCTGTTCGCGCGCGGAGCCATCGACGTTCATCACCACCAGTTCCCACGCACCGGGATCGCCATCGCTGCCGGGAACGAACTGGGTGCCGGTTGGCGCCATGAACACCAGTTGCGCGGGCGAAACCACCGAGCCGCGGCGTTTGGCGCGATAGATCGCGTAGCGCTCGCCGTCTTTCCTGTGGTAGTAGATTGCGGCTTCATCCGGCGTGAAGGTCGGCGCCTCGACCAGACCATCCAGTGCTGCCAGTCGAACTGCCGCAGCGAATGGCAGCGCGGTCGCGGCGCGCTGCGACAGATAGATCGATACGCTGGGTGCCGGCCCGAACTGCGCGCGGGTAAACAACAGGGTCAGTCCGTCGGCGGATACGGCGGCGGCATACTCGAGCGCATCGGTGTTGAGGTTGGCCAGCAGCTGAGCGCTGTCGGGCTGGCGCACGAAGCCTGTACCCTCGCGACGCGCGATCACTAGATCGGCGGTTTCCAGGCCGCCCGCGCCGAAGCGTCCGTCGACCGTGTACATCGTGGCGCCATCCGGACTGATCTCGACATCGAAATTGACGATGCCCGGCTGCAGCCGCGACACGCCCTGCACCAGCGCGATGTCGACCACCGTGCCGCGATCGAAGCGGCCACGATAAACGCTCGACGCGCTGCTGTCGTAGCTGCGCAGGGACACGAAGTACAGGTTGCCGTCACGATCGAGGCTGGGCACGCCATCGAGTGCCTGCGAGTTGGCGCCGCGCAGTTCGCCGGCATAGCGGAACGTGACATCGTCGACGCGCTCTGCGTAGTGCAGGTTGGTGTCCACCGATGGATCGTTGAGATTGTTGAACAGCAGCCAGCGCCCGTCACGGCTGAGGAATGGCTCCATCGCGTCGCCGACGTAGCCGATCAGGCGCACCGGCTGCGGGTCGCCGAACAGATCCGAGGGCGCGTCTGCGCCGACGCCGCATGAGGCCAGCAGTCCCGCGCATAATGTGCACGCGCGCAATCGGTCGGATGCTGATCGTTTCATTGCTTGGTCCTGCAGCCGAAGTGCGTGGGACAATGCAGTGCCTGAACCGGTTGCAGCGCAAGCCGTCAATCGGGTGGGTGGGTACCGGAGCCCGATGGCGGCAGCCCCTTGACCATGTGCAGGGCGGTTTCGATGCCCTGATAGTAATGCGGCGTGGCATTGACCGCCTCGAATCCGAGCCGCTCGTAGAACGATCGCGCAGCATCGTTGGAGGCGCGCAACTCGACCTGCACCGCGCGGATGCCGGCAATCCGCAGCGCGCGGTCGTGCCAGGCGAGCAGCGCGGTGCCGACACCTTGCCGCCGGCGATGCGGCGCCACGCCCAGCAGCAGCAGGTGCGCACGATCGGCGTCGTAGCGCATCAGCGCAAAGCCGACCACTGCCGCGCCGTCGCGCGCCACCAGCACGTTGGTGTCGCGATTGTGTACCGCGCGCAGAACCCGCTGCGGTGTCCACGACCAACGCAGCAACCCAGCCTCGATTTGATCGCGCGAGATGCGCGCAATGGCCTCGGCATCGGTAGCGCTGGCGAGCACGATGGTCGGATCGGCGATCACTGCGGTCGATGGATCGAAAGGAAAACGGATTGCCCAGTCGCTGCGGCGCAGCCGGCACCAGCGGCGAGTGTACCGAATCGATCAGACCGCTTGGGTGGCGCGCGATGGGCGCGGCTGCACGACACTGATCTGCGCGCGTTCGCGCGCGCGACTACTGGTAACCGCGCGCCTGCAACGCGAACAGGTGCGCGTAGTGGCCCGCCTGCGCTAGCAGCTGTTCGTGGTTGCCGCGCTCGACGATGCGGCCGTGCTGGATCACCACGATCTGATCGGCCATGCGCACGGTGGAGAAGCGGTGCGAGATCAGGATCACGATGCGATTCTTCGACAGGGCCCGGAAGTGCTCGAAAATGGTTGCCTCCGCCTCGGCGTCCATCGCCGCCGTCGGCTCATCGAGCACCAGGATGTCGGCCTTGTCGCGCATGAAGGCGCGGGCCAG
Organism: Lysobacterales bacterium; assembly: GCA_038224265.1. Taxonomy (GTDB): domain Bacteria; phylum Pseudomonadota; class Gammaproteobacteria; order Xanthomonadales; family Ahniellaceae; genus UBA4656. The sequence goes on from JBBRFN010000029.1 coordinate 24,988, forward strand.
CGCGATCTTCTGCCACTGCCCGCCCGATAGTTCGCGACCGTCCTTGAACCACTTGCCGAGCTGGGTCTCGTAGCCGGCGGGCAGACTGTCGATGAAATCGCTGGCCATGCCTTTCTCGCTGGCCTCGCGCCAGCGCGCGCGGTCCTCGAAATGCACGACATCGCCGGCGCCGACGTTTTCGCCGACCCGCAGCTGGTAGCGCGCGAAATCCTGGAAGATCACCCCGATGCGATCGCGCAACGTCGCCTCATCCCATTGGGCAAGGTCGATGCCATCGAGCAGCACGCGCCCGCTGTCGGGCGTGTACAGACGCGTGAGCAGCTTGATCAGCGTGGTCTTGCCGGAGCCGTTCTGGCCGACCAGCGCCAGCGATTCGCCAGGCCGGATATGCAGGTTGATCTGATGCAGGGTCGGCGACTCCGCGCCCGGATAGCTGAAGCTGACGTTCTCGAAGCGGATACCGTCGCTCGGATCGCTGCCCTTGAGCGCGGTGCCGGTGTGCATCTTCACCGGCGTTTCGAGATATTCGTACAGCGTCGACAGATACAGATTGTCCTCGTACATGCCGCCGATCGACGACAGGATCGCCGACACCGACGACTGCCCCTGGCGAAACAGCATCAGGTACATCGTCATCTGGCCCAGCGTGATGCGGCCCATGATGGTGGTGAAGGCGATCCACGCATAGGCGCCATACAGCGTGAGCGTGCCGATCAGTCCCAGCCCGAGCCCCCAGCTGTCGCGGCGCAGCGCCAGCGCGCGGTCGGCGCCGTAGAGTTTGTGGAAGATCGCGCGATAGCGCTCCAGCAGCAGCGGGCCAAGGCCGAACAGCTTGACCTCCTTGGCGCCGTCCTCGCGCGCGATCACGGTCTCCAGATACATCTGCATGCGCGTGTCCGGCGAGCGCCAGCGGAACAGCGTGAACGCATCGCCGGAGAATTTCGCCTCGGCGATGAATGCCGGCAGGCCGGCCGCAAGCAGGACCAGCATCGCCCATGGCGAGAATGCGGCGAGCAGTGCCGCGAAGCTGAGCAGCGCGATCAGGTTCTGCGCCAGCCCGAAGGTGCGGGTGACCAGCGACAGCGGGCGGCTCGATGCCTCGCGCCGCGCACGGGTGAGCTTGTCGTAGAACTCCGAGTCCTCGAACTGGGTCAGGTCCAGGGTCAGCGCCTTGTCGAGGATCATCTCGTTGACGCGCTGGCCGAGCTGCGCGCGCAGCAGCGACTGGCAAAACGAAAGTCCGCGCTGCGCGGCCGCCATCAGCGTCACCAGTGCGCCTTCCAATGCCACCAGCCACAGCACTGCCGCGATGTCCGCAGCGTCGCCGGATCGGGTGAGCTGGGCGGCCGCGACCACGGCATCGACGATGTGTGCGCCGACCCAGGCGATCCCCGCCGGCAACAGGCCGGCGGTCAGCGTGAGCAGGGCGAGTGCGAAGGTCAGCGTCCGATTGGTGGTCCAGACCAGGTCCACCGCCCTGCGGCTGTATTGGAAGGTGCCGCGGAAGCTGCGCGAGAGCTCGCCCTGGAGCTTTCTGGCTGGTTGATCTGGCGGCATCATGGCTTCAGTCCATCGTGCTCGGCGGCGGGTCGGTGTTGAAGTTCGGGGTTCGCGGATGCGCCGGGTCGTGCAGGCCTCAAGCGGTCGACTTTGACTGCTGTTGCCGTAGCTGTCGACCGCCAATACGCTACTCCGCGCACCCACTGCCTCGCGCGTGCGGCGTGTTGGCGGTACCGTTTCTGTTACGGGACCCGATGCGAGGGCCGATTGCGATACAGCAGCGCTGCCCGACGCTCGCCTGCGGTAGAGTCCGCACGCATACACCGCGCACGGTGTTTTCTTGCCACCCATCGCCATTCGGCCGAGGAATTCCCATCATGAAATCCAGATTCGCCGCAGCTGCTTTGTTTCTCGCCTGCCTGCCGTTCGCAGGTGTCAGCCATGCCGGTTCATGGGGCACCAGCGGTTACACCGGGCTGGGCTTCATCGACGAAGACCAGTTCGACGACAGCTCGTTTTCCGGCAGCACCTCGCTGGTGTACTTCATCGGTCAGAGCTGGGGCATCGAAGGCGGCTATACCTCGTTTGGCGACTTCAAATCCGACTTCGACGCCGTGGGCGGGCGCGGCCGGGCCGAAGCTGGCATCGATGGATTCACGCTCGGCCTGAATTTCCTGTCCAACCTCAACGACGAC
>JBBRFN010000030.1:0-26766 GCA_038224265.1 Lysobacterales bacterium
CCGCGACCGACGGCCCGGTGCAGGTGCACCTGCGTCTGGGCGCGCCGACCGGCCGTGGTTTGCCGTTGGCGAGCGCGACCGTGCCCAACCTCGCTTCCGGCGAGCGCCGCGACTTCGTGCTCTCGTTCACCGCGCCTGCGAGTGCTTATGCCGACGAGGAAAACATGTTCTATGCCAGGCTGATGCTCAGCGCCGACACGCCCGACCTCGATGGCGACAACAACGTCGGGGTATTGCCGATCCCCGGCCTGCCGGTGCCGACCACACTGCTGTCGTCCACCCGCAAGGGCATGCCGGTGACGCAGCTGCAATGGCGCGGCAGCAACGACCCGCGAGTGGTCGGCTACCGCGTGTACCGGCGCGAGGCCAACGGCAGCTACGTGCCGCTGGGTGCATCGGCGGTTGAAGGCTTCCTCGATCTGTCGGCGCAGTTCGGCGTGATGCGCAGCTACGCGGTCACCAGCTACTCGCTGCGCGGTGTCGAATCCGAGCTGAGCGAGCCGACGAGCGGTGCACCCGAGGCGGCGCTCGCCGGCCCCGAGGGCGACGAGCTGTTCCGCGACGGTTTCGAAGCGCTCACCCCGTGATCCTGCGCCGCGCACTGGTTTGCCTCGCGCAAGCCGCTGTGTCAACGTCCCCCCCGGTCGAACCGGGGGCGGACGATGGGCGAAGTGACGCTGCTGATCGGGCGCGCGCGCGAGGGCGACCGCGGTGCCGCGGACGCGCTGTTTCACGCGGTATACGACGACCTGCGGCGGATCGCAGGGCGGCAGCGCGCGGGGCAGGGCAGCGAGGGGCCGGGGCGCACCTCGCTGGTCCACGAGGCGTACTTTCGCCTCGCGCGGCCGGAGTCGCTGAATGTCAACGACCGCCGGCACTTCTTTGCGGTGGCCGCGCGGGCGATGCGGCAGATCGCGGTCGATCGTGCGCGCGAGCGCCTGGCGGCCAAGCGCGGTGGCGGCGCGAGCGTGACCACGCTGGGTGCTGCCGACGAGGCAATGCCCGACGATTCTCGCCTCGAAGGGCTGATCGATCTCGACGAGGCCATGCACGCGCTGGAGGCCGCCGATCCGCGGCTCGCGAAACTGGTCGAGCTGCGCCTGTTTTCCGGTCTGCTGCTGGAGGAGGCTGGCGAGGTGCTGGGTCTGTCGGAAGCCACCCTCAAGCGCGACTGGCGCAAGGCGCGCGCGTTCCTGCATGCGCGCCTCGGCGGCGCGGAGTGGCACGATGACCTCGGCGCCTGAGCGCAACGTCGACCTGCTGCGCCGGTTCGACGAACTATCGGAACTCGCGCCCGAGGAGCGCGCGCGGCGGCTCGCGACGCTGGAACTTGAGGACCCCGGGCTGGCACACGATCTGCGCAGCATGTTCGGCGCCGACTCCGATCCCGACGGCCCGCTCGAGTCCGGTGTCGAAACCCTGGTCGAGGCGCTGGTCGCAGACGAGGGCAAGCCGCTGTCGCCAGGCCAGCGTATCGGTCCGTTCCTGCTCGAACGCCCGCTCGGGCGCGGCGGCATGGGCGAGGTGTGGCTGGCCGCGCGCGAAGAAGGCGGCTTTCGCCAGACCGTGGCGCTCAAGCGCCTCAAGCGCGGCATGGACAGCGACGAGATCCTGCGCCGCTTCGTGCAGGAGCGGCGGATCCTCGCTGATCTTTCGCATCCGAACATCGCGCGCTTCATCGATGGCGGCGTCGGCGCCGACGGCGTGCCGTGGTACGCGATGGAGTATGTCGACGGTGTATCGATCACCGCGCATGCGGATGTGCGGGCGCTCGACGTGCGCGCGCGGGTGGAACTGTTGGTCCTCGTCGCCGAGGCGGTGGCCTACGCGCAGAACCGGCTGGTGGTGCACCGCGACCTCAAGCCCTCGAACATCCTGGTCGATGCGGGCGGCGTGCCGCACCTGCTGGATTTCGGGATCGCCAAGCTGCTGCAGGGCGGCGACGACCCGCAGGCGACCGCGACCGGCGTGCGCGCCCTGAGTCCGGCCTACGCCGCGCCCGAACAGATCCTCGATCAGCCGATCAGTGCCGCGACCGACGTCTACTCGCTCGGCGTGGTGCTGTACGAAATGCTCACCGGCGAGCTGCCGCACGCGCGATCGGGACTGTCGCTGGAGGCGCTGGTCGACAGCGTACGCGACGAAACCATCGAGCGGCCGAGCGCGCGGCTGCGCGCATCGACCACGCTCACCGGTGATCCGGCGCGCACGCAGCAGACCTTGCGCGCGGTCTCGGGCGAGCTGGACGCGATCGTGCTCACCGCGCTGCGTCGCGAACCGGAACGCCGCTATGCCTCTGCATCGGCGATGGCCGACGACCTGCGACGCTGGCTTGACGGCCGGCCCGTGCGCGCACAACCGGATACCGCAACCTATCGAATGCGCAAGTTCGTCGCCCGCAACCGCATCGCGGTGGGCAGTGCCAGTGCGGTACTGCTGGCGCTGATTGCGGGCTTCGGGACTGCTTTGTGGCAGGCCCGCGAAGCGCAGCTGCAGGCTCAGCGGGCCGAGCGCGCGGCGGCTGCGGCGCGCGAAACGGCGACGCGTACCTATCGGGTAAAGGAGTTCCTCGCTTCGGTGTTCTTGCAGGAAGATCCCGTGCGTCGCGATGCACGCGGCGCGCTGACGATGGCGCAGGCGTTCGAGGACGCGGTGGCGCGGATCGACACCGAATTCGCGGACGACCCCGGCCTGCAGGCGGACCTGCTCGACGACTTCGGTCAGATCGTCGACTCGCGCGGCGAACACGCCCGGGCGAAGGCCATGTTCGAACGGGCGCTAGCGAATGCTGAGCAAGCGCGAGGCGTGGACGATCCCGCCGTCGCGGAGTCGCTGGTGAACCTTGCCGGCGCATACGACAATCTCGGCGAGATCGAACGCTCCGGGCCACTGCTGCAGCGTGCGATCGGCATCCTCGAGCGTCAGCAGCCCGTCGACGCCCCGGCGCTGGCGAATGCGCTGAACTCGCTGGGAGTCACCAAACGCAATGCCGGCGACAACACCGGTGCGATTGCGGACATGCGGCGAGCGCTGGAACTGTTTGGTGGTCCGCAGGCGAGCGAGCAGAAGGTCGCGGTGGTGCTCTACAACCTCGCCACTACACTCAGCGACGCCGGGCAGTTTGACGAAGCCGAGCCGCTCGCGCGCGCGTCGGTTGCCGCGATCGAACGCGACCAGGGTCCGATGGCCGCACCACTCGCGATCGTGCTCACCACGCTGGAGGCGGTGGCCGAACGCAAGGGCGATCTCGATGACTTGGGCCGCCTGGCCGAGCGCCGCCTCGCGATCGCGCGGCACAACTTCCCCGGCGACCACCCGTGGAAGACGGCTGCACTCACCGACAGCGGCTGGCAGATGGTCGAAGCCGGGCGCGCCGCCGAGGGCGAAGCGCGCATTCGCGAGGCGATCGCCGCGTTCGATCGCACCGGCGACGACGACATCGGCGCACTCAGCGCGCGCCGCCGGCTCGCGCTGACTCTGAGCCGGCGCGACGACTTTGCGGGCGCCGCACAGGTGCTGGACGAGGCGATCGCCAGCTGCCGCAAGGACCAGACGATGGAGAGCCTGATGTGCCTCACCATTCGCGCCAATCGCGCGCACCTCACAGTGCGGTTGGGCGACGCCGCTGGTGCGCTGGCCGAAGCGGACGCCGTGTCCGCCGTGCTCGCTCGTGCATTCGGCCCCGGCATCGACGAGCGCGGGCAGACGATCGAGGCACGCGCCGCCGCGCTGGCGGCGCTGGGTCGCCGCGACGAGGCGAAGCAGGCGCAGGCAGAGGCGTTGGCCACGTATCGCCGACTGTACGGCGATGCTCATCGTTCGACGATTCGCGCGCAGGATCGGCTGGATTCGCTGTAGCACCGAACGCGCAGCGCGCCGCCACCGTGCAGGCGCTGCGTCAGTCGCGCAGTAGCCCAATCCGCGCACCACCGTCGTAGCGCCAGCCGCCCTCGGCCTGCACCATGCGCACCAGTTCCAGCCCGCGCATGCCTTCGAACATCTCGCCCTCGACCTCGAGCACCACATGATCGTCGAACGCCTCGGCGGCGGTGACCCTGGACTTGCGCATGCCCCAGGCGCGCAGGATATCGATGCCACTGGTGGCGTTCTCTTGTTCGGTTTCCCACTCTTCCTTGGCGAACTGCGGCGCCTTGGCAGGCGACAGCAGGGCGAAGGCGGCGTTGAAGTTGCCGTCGTCGACCGCTTTTGAAAAAGCGAGGAAAGCCGCGCCGGCCGCACCACCGTCCTTGGCCAGCGGCTTGCCGCGCGCTGCTGTCAGTACCGGGGTGTCGAAGCGCACGTCGAGCATGGTCGGCACGCCATCGATATCGACCGGCTTGGGATAGCGCACGCGCCCGGCAATGCGCTGGTCGGTATCGATATCGATCTGCACGTCGAGCCCACCGAGTTTGGTCGATTCGATGTATTGCGTGCCGCTGCCGTCGAGCTGTGCGTTGATGCCGACCATGCCATCGCGGCGCACGCCGATGCGGATCGCACCGCCATCGCGCAGACCCGGGTCGTTGATGATCTGCGCGTAGGGGTCGAGATCGGTGATCGCGGCTGCCGCGTCGACCGGCTGCGCGGACAGGATCACATAGGTCTGGAACTGGCGCGGTGCCGACTGGTCGCGGATCCGCATTGCGGTGGCGTGGGCCGGCTCCAGCTTTTGCTCTCCCACGCTGAAGCTGCCGCTGACTTCGGCGGCGTTGCTGGCGATCGGCAGGGCCGCAAGGGCGGCAATCAGCAATGCGATGCGGTACATGGTGTGTCCTCAGAAGTGGGCTGGTCGACCATCGACCGGTTCGATACATGGAATGCCGCGCAGCGCCCGAAACGAACGCTGCGCCAGATACCTATTCACGCCACGGATTGGCCAATGGCTTGAGGGTTGCCAGCGCATCGCCGCGCTCAAGCTCGGCGACCCGTTGTTCGAGTTGCTCGCGGGTGAGCGCGTCCATGAGCTCATAAGCGAACGGTTGGCGGTAGGCCGCCAGTGCTTCCTCGCGGCGGCCCAGTCGCAGCAAGGCGTTGCCGAGTTCGATCGCGTCCGGGAAACGTCTCGGCAGCACGTCGAGCACCTCGCGCGAGCGTGCGGCGACTTTCTCCCAGTCCTGCCCGCCATCCTCGTAAATGTATTCGACAATGCGGTCGCTCATCGACGTGGCGCGGGCACGCGGCAGCAGCTGTCGGCCGCGCCAGACTTCGATGTGGCCGAATCGTGCCACGCGTTCCAGACCGGCATACACGCTGACGGGGTCGTAGCCCCATTGCGGCATCGGCACGTGGTCCTCCATCCCGCGCACGACGAAGCCCTCGTAGAAGCCCTCGACATTGGTGTCGTCGAGGTCGACCACGCGGCGCGCATAGTTCAGGCCCAGGGCCTTGGCCTGCTCTTCGCCGAACCAGTAGCCCGAGTACAGCGGTTGCCCGGTGGGTGCGATCACCGCGTCGTGGAATGCCGCCAGCTCGAAGGCGCGCTGGCCAAGGTCGAGTCCCTCGTTGCCGAAGGCACGCGCCGCCTGCGCCGTGCCGCCGACCAGTTCATTGTGATACTCCCAAAGACGCGGTTCGCGGATGGTCAGCGCCAGCGTGGCAACGATGCATGCCAGCGTCGCGGCACCGAGCACGCGCGCGCGCTGCTGCAGGGCCAGCGCGACCGCGGCGGCGCCCAGCACGGCCAGCACCACCACCACCGGCAGTGCGTGGCGAATGCCGGCATAGGTGCCCTGCGAATTGCCCAACGCCAGCAGGTGGCCCAGAGCCAGCACGCACAGTGCCAGCACGACCGCGCGCCGGCGCACCGCAGCGGCATCGCTTGCGGCCGGCAAGCGCGCCAACGCAAGCAGCCCCAGCGCGACCAGCGCGAGCAGCCCGAGCGGCAACTTCGACACGATGTAGCTCGGGAACGTGAACCACGGCGCTTTACCGATGTAGATCTTGCCCCACAGCAGGTTGCCGTTCGACCCGCGACCTTCGACGCCGGCGCGCACCGTATCGGCCAGGCCCCACAGATAGGGCCGCGGCAACAGCTGGTGCGCGTCGGCGAAAGCGATGCCCTCGCGCCAGTGCGGTATGCGCAGCCCGGCGACCTTGTCGACCATCGCTTCGTTGAAATCGTCGCTGCCGTCGGTGCCCGCATGGAAGTGGAAATCGTAGCTGCCCCACAGCACCGCCAGCGCCAGCGCGGCAGCGACGCCGAGCTGCAGCGTGCGCTGTGCCAGAGCCAGCAGTGCAATCCTCAGCGAGGTTTCGGCGGTGCGCGCACGCCGCGCCGTCACCACAAATGTCACCACGGCAGCGCCCGTGCACAGCGCGCCCAGCACCGCAACTCCGGGCAGCGCGGAGTGTTTGCTCGCCAGCGCCAAGCCCATCGCCGCGCCCAGCGCCACTGCCCAGCGCCATTGCCAGGATGCCAGCAGCAGCCCAGCGCACACCGCCGCGATGCCCAGGCTCAGCGCCAGCGACAGGTCGGTCATCACCAGTGGCAGGTGCGCACCGACCGTGGGTTCGAGTGCGAGGAAAAGCAAGGCACCACCCGCCCAGCCCAATCCCAGCGCATGCCACAGCAGGCCGCCGAAGATCAGCAGCATCGCGCCATGCAGGGCGAACATCGCCAGTCGCGCCCGCTGCTGCGCTGCGCGGAAATCATTTTCGAGATAGAAGGTTTCTTCGGTCCAGTTGCGCTCGGCGCCCTTGCCGCTCAACGGCGTCTTGTTGCGCAACTGGAAGGAATCGGGCATCCACGCACCGACCATGCGTTTGCTCAGCGGCGGGTGCTCGGGATTGAGCCGGTAGTCGCCGCTGCGCGCGTATTCCACGCCCGCGACGATGTGCCAGGCCTCGTCGACGGTCAGCGCATCCAGCCGGGTGCCGGCCTGCGAGCGCAGGATCGCCAGCACCAGCAGACCCACCAGCAGCAGCCAGCCGAAGCCGATCCGCAGCGCCGCTGTGCGTGCAGCGCGAGTTTCGCGCGGCACCGCAGCGCCAGCGTGGATGTCGATCGCGACCATGGCAGTGCAGATTCCCGTTGACCCATTCAGCACAACGGAGAAAGTCTGTGGCTGGGGTCATGGGTGGGGTGACGAGTCGGCGCAGGTACGAGCTCGCAGGTAGCCAATGGATGCCGCTGGGCGGCCCCCCGCAAACCGCTTCGGCGACCTCTCGGTGTACTTGGTAGTCAGCAGCACCACTGCGTTAACCAGCTATTCGAGCCGCGATGTCGAGTCGGCGCGCAGTGCACCGTCAACGTGTTGCCGGTAATCGCCGAGCAGACCGCGGACGATCTGTTCGGCAACGGCTTCGAGAGCCCCACCCCATGAGGGCAACCTGCCCGCGGGTTTGCCACGCCGGTCCGGCTGTGTCAGCGTTCTGGAGCCGGCATCCGGGGGCAGGCCATGATCGAGGTCACGTTGTTGATCGGCCGTGCGCGCGATGGGGATCGCAGCGCGGCAGAACAGCTGTTCCGTGCGGTCTACGACGACCTGCACCGCATCGCCGCGCGCCAGGTCGGGCGCGGCGAAGGCGCGGGCATGGGCAGCACGTCTCTGGTCCACGAGGCGTATCTGCGGCTGGCCAGACCCGAGGCGCTGGGCGTGAACGACCGCGCGCATTTTTTCGCGGTCGCCGCGCGCGCGATGCGCCAGATCGCGGTCGACCACGCGCGCGCGCGGCTGGCCGACAAGCGCGGTGGTGGCGCGCGGGAGACCACGCTCGGTGCGGCCGATCAGGTTGCTGCCGATTCGACCCGGCACGAGCTCACGATGGCGCTGAACGCAGCACTTGAGGCCCTCGACGCGGCCGAACCGCGGTTGGCGCAGCTGGTGGAACTGCGTTTTTTCGCCGGCATGGATCTGGAACAGGCCGGCGCAGTGCTGGGTTTGTCGTCGCGAACGCTCAAGCGCGATTTCCGCAAGGCGCGCGCGTTCCTGCATGCGCGGCTGGGCGATGGGATGACACTCGGTGACCTCGCCGACTGACCGCACTGCGCGCCTGCTCGCGCTGTTCGATGAACTGATCGAACTCGATCCGCCGGCGCGCGCGGCGCGGCTGCCGATGGTGCATGCTGAAGACCCCACGCTCGCAGTCGAGCTCGAGCGCATGCTCGCCGCCGACCGCGGCAGCGGGGTGCTCAACGACGGTATTGCAGGGCTTGCGGCTACCGTTGTCGGCGCACTGGGACAGCGATCGAGTGCGGCTGCCGACGGCATCCAGGGCCGCCACGTGGGGCCCTTCGTCCTCGAGCGACTGCTCGGTCGGGGTGGAATGGGAGAGGTGTGGCTGGCGCAGCGCATCGACGGCGATTTCCGCCAACAGGTTGCGCTGAAGCTGCTCAAGCGCGGGATGGACAGCGACGATTTGCGACGCCGCTTCGTGCAGGAACGGCGCATCCTCGCCGAGCTGTCGCACCCGGGCATCGCACGCTTCACCGATGGCGGCGTGGGCGAAGATGGCGCGCCGTGGTACGCGATGGAGTATGTGGATGGCGTGCCGATTACCGAGCATGCCGCGGCGCGCGATCTCGACGTGCGCGGTCGGGTGGCCTTGATGTTGCAGGTGTGCGAGGCGGTGGCCTACGCGCAAACGCGGCTGGTCGTGCATCGCGACCTCAAACCCTCGAACATCCTGGTCGATGGCGATGGGCGCGTGCGGCTGCTCGATTTCGGCATCGCCAAACTGCTCGACGCGGCGCTCGAAGGCGGCGAGACCGCCACCGGCTTGCGCGCGATGTCGCCGGCTTATGCGGCGCCGGAGCAGATCCTCGACGAGTCCATCAGTACAGCGACCGATGTGTACGCGCTGGGCGTGGTGCTGTACGAACTGTTGACCGGGGAACTGCCGCATCGGCGCGCGGCGGCCACGCTGGAGACGCTCGCCGACCGCGTACGCAGCGAGACCACGCTGCGACCCAGCCACGTGTTGCGGCGCGCCGATGCCGGCGCCGGCCACCCTACTGCAACGCGCGACGGCGCGCGCTTCGCGCGAGCGGTTTCAGGCGATCTCGACACCATCGTGCTCACTGCGATGCGCCGCGAGTCCGCGCGCCGCTACCCATCGGCGGCGGCATTCGCCGACGACCTGCGCCGCTGGCTCGATGCAAGGCCGATCACCGCACGGGCCGACAGCGCGAGCTACCGAATGCGCAAGTTCGTCGCGCGCCACCGGCTCGCAGTGGGCAGCGGCGTGGCCGTGGCGCTCGCGCTGCTGGGCGGTATCGCGGTTGCGCTGTGGCAGGCCGGTGTCGCGCGCGAACAGGCCGCCCTGGCCGCAGCCGAGGCGGCCCGCGCGACCGAGCAGGCGCAACGCGCGACCACCATCAAGCGTTTTTTCGCGCAGATGTTCCAGGACAGCGGACCGACCGAACAGCGCCGCGGCGCGCAGTTTACCGCGCGCGAATGGGTCGACCAGGCCAGCGCGCGGGTCGCCACCGACCTCGCCAGCGCGCCGGATGCGCAAGCCGAGATCCGCGTGGCGCTGGGCTCGGCGTTGCTCGCCTTCGGCGCGCGTTCCGAGGCGCGTGCGCTGCTTGAAGCGGCGATTCCGCAGCTGCGCCAATCCGCCGTCGAGGATCCCGGCCCACTGGTCACCGGCTTGCAGTACCTCGCGATCGCGCAGCGCGGCGATGGTGACCTCGAGGCGGCACGCAGCACAGTCTCCGAAGCCCTCGTATTGAACGACTCCAACCCCGATCGCGCCGCGCGCCTCGAAGCGGCACTCGAACTGCGCACCCAGCATCTGACGCTGGCCAACGCTGCGCGCAACTATGCAGCTGCGCTGGAAATCGGGAATGCGATCCTGCGCGACCGCAGCGAGCAGCTCGGTGCGGACCATCCGCGACTGGCGGTGGACTGGAACAACCTCGGCCAGACCCACAACATGCTCGAGCAGCCGGCCGAGGCCGAAGCCGCGCTGCACCGCGCGCTGCTGCTGCTGCGCAGCGATCCGCAGTCGCCGGAGTCGCGGCAGTCCTTCGTGTTGGCCGGTTTGTGCCAGGCCGCGCTCGGGCAGGGCAAGCTCGCGCTGGCGCTCGAGCACGCCGCGCGTGCGCGCGAGATTGCCGCACGCACACTGGGCCCGACCCACATCATGGTCCACCGCGCAGACTCCTGTTCGATGGTGGCACTACGCGAGGCGCGCCGATTCGACGAGGCGATCGGCGTGGCCCGTCGCGTGCTCGACCCAGCTGCTGCGGCCGACGCCGAGGCGCGCGGACTCGCGCTGCTCACGCAGGCGCTGTCGCAGATCGCGCAGGGCGACGTCGACGGCACCAGCGAGTTGCTCCATCAGGCGCGCATGCAACTGGAAATGCCGAGCAGCCGCAACGTCTACGGCGTGCCGCAGGCGCGCATCGGGTTGAGTCTGGTGCAGGCGATGACGGGCGACTGCAAGGCTGCGCTCGTCGGCACCGAGGCGGCGCTCGATGCGCTGGCGCAAGCCGGCGTGGCGAGCGGCCTGCGGGTGGCGGAAATGCAGGTCATGGCGGCCGACACCTTCGCCTACTGTGGCGAGGCCGAGCGTGCCGCCGCGGTGCGCGCGCAGGGGCGCGCGGTGTGGTCGAGGGTTTGGCGCGATGGCGATACCGAGGTGCCGCAGCGGATCGTGCCGGAGATCGTTGCCGCCCGTGGTTCTGGCTAGGCCGCAGTGCCTGCGATGCCGGGTGCGCCGGGAACCGGTGATCCCGGTCGGCCGGTTTTGCCGTTGAACGATCCAGAGCCCGTCCTTTCTGGAGTCGTCCGATGCGTTTGCTTCGATGGTTGCGCAAAGTGCTGCTCACGCTGCTGGCCTTCACTGCGGCGTTGGCGATAGTGGCCTATGCGATCGGCAACGCACGCATTGCCGCCGACTTCGACGCTGCGGCCGCGCCATTGGCCGCCGCCGGCGATGCCGTGCGCGGAGAGCGCTGGAGTCGCATCATTGGTTGTCGCGGCTGCCATAACGTGGACCTTGGCGGCAAACTGTGGGCTGATGTGCCGCTGGTGGGCCGACTGATCGCTTCCAACCTCACGCTGCATCGCGAAGGCTATGACGATGCGCAGCTCGCACGCGCGGTGCGCGAAGGCGTCGGCGCCGATGGCCGCAGGCTGCTGTTGATGCCAACCGAGGCGCTGCAGCACCTCGACGATGCCACGCTGGCCGACATCATCGCCGACATCCGCAGTGCCGCACCTGCCAGTCGCGAGGACCGGCGCACCTGGATCGGCCCAGGTGCCTATCCGGTGCTCGCGCTCGATCCCGAGCGCTTTGGCCTGGTCACATTCGAGCGTGCATCGCAGCGCCTCGGCGATCGCCGCGGCGATGATCCCGTGGCACTCGGCCGCTTCATCGCCACCGTGGCCTGTGCCGAATGCCACGGCATGGACTTCGGCGGCTGGGCGCCGGGCGGCGTGCCTGATCTGGGGATCGCCCGCGCCTATGGCCTCGACGAGTTTCGGCGCTTGCTTTCCGAGGGTATTGCGTCCGGTGGCCGCGATGTCGGCCTGATGAGCAAGGTTGCGCGCGCGCGTTTTGCCCATCTGACCGACGATGAAATCGAGGCATTGAAGGCGTTCCTCGACGCGCGTTGAGCGTCGGGGAGCGCCGGCTCAGGTTCGGCCTGCAGGCGACGCGGCCCCGGGCGGCACGATCCTGCGTTGAATCCGACATCACCTGCATTGATGGACCCGCGTATTGCCATGTCCGGCCCTGCCGCTTCGCTGTCGAACGCCGACGTCCAGCCCCGCTCGGCGCACAAGCTGCAGTTGGCCGCTCGCCTGCTGCCCGAATGCCTGTCGCTGGCCTTCGCGCTGTCGCTGGCCGGCGGCGTTGTGCCGGATTGGCTGGGCGTCTCGCCCATGGAGGTGCTGCACTGGGTGGTGCTGACCGAAGCCGCCACCCTGATGTTCCTGTGCACGGTGGTCGACGTCGCCACACGGCTGCGCCGCGCGCCGCCATGGTGGGCCGGCGTGTTGCTGTGCGCTGTCCTGCTGTTGGTCTATCCGGAAGTGCCGCGCATGGTGCTGGCGGCGTTGCACGAAGGCATGTGGATCGCACTGCCGTTCGCATGGTCGATCCTCGAACGCTTGCGCGAAATCTGGACAGTGCCCGCGCAGTCGAAGCTCGAAAAGCTGCGCCGCCGTGCGCTGACTTTCGGGCGCCTGTACAGCGGGCTGGTGGTTGCGGGATTGTTCGCGCTGGTCACCCTCGGCGGAATCGTGCACACGGGCATGGACTTCCTGCAGGACGCAATGTTCGTCGTTGCTCCGTGGTTCATCGTGCTGTTCTTCGGATTGTCGGTGTTCGACACCGTGCGCGTGCATCGGCCCACATTCACCGCGCGGCCGCGCAGCCTGTGGCACCGGATCGACGCGGGCCAGACCGCGTATCTGGACCCGCTGTGAAGCGCTGCCGCAGTCGCTACGCCGGGCCAACGCCGCACTCCGGCAGAACACGGCGATGCGATACCGCCGGCCGTGGTCTCGGGCTGCAAATCCGCGGGCGGTTTCGACCATGGGTGCGGGAGCGCTGCGCGGCGACCGGGCCAAGGTGCCGGGTTTGCCAGGCCGCGTGCGCTGTGTCAGCGTTCGGCCGCCGCGGGCGGGCCCTGATCGGGATCGCGCGAAAGCGCTCGGCCCGCTGCACGCGAGCCGGTGCCCGCGCGCACTCGTGCATTGGCGGGTCGCACAGGGGATAGCACTCGATGAATGCGCCGACCGATCGCACCGCTCGCCTACTCGCGCTGTTCGACGAACTGATCGAACTCGAATCGCTGGCGCGCGCGACGCGCCTATCGATCGTGCGTGCGCAAGATCCGCAGCTCGCCGCCGAAGTCGCGCGCATGCTCGCCGCAGACAGCGGCAGCGGACCGCTCGACGACGGCATGGCGGGGATTGCGGCAACCGTGGCAGGTGCAGTGGGACAGGCCTCCGACATGCATATTGCTGGCGTCGAGGGCCGCCACGTGGGGCCATTCGTGCTCGAGCGCCTGCTCGGGCGCGGCGGCATGGGCGAGGTGTGGCTGGCGCAGCGCGACGACGGCGATTTCGGTCAACAGGTCGCGATCAAGCTGCTGCGAGCCGGGGCCGACAGCGCCGAGCTGCGGCGCCGCTTCGCGCAGGAGCGGCGCATCCTCGCCGGGCTGTCGCATCCGGGCATCGCGCGTTTCATCGATGGCGGCGTCGGCGACGACGGTGCGCCGTGGTATGCGATGGAGTACGTCGAAGGCACCACGGTAACGACGTATGCCGCACGCTCGCATCTGGACGCGCGCGAGCGCGTGACGCTGATGGTGGCGATTGCAGATGCAGTCGCCTACGCGCAGACCCGGCTTGTGGTGCACCGCGACTTGAAGCCGGCCAACGTCCTGGTCGATGCGCAGGGCCGACCGCGGCTGCTCGATTTCGGAATCGCCAAGCTGCTGCAGGGCGATGCGGACGGGGCCGATACGCAGACCGGCATGCGTGCGATGAGCCCAGCCTACGCGGCTCCCGAGCAAATTCTCGGCGAACCGATCAGCACGGCCACCGATGTGTTCGCGCTTGGGGTCGTGTTCTACGAACTTCTGACCGGCAGCCTGCCGCATCAGCGCAGCCAGGCGACGTTGGAAACGCTTGCCGATGCGGTGCGCCACGAGACCGCGGAGCGCCCCAGCGCACGCTTGCGGCGGACCACGCAAGCGCAGGCGCATGCGCTGGCCTCCGACAGTGCCGCTACGCTGCGCCTGGCGCGCTCGCTCGCTGGCGATCTCGACACCATCGTGCTCACCGCGCTGCGGCGCGAGCCGGAGCGTCGCTACGCCACGGCCGCCGCATTCGCCGATGACCTGCGGCGTTGGTTGGAAGGTCGTCCGGTCGCCGCGCAGTCCGACACCGCGCGCTATCGCTTGCGCAAGTTCGTCACCCGCCACCGCCTCGCGGTGGGCAGCGCCAGCGTGGTGCTGCTGGCACTGATCTGCGGTTTCGGCGTGGCGCTGTGGCAGGCGGATGTGGCGCGCCGCGCGGCGGGGCGCGCGCTTGTCGAGGCCGCACGCGCCGAGCGCGAGGCCGCCTCGGCGTCCGAGTCGCAGGCGCGCACCAAGCGGGTGAAAGAGTTCATGATGGAAACCTTCGTGCAGGCCGACCCGCTGCGCCGTGGCGCCGCACCGGCGACCACGGTGGCCGAGGCCTTCGACGCCGCGCTCGAACGCGCCGACAGCGAACTCGCCGACGACCCCAAACTGCAGATCGACGTGCTCGACGATTTCGGTGAAGTGCGCGCGGGCCAGGGCCGCTTCGACGAGGCAGTAGACCTGTTCGACCGTGCGATCGCACTGGCCGAGAAGACCTATGGCCCGCAGCATCCGGCACTGGCGGAGTCGCTGGTCAATCGCGCGGTGATCGAAGCCTATCGGGGCCGCGTCACGGATGGTGCTCCCTACATCGGTCGCGCGGTTGGCATTCTCGAGCAGCATGTCGACGAAGCACCGATGGAGCTGGCCAACGGGCTGACCACGCAGGCGAACATCCTTGGCCAGCAGAGTCGCTTCGAGGAGGCGGCTGCGGCCACGGGCAGGGCGCTGGCGATTTACCGCGTGCACGCCGTGCAAGGCGATCAGTCGCTGCCGATCGCGATGTTCAATCACGCCACGGCACTGCTCAATCTCGAGCGCTACGCCGAGGGTGGCGCGCTGGTCCGCGAGGCGATCGACAACATCGAGCGCACGATCGGGCCGCAGGCGCCCAATCTGTCGCCCATGCTCGCCACGCTGTTCCAGATCGACTACCGCGAAGGCCGGCTCGAAGACGCCAAGGCCGTTGCGGAGCGGCGCCTTGCGATCACCCGCGCCACATTTTCGGGGCCGCATCCGTGGACGGCCGACACGCTCAACGACCTGGGCTTCATGCAGGCCGAGCTTGGCGATGTCGACCGCGGCCTGGCCACGCTCCAGGAGTCGATCGACATGTTCGAACAACTGCGCAGCGAAAACATCGTCGACCCGCTGCGCATGGCCGCGCTGTTCGAGCGCGATCGCGGCAATCATGCGACGGCGCGCGCGCTGATCGATCGCGCGCACGCATATTGCGTGGAACATCGGGTCGAGAACTTCCGCTGCGACGTGCTGCGCGCCAATCGCGCCGGCATGATGGCCGGCGCGAGCGATCCGGCGGCGCTGGGCGAAGCCCAGGCGGCGTACGACGCGATCATGCGCCGCGGCGCTGGCAAGGAAACGCATCTGGTGCAGGCACTCGAAGCGCTCGCGCTTGCGCTCAACGCCGCAGGACAAGGCACACAGGCGCGCGCCCGGCAACAGGAGGCGCTCGACCTGGCCTTGAAGCTGTTCGGGCCCGCACACGTGGAAACCCGACGCGTGCGCGCCAATCTGGAGCGCTTGGGGCGCGCGGGTGGATCGTGAGCCGGGCATTCCCATCGCGCATGGATCTGCGTGCAGTCGAGCTGCCGCGCGACGCCCACGATCAGTGCTCGACATCGGTGCCGAGGATCAGCACAGGCTGGCCGGGCACTGCAGCCTCAGGTCGGCACCGTCATGGCGCTGGTCGACCTCGCCGATCACATCGATGCCGGCGACGCGCCGTTATTGATCGCGGGTTGATCGGCTGGTGACTGGATCGTGCGCCGATGTCGCGCGCCGGGATCGTTCCCTTGCCGCACCGCGCCGGCATCGCCACCATGACCTTGTGCACTACCCATCGACGCGAGGCCGCGGAAACTGGGAGGGTTAGGTCGCATCCGCGGCCCCCATCCCCGCGAGTCCCCCATGCGAATCCGAATCCTGAGTCTTTGCATCGCTACGGCAATTGCCGCACCCGCTGCGGCCAAAACCAACGAACGCGGCATCGATCTGGGCAACTTCGATCGCTCGACCCCGGCCTGCACCGACTTCTACGCGCACGCCAGCGGCGCCTGGCTCGCGAGCAATCCGGTGCCGGCGGCGTATTCGAGCTGGGGCACCTTCTCGGAACTGGAAAAGCGCAATAACGATCGACTCAGCGACATCGCGCGTGCGGCCGCTGCCAATACCGAGGCGCCTGCAGGCAGCATCGAGGCCCAGGTCGGCGCGTACTTCGCTGCCGCCATCGACGAGGACACGATCGAAAAGCGCGGCATTGCGCCGATCGCCGCGGATCTGGCTGCCATCGACGCGATCGCCGACGCGCGGGATGTCGTCGCGCAGGTGGTGGCGATGCACAAGAACGGCGACCGCGTGCTGTTCGGTCTCGGCGTGCGCCAGGACCTCAAGGACAATACGCGGGTCATCGCCTATGCCACGCAGGGCGGGCTGGGTCTGCCCAACCGCGACTTCTACCTGCGCGATGACGACGCATCGTCGCAACAGCGCGCGCAGTACCGCGAACACGTGGCCAAGATGCTCAAGCTCGGCGGCACCGGGCAGGCGCAATCCACCGCCGATGCCGCGGCGATCCTCGCGCTGGAAACGCGCTTGGCCAAGGTATTCCTGCCGCGCGAGGAGATGCGCGATGCGAACAAGAGCTACAACGTCGTCACGGTGACAGCGGCCGACAAGGCGACACCTGGATTCTCCTGGAGCGACTACTTCACGGCGCTCGGCCTCGCTGGCATGCAGGATTTTTCGTTCTCGCATCCGGCATTCTTCGCCGAGATGGATAGCGCGCTGGCCGATGTACCGGTTGCCACCTGGAAGGCGTACCTGCGCTGGAATGTACTGCGCGGCAGTGCGCAATACCTGAGCAAGGCCTTCGTCGACGAGAACTTCCGCTTCTACAACCAGGTGCTGCGTGGGCAGAAGCAGATGCGTCCGCGCGAGGAGCGCGCCATCGAGTCGATGAATCGCGCGCTCGGCGAGCCGCTCGGCCAACTGTTCGTGGCCAAGCATTTTCCGCCTGCGGCCAAGGCCCGCATGATGGCGATGATCGGCGATCTGAAGACCGCGCTCCGCGCACGCCTGCAAAAACTCGAGTGGATGGGTGAGGACACCCGCAAGCAGGCGCTGGAGAAGTGGGCCAGTTTCACGCCCAAGATCGGCTATTCCGAACAGTGGCGCGACTACTCGTCGGTGCTGCTCGCACGCGATGACTACGCGGGCAACGCGCGCAAGCTGGCGATCTTCGAGCAGGCCCACGATCTGGCCAAGATCGGCAAGCCGATCGACCGCAGCGAGTGGGGCATGCCGCCGCAGCAGGTCAATGCCTACTACAACGCGGTGTGGAACGAGATCGTGTTTCCGGCCGGAATCCTGCAGCCGCCGTTTTTCGATCTCGCCGCCGACGATGCACTCAACTACGGCGCGATCGGTGCGGTGATCGGCCACGAGCTTATGCATGGCTTCGACGATTCCGGCAGCCGCTACGATGCCAACGGGCTGCTGCGCATGTGGTGGACCGACGACGACCGCAAGGCCTTCGATGCGCGTGCGCAGAAGCTGGTCGATCAGGCCGGCGGCTTCGTGGCGATCGACGACATGCGCCTGAATGGGCGCGTTTCGCTGGGCGAGAACATCGCCGACCTCGGTGGATTGCAGGTCGCCTATCTCGCGCTGCAGGAAGCGCTGAAGAAATCGCCGCAGGGCAAGATCGATGGTTTCACGCCCGAGCAGCGCTTTTTCCTCGGCTGGGCGCAGGTGTGGCGGCGCAACTGGACCGATGCGGCGCTCAAGCTGCAGGTCAATACCGGCCCGCATGCGCCGGGCAAGTTCCGCGTCAACGGCCCGCTGTCCAATCTGGCCGAGTTCAAAGCCGCTTTCGCATGCAAGGATGGTGATCCCATGGTGCGGCCGGGGGCGACGCGGGTCGCCATCTGGTAGGCGAGTTGCGCCGGGCGCCGGCGCTGCCGGCATCGGTCCATCGGCAGCGCACGCGTTGCGGATTCAAAGGTTGCGCGAAACCGCAGCCAACTTGGGTACCATCGCCCATCGCCGCCACGCTGCCTGCCAGGACCCCGCATGGACGAGTCACCAACGCTGTCCGACCAGATCCGCGATCTCGATCCGAAATCCGCCGCCGCGCGCTTGCGCGATTCCAGCGATGGGGATATCGCCACGCTGCTGACCCAGCTGCGCACCGGCCATGCGGTCGAGGTGCTGGAGGAGTTTGCGCCGGATCGTCGCGAACGGATCGCTGCGGCAACTCCATTCGGGCAGGGTCAGCTGTGGCTCAAGGGCCATAGCTACGACGAGGGCACGGTCGGTCGTTTGATGGAGCGGCCACCGGCGGTGTTCCGGCCCTCTGCCACCATCGGCGAGGTGATCGACGAGCTGCGCGAGATCGTGCGGCGACGCATGGTGACCTATATCTTCGTGACCGAGGCCGATGGCCGGCTGGTAGGTGTGGTGGCGTTTCGCGAGCTGCTGTTTGCCACCCGCGAGCAGAAGCTTGCCGACGTCATGCTGACCAGTCCATTTTTTCTGCGCCCGGACGCACCGCTGGTCAACGCGATGCAGGAAGTCGTCACCCGCCACTACCCCGTGTATCCGGTCTGCGATGAGGCCGGGCGCCTGCTCGGCATGGTCAAGGGCCAGGTGCTGTTCGAACAGCAGGCCTTCGAGATTTCCGCGCAGGCCGGCTCGATGGTCGGTGTCGAAAAGGAAGAGCGCCTCGCCACGCCGTGGCAGCGCAGCCTGCTGATGCGCCATCCGTGGCTGCAGCTGAACCTGCTGACTGCGTTCATTGCCGCCGCCGTCGTCGGTTTCTTCGAGCACACGCTGGAACAGATCGTGGTGTTGGCGGTGTTCCTGTCGGTGCTTTCCGGGCAGTCCGGCAACACCGGATGCCAGGCCCTCGCGGTGACCCTGCGTGGCATGACGCTGGGCGAGCTGAAGTCAGACAAGACCTTTGCCGTGGTCTCGAAGGAAGCGTGGCTGGGATTTCTCAACGGCGCGGCAGTGGGCGTGGTGGCAGGCATCGGAATGTGGTTTTACGCGCGCGGGCAGGGCAACGCCGACGCAGTGACGCTCGGCCTGATCGTGCTTTGCGCGATGACCGTCGCGTGCGTGACCAGCGGCATCTTCGGCGCGCTGATTCCGCTGGTGCTCAAGCGCCTCGGTGCCGATCCTGCGACGGCGTCGAGCATCTTCCTCACCACTGCGACCGACGTGGTGAGCATGGGCACGTTTCTCGGGCTGGCGACGATCCTTTTGATGTAGACCCCGCCTGCGTGTCTGGCAGGGCACACCCCTCAAGGAGGAAGGGGCGTCGCTGCCAGCCATGCGGTGCCCGAGTCGCTGCCATGGCAGCTCCCACAAGGGGAGGGTGGGGTCGCTGCCAGCCGTGATGTGCCCAGTCGCTGCCATGGCAGCTCCCACACCGCACCGACCTGTCGCCATGCCTTGTGGGAGCTGGCATGCCAGCGACAGGCACCTCTCACGTCACCTTGATAGATGCATGGGCCTCAACCGCCCGAGTCGCTGCCATGGCAGCTCCCACAAGGAGAGATCGGGGTCGATGCCAGACATGCGGCGCCCGAGTCGCTGCCATGGCAGCTCCCACAAGGAGAGATTGGGGTCGATGCCAGCCATGTGGTGCCGAGCCGCTGCCATCGAGCCCCCACCGCGAGGCAGTTGCATCGAAGCGCGGCGCGAACCGACGCCGTTTCGACTCAATCCGCCGCGGCCTTGATCACATCGCCGCCGCCATACTTGGCCAGCCACTGGCGTACCTCTTCGTACCAGACCAGCGAATTCCCTGGCTTCAGGATCCAGTGGTTCTCGTCGCTGAAATACACCAGGCGCGTCGGCACGCCTTTCTGCAGCAGTGCGTGATACAGCTCGATCCCGTGGTTGACCGGCACCCGCAGGTCGCGCTGGCCGTGCGTGACCAGGGTCGGGGTGTTGAAGTTCGCCGCGCCGTAGTGCGGTGATCCGGTCTTGAACACCTGCTGCTGTTCGGGCGTCCAGTAGCTGCCGAAACGTGGCGTTTCGAAGGCGTAGTCGGCACCCATCTGGGTGTACCAGTTGTACACGCCTGCATGCACCACCAATGCCTTGAACGGGTGCTTGCGTCCCAGCACGATCGCGCTCAGATAGCCGCCGTAACTGGCGCCGGCGGCGAGCATGCGCTCAGCATCGATCCACGGTTTCTCGCGCAGCCAGTCGGCCGCGGCAATCACATCGCGGTAGGGCAGGTCGTCCTGCTGCGGATTGATCGCGTCGGTGAACGCATTGCCAAAGCCGGTCGAGCCGTGGAAGTTCGGCCACGCCGTGACATAGCCCCAGCTGCCGAAGACCTGCGCATTCCAGCGGAACTGCATGCCGTTGGTGATCGCATTGTGCGGTCCGCCATGGATCAACAGCAGCAGCGGGTACTTCTTGCTGCGATCGAAGCCGGGCGGATAGTTGACCCACATCTGGATTTCCGCGCCGTTGGCGCCGCGATAGCTCACGCTCTCGAAGGTCCCCAGCGCAGTGCCTGCCAGCAGCGCATCGTTGATGGTGCTCAGCTTCGTCGCCTCGCCGCTGCGCGGATCGATCCGCACCAGGGTCGGCGGCTCGACGAAACTCTGTCGCAGGCCGACCAACGTGCCGCGCTCACTGGCCACGGCCAGTGCACCGAAGCTGGATTCGCCGCCGAGCTTGCGCACGCTGCCATCGAGCGCGAACGTATGCACGCGCACGCTGCCGCGATCATCGACGCTGCCGAACAGCTGTTTCGAATCGGCGCTCCAGACCAGCCCATCGGCCGAGCGGTCCCAACTGTCGGGCACCACCTGGCGCGTCTTGCCGCTGGCGCGGTCATGCACCATCAGCCGCCGGATGTCGCCATAAAAACCCTTGATGCGCTGCTGTGCGAACGCCAGGTAGCGCCCATCCGGGCTGTACAGCGGCGCGCCATCGGCAGCCGGGCTATCGGCGCTGACATTGCGCGCAGTGCTGGCGTCGATCGCGACCACGAACAGATCGATGTTGGTGACGTTGATCGCGGGATCCGAATCGGCGACGAAGGCGAGTTCGCGGCCGTCGGGCGAGATGTCGTACTGCGATTGCTCGAGCTGCACGGCGGTGCGCGGCAGCTCCAATCCGGTGCGGCGGGTCAGGTTCACCGGCTCGCCGCCGCCAAGCTCGGTGCTGAACACGTGCAGCTGGCGGTCGTCGACCCAGGTGTCCCAGAAATACACCGGACCGCCGTCCCAGACCTGTGCGGTGCTCTTGGCCTCGCTGCGTTCCTTCTGCCGCAGCGCCTGTGCTGCATTGCCGTCCAGATCGGCCCACACGCGGCTCAGGAATGCCAGGCGCTTGCCATCCGCAAACCACTTCACCTGCGCCACGCCGGTCGGCATGCTGGTCACCCGACTGGCCTCGCCGCCATCGACCGGCAGCACGTAGATCTGCGCTGCGCTATCGCCCTCCCGCTGCGCCACGAAGGCGATCAGCTTGCCGTCCGGACTGAACTGCGGCGCGGATTCCGCTGCCGGATGGGTAGTGAGCTGGCGTTGCATGGTTCCATCGATCGACCACAACCACAGGTCGCTAGTGGTCTTGTTGTCCGCGCTATCGAAGCGGGTCACTGCAGCAACCACGGTCTTGCCGTCGGGCGCGATGGTGGGTGGCGCGAGGCGCTGGATCTGCCACGAGCGTTCGGCGCTGAAGGGTTCGCTGCCGGCCGCGGCCGGCAGGGCGAGGATCAGCGCGAGTGCGCCGGCAAACTGTGGTGCATGCATGAAGGCTCTCCCAGTGAGATTGCGACGATGCCTTGACTGCGGGTCTTGATCAAGCGGCCACAACGGTCCGCGATCGACCGTGCGGTCGGCGCTGCCATGCCCCGCCGTAGCGCAGGTCGTCCCGACCTGCGATCGCGATGCGCGAAGCGGCAGGTCGGGGCGACCTGCCCTACGACCTCACCGCGTACGCGCCGGCGCAGGCGCCGGCGCAGGCGCCGGCGGTGCGGCCACCTTCGAGCCGAACGATCCTTCGGCCTGCGCGGCCAGAAACGCAAACACCGCGTATACCGCGACGTTCTGGTTCAGGTCCTTGACGTCGACCTTGTCGAGGGTGTCGTTGGGCGTATGGTGATAGTCGAAATAGGTGGTGCCGTCCTGCTGCAGGCCGACGATGGCCATGCCGGCCGCGCGCATCGCGCCCAAGTCGGCGCCACCGAAGGCATACGGCAAACCGCGCGCGACGCCGATCGGTGCGAGCACCTGCATGATCTGGTCGATCGCCGGCAATGCGCCCGGCTGCACCGCGGAGTCCAGGCGCCAGATCCTGCCGTAGCCAAAATCGCTCTCGGCGCCGATCACGTGTTTTTCCACCGCGCCTTTCCATTGCGCGGCATAGGCACGCCCGCCATAGATGCCCTGCTCTTCGTTGGCGAAGGCAACCACGCGAATGGTGCGGCGTGGCCGCGGCCCGCTGCGCGCGATCAGATTGCCCGCCGCCATCGTGATCGCCACGCCCGCGCCATTGTCGATCGCGCCGGTGCCCAGATCCCACGAATCCAGATGGCCGCCGATCAGCACCACTTCATCCGGCCGCTCGCTGCCGGTGATCTCGCCGATCACGTTGGCCGAGGTGTAATCGGTCTTGCGCCAGCCGACGTCGAGGTCGAGGCGCAGCCGCACCGGTCGCGAACGCTCGAGCACGCGCGAGAGCAGGTCGGCGTCGGGATTCGACAACGCCGCGGCCGGAATCGGTGTGGCCGGAATCGGCAGCTTGTTGGGGCGGGTGCGCTCGAGTTTGGCCGCTGTCGCAGGATTGCCCAGCAGCTCGCCCAGCGAGGCGGCGGTGCCGGTGTGAGGGATGCGGTCGTTGCTGGTGCCGATCGAGCGGATCAGCAGCGCCTTGGCGCCAAGTGCCGCAGCCGCGCTCGCACCCTGCACACGTGCCGCCACGGCCGGTCCATAGCCGCCGCCGTCGCGCGCACGGCTCATGCGATTACCGATGAACACGATCTTGCCGCGCACGTCCTCGGCGCGCGCCTGCTTGAGGGCTTCGAGGGTACTGAACTCGATCACCTCGGCTTCGATCGGCCCGCGGGTGCCGATGCTGCCGCCCAGCGCTGCCAGCACCAACTTCTGTGGAAACGGACTCAGGATTGCGGCCGACTCGCCGCGCCGCTCCCACACCGGAAACGTCACCGGCTCGGTCCACACCTTGTCGAAGCCGAGATTCTTGAATGCGCGCTGCGCCCATTCAACTGCCCGTGCATCGGCCGGGCTGCCCGCCATGCGGGGTCCGACCTCGGTGGTCAGCGACTCCAGCACCATCCACGCCTCGTTGCGCTCCATCGCCGCATCGCGCATCGCGATCGCGCGTTCGATCGAGGCCGCATCGACGGTGGTGAGGGCCAATGCAGCCGCCGGCGTGGCCTCGGTGGGCGGCTCGAACGCCGCAACCGGCAGCGCACACAGGATGGAAGTCGACAGCAGCACAGCTGGCAGCATGGCGGGGCGGATTCCGGGCAGGAGAAACGATAAGTGTGCCAGAAAGCTGCGCGGGCCCACGGCTCGTTGCCGACTGGGGTTTTTGCTGCAGGCGAGTGCGGGCGATCGACGGTGGTGTTCTGCAGCTGGTGCTGCGTCAACGCTTTGTAAGCAGGTCGCGGATCTCGGTTAGCAACACGATCTCGGGCGCCGGCGGTGCCGGTGCCGGTGCGGCCTCTTCTTTCTTGACCATGCGGTTCATCGCCTTGATCACCAGGAAAATCGCGAAGGCGACGATGGTGAACTGCACCAGGGTGTTGATGAAGTTGCCGATGCCCAGCTCGACGGCAGGAATCGCCTTGCCGGCGGCGTCGACCGCCGCGTCCTGCAAGGTGATCTTCCACGCCGAAAAGTCGACGCCGCCGATCAAAAGCCCCAGCGGCGGCATGATGACCTGGTCGACCAGCGTGCCGACGATCTTGCCGAACGAAGCACCGATCACCACGCCCACGGCCAGATCGACCACGTTGCCGCGCATTGCAAACGACTTGAACTCTGTGAGCAGACCCATCGATGACGCTCCTTCGATACGAGCCGGACCATTCCGGCCAGCCCCAGAATAGACCCAAGCAGGCTGCGCAGGCCGAGGCGTCGTGAGCGAATCGCCGCCGCCGACGGCCGCGGGCGGGTCGCTGCCGGGGCCGATCACGGACGATGCCCGGGAGACAACGCCGGCTGAACGGCCACAGCGGCCGTTGCATCTTTCGTCACGCTCTTGCGTATCACTCAAGCACACGCCGGCTCCCTATACTGGGGCCCGGGCGCCGATGCGAGGAAAACGATGCACAAACTTCTGAAATCCGTAGCCGGGCTTGCCTTGGCATGCCCGCTGTCTGCACTGGCAGCCAGTGGGGCGTGGTCGACGACCGGACCCGATGGCGGCTACACGGCCGATCTGCTGATCAATCCGCTCAATGCCGACGTGCTGTACGTCAGCACGCCGGCGGGCGTGTTTCGCACGGCGGATGGTGCGGCCAGCTGGACTCGCGCGCAAACCGGCATCGTCGGGCGAATCGGCTACGAAGCGCCGCTGGTGATGGACGCGGACGCGCCGGATCGGCTGTGGACGGTCGACACCAGTGGGCGCCTGTTCCGCACGCTCGATGGCGCCAGCAACTGGAACGCCACCGGTTACGTGGTGCCCTTTGGCGACGGTTTTCCGCTGCAAGTGGCATTCGCCGATGTGCCGGGCGCTGCGAATCTGGGTCAGATGTACCTGGTGGCCAATGGCGCGTTTCCGGTACGGCCCGAACAGGGTATCTACAAGTCCACCGACAGCGGCGCGAGCTTCACCCAGCTCGGCGGGGCTGCGATTCCCGCCAACCAGCCGTTTGCGAGCATCGCGGTCGATCCGTCGAACCCGCTGCTGGTGCTCGCCGGTACCGACGACTACGACGCCGAGGGTGGCGCGCCGAGCATCGGGTTGATCTTCCGCAGTACCGATGGCGGCGCCAGTTGGACCCCCGTGCTGAGCCAGGTCACGACGTCGTCCTTGTCAGTCGACTCGATCGCGTTCGGTGCAGGTTCCACCGTGTATGCGATCAGCGGCGACTCGGTCCTGCAGAGCACCGACGATGGACTGACCTGGGTCACGCGCGGAGCGATCGGGTTCAGCAGCGGTGTGCGACCCTCGGTCGCGCCACATCCCACCATCGCCAACACCGTCTACGTGCTCGGCGGCCAGGGATTGCGTGTATCGACCGACGGTGGTGCCACCATCGCATTGCCGATCGGTGGCCTGGCCCCGATCCCGACCTATCTGAGCAGCTCATCGCCCGCAGTGCCGGCGCAGGCGCGCTTGCGGCAGCTGCGCTTCGCGCCGGGATTCCCGGCGCCTGGCGCGGCGATGTGGGTGGCCAGCGCCGATGCTGGCGTGTTCCGTAGCGGCGATGGCGGTACCAGCTGGTCGACGAGCGGGATCAATGCCGGACTCGCCTCGGTCAACATCCGTGCGATCGCGGTGCAGCGCGATCCCGCCGGCACCGGTGCCGGGCGCAGGATTTTCGCCGGTTTCGGCGACCCCAGCGGCCCGTCCCCTGCGCTGTTTCGCGGTACCAGCGCCGCACCGCCGGGTGCGCCGCTGGCTTGGGCGACGGCCAACTCCGGCCTGCGCGCGGCGCAGATTCGCGGCATCGCGGTCGATCCCACGACCAGCGCCGCACTGGGCAGCACGGTGGTCTATGCGGTCGGTCGTTCGGCGCCAAACCAGAACGTGCGCGATGGGGTGACGAACTTGTTCCGTGTGTTCATCACCAGCGGCATCTACAAGAGCGGCAACGGCGGCAGCAGCTGGTCCACCCTCGATGCGGGTCTGCCGCGGGTTGGCACGCCGCCCAACGACTTCGCCAGCATCGGAACCGTCCGCACCGTGGCGCTCGATCCGCGCTCCTGTGGCGCACCACCGTTTCCGACCACCGGCGCTGCCTGCGTGGTCGGCCCACTGCAGCGCGTGATCGCAGTAGCGTCCGGCGCCAGCGTGGGCGGCGGCGCGGTGCCGCGCACGAGCCCCTTCCGCATCGCGCAGAGTCTGGATGCGGGTGCCAGCTGGACCGACCGCAGTGGCAACTTGCCGCCGCCTGTCAATCAGCTGATCGATTTCGACGGTCCTGGTCCCAGTCCCGCGCAGAACTTCATCGCCGAGCAGATCACGCCGGTGCCGCTGGTGTTCGACCCGAGCAACTCGAATACCTTGTACGTAGGCACCTTCCTGGGGCAGACCTGGCTCACGTCGACCGGCGATTTCCTCGAGCCGCAGCCGATCCCGGTGATTGCCAGCGGCGTGTTCAAGTCCACCGATGGCGGGGTGACCTGGGTGCACGCCAGTAACGGCCTGCCGCGTTACAGCGGGTCGATCAACACCGCCCTCGACGTACTTGCGCTGGCGATTCATCCGACCACGCCGTCGATCCTGTGGGCTACGGTCGCCACCACGGGAATTGCCGTGGGTCCGCGGGTGTACTCGCTGTACAAGACCATCGATGGCGGTCTGAACTGGACTGAATCGCGCTCGGGCATCCCGGCCGGCCTCGACATCCGCGCCCTGCTGGTCGATCCGACCAATGGCAATGTGCTGTACGCCGCCGGCGGCGGTACCGAATCGAATCCGGGTGCGGTGTACAAATCGGATGATGGCGGCGCGACCTGGCGCTCGATCAGTATCGGTTTGCCGGCGGACTCCGCTCTGGCGTTGGCGATCGATCCGGTGGATCGCACCGTGATCCACGCCGGCACCAATCTGGGCCTGTGGAGCCAGACCCAGCGGCCCGATGCCGATGGCGACGGCGCGTCCAACGCAACCGAAAACAACGCGCCCAACAGCGGCGACGGAAACGGCGACGGTACGCCCGATGCGATCCAGGGCGACGTCGGATCGAGCATCGTGCTCGACAACCGGCCGGCCGA
>JBBRFN010000031.1:0-26368 GCA_038224265.1 Lysobacterales bacterium
CCCGTCATTCCCGCGCAGGCGGGAATCCAGCGCCTTTCGCACCGCTGCGCCAGCACACGTCGCTTAATCTGCGCATGTGCAGGGACGACGAGCGTTCAGCAGGCGCGCTCGTCACTACGGTGCTTTCCAGCGGCTTTCGTACAGATCCAACCGGCGGTCGTTGAGGTTCTGCACGGTGCCGTTTTCGCGCGCGGCCTGCAGCGCGCCGAAATCGAGATCGGCCACCACGATCGTCTCGATGCCGGGCACTGCCTCCACCGCAACGCCATCGCGTGCGAAGCCGTGGTCGGAGGGTGTGAGGATGGCCGACTGTGCATAGTTCAAATCGAGATTGTGCACGTTGCGCAGGATGCCGACATTGCCCGCCAGCGCCACGTAGAGCTGGTTTTCGATCGCACGCGCCGCGCACGAATAGCGCACGCGCAGGTAGCCGGGGCGGTCGTCGGTGCAAAACGGCACGAACAGCAGCCGTGCGTCCTGCGCGACGTGGTGGCGAACCAGTTCGGGAAACTCGCTGTCGTAGCAGATCGCGATCGCGAAGCGGATCCCGTCGGCTTCGATGATGCCCGCGTGGCTGCCGCCTTCGACCTGCCAGGCGCGCGCCTCGTTGGGTGTGGCGTGGATCTTGTCGCGCGCGTGCGTTGTGCCGTCAGCCAGCGCCACGAAACAGGTATTGCGCACCGCGCCGTCGGTCGCACGATGCAGGTGCGTGCCGCCGATCACATGGATCCGATGCGCCACTGCAAGTTCGCTGTACAGCGCGCGGATGCGCTCGGTCAGGCTGCTGCTGTGGGCGATGCTTGCCGGGCCGTCGAGACGCGGCGATTGCGCCGACAACAGCTCGGCGGTGACATATTCGGGAAACAGCACGAAGCGCGCACCATAGTCGGCGGCGATCCGCACCTGCGCGGCGAAGCGCGCGGCCCATTCGTCGAATGAGGCGACCCGATCGAAGCGCCACTGCACGCACGCGATGCGCAGCCGCTCGCTCATCGCGGGACCTATGCGGTGAGTGCCGGTGAGTGGAACTGCAGCCGCGCGAGCTCGGCGTACAGTCCACCCTGGGCGAGCAGCTCATGGTGACGCCCTTGCGCGATGATGCGGCCGTGGTCCATCACCACGATACGGTCGGCCTTGAGCACGGTCGCGAGTCGATGCGCGATGACCAGGGTGGTGCGCTTTTCCATCAAGCGCTCGAGTGCTGCCTGGATCACCGACTCGCTCTGTGCATCGAGGGCCGAGGTGGCCTCATCGAGCAGCAGGATCGGCGCATTCTTCAAGATCGCGCGCGCGATCGCCAGGCGCTGCTGCTGGCCGCCCGACAGCCGCACGCCGCGCTCGCCGAGAAAGGTGTCGTAGCCCTGCGGCTGCGCTTCGATGAACTCGTTCGCTTCAGCCGCGAGCGCGGCGGCGCGTACCTCCTCGTCGCTGGCCGACTCGCGTCCGATGCGGATGTTGTCGGCAGCACTAGCGCCGAAGATCACGGTGTCCTGCGGCACCAATGCGATGGCTCCGCGCACGATGCCCAGCGGCAGGTTGCGTAGATCCTGGCCGTCGAGCGTGATGCGGCCGTGCTGCGGATCGTAAAAGCGCAGCAGCAGCTGGAACACCGTGCTCTTGCCGGCACCGGACGGCCCCACCAGGGCTACGGTTTCGCCCGGCCGGATGTCGAGGCTGAAGTCATCCAGCGCCGCGGTATCCGGGCGCGAAGGATAGTTGAAGCGCACGTTTTCGAAGCGCAATCCGCCGCGGATCGGCGGCACCAGAGTCGACGGCATTTGCGGGTCGGCGATGGCGGGCTGACTGCCCAGCAGTTCGCCGATGCGCTCCATCGCACCGGCCGCGCGCTGCACGTCGCCCCACACCTCGACCAGCGCGCCGACCGAGCCTGCCACCATCACCGCGAACAGCAGGAACTGCGCGAGCTCGCCGGCGGCCATCGCGCCGGACAGCACCTCGCGTGCACCGACCCACAGCACGCCGGTGATCGCGCCGAACACCAGCAGGATCACTACCGCCGTGAGCTGGCTGCGCATCGCGATGCGACGGCGCGCAGTAGCCAGCGTGCGCGCCACCACCTCGCCAAAGCGCGCCGACATGGTCGATTCGCGGGTGAAGCTCTGAACGGTATGGATCGCGTTGAGGGTTTCACTGGCCATCGCCGAGGTGTCGGCGATGCGATCCTGGCTCTGCCGCGACAGGCCGCGCACCCGGCGACCAAACAGGATCATCGGCACGATCACCAGCGGAATCACCAGCCCCGCATAGCCGGCCAGCTTGGGGCTGGTGAACACCAGCAAGGCCGAGGCGCCGATCAGGGTCACCGCACTGCGCACCGCGATCGATGCGCTGGAGCCGACCACGGTCTGCACCAGTTCGGTGTCGGTAGTCAGGCGCGACAGCAACTCGCCGGTGCGGGTGGTTTCATAGAACGACTGGTCGAGCGACAGCAGCCGGTTGTACACGCCCTGGCGCAGATCGGCGGCGACTTTTTCGCCCAAGGTGCTTACGAAGTAGAAGCGCAGCGAGGTGGCGATCGCGAGCACGATGGCGACCGCCAGCAGGCCCAGGAAGGCGCGATCCACATAGGCCGCATCGGCCGCAGAGAACCCGTCGTCGATCATGAAGCGAACCGCGATCGGCAAAACCAGGGTAGCTGCCGATGACATGGCAAGGAAAGTCAGCCAAGCGCCGATCAGGCCGCGGTAGCGGCGCACGAACGGCAGTACCGATGCCAGCGGCTTGAGGCCCTGCTGGCTCTTCGGGCGCGCTTCGGTGTCGTTCATCGGGTGCTTCCCATGCGCGCGGTCAGGCAGCGCGAGTCGACGGTGGCCGGATCGGTCGTGGCAAACCGACCCATGCGGGGGCGAACGTGCAAGGCTGCGGGCACGGACAAGGTGCAGCCCACCGTCGGGCTGAGAGGATGTGTGGCAGCAAGATTCAAGGCAGCAGGTTCTTGAGGTCGTCCGGAACGGGTTCATCCGGAAACACGGCGCGGAACTGCGCCAGTGCATCGGCTGCGCGGCGGGCATCGCCCTGGTCGCGCATACGCCGGATGGCGTCGAGCCATTCTAGCGGGCTGAGCGTCTGCGGTGCGGGTCGCGTGGCAACCGGGCCGTCGTCGCGCGCCAGGCTGTCGTCCTCGGGCGGCACGGCAAGGAAGCCTGCCTGTGGCGCGGGCTCGGCCATTGGCGCAGCGGCAGTGCTCTGCGTGCCGTCCGCGCCGCCTTCCACCGAACTCCCCGTCGACTTGCGCAACATCGACGGTGCCGGCGGTGGTGGTGCCGGCGGTGCGGGTGATGCGGCCGGTGCGGGGGGTGCCGCTGCCGGCGCGGCGGCTGCGACCGGTGCAGGAACCACCGCACTCGCACTCGCAGGCGCCTGTGCACGCGACTCACGGGCGCTCCCCGCCGCGGCGTCCTGCGTCGATCGTTGCCGCTCGGACCGGTCTTGCCGCACTGCTGACTCCCGCTTTTGCTCCGCGTCCACAGCCTGCGTTTCCATGCGGTCCGGCTTCGGTTGCGAATTCGCTGCCGACTCGGATGCGGCGTCGGCTTCCGACGGGACCCCTTCGGCAGCTGCGCCGACGACCGCTTCGGCTCCCGCCTCCGCTGTGGTATCGATCGGCGATGCAGGTGCGCTGCCCAGGGTGTGCTCGCGCATCTGCCAGCCGGTGCCTACCGCCAGGGTCAGCACAGCCGCCGTAGCGAGTCCCGAAACCCAACGCGATCGCGCCGGCCGCGCCGCTGCCAGCGCGGCGCGGGCATGCGCGAGCACCGCGGCGTCGAGTGCCGTCGGCGGTTCCGGCCGGGGCAGGGCGCGGTAGGCCTCGAGCAGGCGCTTGTCGTCGATGTCGTCGATGTCGTTGCGCTCGGTCATGGCGTCAACAACTCCCGCAGGCGCGCCATCGCATAGCGCAGGCGCGATTTGGCGGTTTCGCGCCCAACCCCGGTAGCCTCGGCAATCTCTTCGATCCCGAGTCCCGCCTCGGCGCGCAGCAGAAAAGCCTCGCGCTGCTCGTCGGGCAGGGCCTCGAGCGCGCGTTGCAGTCGCCGGCGCTGTTCGAATTGGGTCCATTGGGCATCGGGGCGTTCTTCCTCAGGCGCATCGAGTGCGGCCAGTACGGTCTCCGGGTCGGATTCGGCCGGCTTCTGGCGGCGCCAGTGGTCGACCATCAGGTTGTGGGCAATCTGCAGCAGCCAGGTGGAAAACTTCGCCTGTGGCTGCCAGCGCAGGCGGGCAGCCACCACCCGCACCCAAGTCTCCTGAAACAGCTCCTCGGTGGCAGCCTGCTGCTTGAGACAGCGCAACAGGTAGCGAAACAGCATGCCCTTGTGCCGCGCATACAGCGCCTCGAAAGCGGCTTTGTCGCCGCCAATCCAGGCCTGCATCAGGGATTCGTCGCTGCGCTCCGTACTCACCAAAGCAAGCCTACGCGAATTCCTGCCAGCCGTTCAGGTAATCAAACGTGCCACGCAGCGGTTTGGGGTTAAACGCCGGGGGGGCGGCGCCCGCGGCTTGTTACACTCCCGTGCACGCCATCTCTGGATTGTCATGGCCGCTATCCGACCAGGCCCGACTGCGGTGCAACACACTGCGCAACCCGACCCGGATTCCGATTCGCGGGCGCTGCTGCGTGCAGCGACCATCGAGTCGCTGGCGGCGATTTGCGAACCGATCCTGGTCCGATTGATGTCCTCGCCGCAGGTAACGCTGGTGTGGGCGACCGGCAGCGATGCGGACGATCGCACGGCGTGGCGTTGCACAACCGGCACGCCGGCGGCCACCCAGCTGGCGCTGGTCGAACGCGCGATTCGCAGCGGCAATGAGAGTACTGGCGATCTGCACGACGGCACCTGTACCCATGCACGGATGCTGGTCGAACGCGGCGACGATGGTTTCGTGGCGATGCTGTGGACGCAGCCGTCGTTGGAGACCTCGCATGCGACCCTGCTCGATGCCGACGCGCCCGTCGTCGCCGCGCTGCGCTTGCACCTGGGCCTGGAGAACCTGCGCCGTTCGGTGACCCGCCTGGCTCAGGCCGAACGCCTGCAGCGCGCGCTGTTTGCGATCGCCGAGATGGCCAGCGCCGATCTCGACATGCCGGACATGCTGCGTGGCGTGCACGGCATCGTGGCCAGCCTGATGTACGCCGAGAATTTCTTCATCGTGCTGTCGAACAGCGCGCGCGAGACGGTGCGTTTCATCTATGTGGTCGATCACTTCGACAGCAGCTTCATCGATCCCGACGAGGAAGTGCCCAATGCGCGGCTGGCCAACAGCCTGACCCTGGGCATGATGCGGCTGGGTCGTTCGCTGCATGGCCCGTCGGTCCAGGTGCGTACGCTGCTCGGCGTGCAGCGCGACGAATCGCTCGGCCCGGACAGCGAGGACTGGCTTGGCGTGCCGATGGTGCGCGCTGGCGAAGTGCGCGGTGCGATCGTGGTGCAAAGCTACGACCAGGCGCTTGCATTCAGCACGCAGGATCGGAACCTGCTGTCGTATGTTGCGCAGCACATTCTGACTGCGGTCGAGCGCAAACAGGCCCAGGAAGAGCTGGAGCGGCGGGTGGAGCAGCGAACCTGGGACCTTGCACGCGCCAACGAACACCTCACCTGGGAAGTCAGCGAACGCCAGCGCGGCGAGCGCCTGCAGGCCGCGCTGTTTCGCATCGCCGAGCTGTCGACCACCGCCGACACGCTGGAGCACTTCTATCGCGACGTGCACGCCATCGTCGGCGAGCTGCTCTACGCGCGCAACTTCTACATCGCGATCGTGAGCGCCGATGGCACCGAACTGGACTTTCCCTACTCGGTCGACGAGCGCGATCGCACGCGGCCGCGGCGCAATTTGTCCAAGGGCGTTACCGAATACGTGCTGCGCACCAACCGCGCACTGCTGGCCGATCGCGATGCGATCGCCGCGCTGAACCAGACCGGTGAAGTGCACAGCTTTGGAACCCGCTCGACCTATTGGCTGGGTGTTCCCTTGCCGGGTGATCTCGGCCCGCTCGGCGTGCTGGCCGTGCAGAGTTACTCCGAAGACCACGTTTTCGGAGCGCGCGATCAGGAGCTACTGGCCTTCGTTGCCCACCACATCGCCCAGGGTCTGCAGCGCAAGCGCGCGCAAGCTTCGCTCAAGGCTGCCTATGCCGAGTTGGAGCAGCGAGTCAGCGAGCGTACCCACGAGTTGGCCGACGCCAATCGCGAACTGCGCGACCAGATCGGCGAGCGTGAGCGCGCGGAGCTTCGGCTCAAGCACCAGGCCCAGCACGACGCGCTGACCGGACTGCCCAACCGCTCCTACCTGCTGGACCGGCTGACCCACGCATTGGCCCGCTACCAGCGCGACCGGCGCCGGAATTTCGCGGTGTTGTTCCTCGACCTCGATCGCTTCAAGGTGATCAACGATTCGGTTGGACACCTGGTAGGCGACGAGATGTTGAAGGAAGCCGGGGCGCGGATCGCGGCCGCGCTGCGCGCGCCGGACATGGTTGCGCGCCTGGGTGGCGACGAGTTTGCGATCCTGCTCGAAGACATCGCCGGCGAACACGATGCATTCAGCGTCGCGCGGCGGGTGATCGAATCGCTTGGCGAGCCGATCCGGGTCGGCGGCAAGGAGCTGTTCACCTCGGCCAGCGTCGGTATCGCGGTATCGCATCCGCGCTACGTACGCGCCGAAGAACTGCTGCGCGACGCCGACGTGGCGATGTACCGTGCCAAAGCCAAGGGCCGCCAGCGCTATGAGGTGTTCGACGAACAGCTGCACACCGAGGCGCTGAAGCTGCTCGATCTGGAGGGCGATCTGCGCCGCGCCATCCTGCGTAACGAATTCGAGCCGCACTTTCAGGCGATCGTCGACCTGCGCAGCGGCGTGACGGTAGGCTACGAAGCACTGCTGCGCTGGCGGCACAACGAGCGCGGGCTGCTGCTGCCCGGCGACTTTCTCGACGTGGCCGAAGACAGCGGGGCGGTCGAACAGATCGACTGGCAGATGTTCGACCTGACCTGCCGCGAGATTCCGCGCCTGACCGACGAGAACACCTACGTATGCATCAATGTTTCGGCGCGCCACTTCCGCTCGCCGGACCTCGCCGACGCGGTACTGGCACTGCTGCGCGTGCGCGGCATTCCGCCCTCACGGATCCGCTTGGAAGTTACCGAGGGCGCGCTGCTCGAAAACCCCGACCAGATCCGGCGCACCCTCGAGCGGTTGCGCGAAGCCGGCGTCTTGGCCCAGCTCGACGATTTCGGCACCGGATATTCGTCGCTGTCGTATCTGCACCGGCTGCCGATCCACTGTCTCAAGATCGATCGCAGCTTCGTCACCGACCTTACCCCCGGCGGCGGTGGCAGCAGCGTTGCAGTGGTACGCGCGATCAACGCGCTGGCCCATTCGATGGGCCTGGAAGTGATTGCCGAGGGCATCGAGACCGAGTTGCAGCGCGACGCGCTGCTCGATATGGGCGTGGTGTTCGGCCAGGGCTTCCTGTTTGCGCGACCACAGGCGGCGAGTGTGCTGCTTGGTACCGTCGCCGCCTGAACCCGAGGTCAGCTTACGGTTTTCTCGCCGAATCGTGGCTGTCCCGGATTGCGTTAGTCCCGGATTGCGTTGAGGCGATCCGCGGCAATCCGGGGCAGCCGTTGTTCGCAACTGCAGGGTTTTGGCTGTCGCAGCTTGACGTCGCGGATTGATCAGTTTGCTGCCAACTGCCGCGCCAGGCATAAGACCAGATTCTCGCCCTGCAGATGGCGTGTCGTTGGCGCATGCGCAGGGTCGGAAAATGGCGGCTCCGCTTGCGCCAGTATGGAGAAGCCGATGCGTTCCAGCCAAGCAGGCAGCTCTGCTGGTGCAATCGTCCATCTGAACGGCTCGGCGCGCCAGGCCAGCCATCGGTCCACCCATTTGCTGGCAGGGCGAAACCCTGCCGTGCCGTCGGGCCAGCGCACCATGTGGCTGAAGATCAGCAGCAATGGTCTGGTCGACAAACGGCAGAGCTGGGCGTGCAGCAACGTGATGACCTCTGGTTCGCTCAGGTACATCAGCACGCCCTCGAGCACCACCAGCGTTGGTCGTGGATCTTCGAGCAGCGACGTCGGCAAGGGCGTGGCTGAGAGATCGACCGCATGCAGTGCAAGGTTATCGGGCAAGGCGATCGCATCGCGGTTCAATGCGTCGCGTTTGAGTTTCTGGGTGGCCGGATGATCGAGCTCGATCCACTGCACCTGTGGCCACGCCGGGGCCAGGCGCAGGGCCAAGGTGTCCAAGCCCGCGCCGATCACGATTACCCGGCGTACATCGTGCTGCAGCGCCCGCACGCATTCGACTTCGATCCAGCGTTTTCGGTACCAGTAGTGGCGGGTGATGCCGGGGTGCGTGAGGCGCTCGACTACGCGCCACAGCCAGCGCGTTGCCGGACGCGTAGCGCTTGCTGCCAATAGCCGATCCGTCCATGTGGTGGCCAAAAACCGACGGCATAGCGCGGCAGCCCGGGGCGGAACCGCTCCCGCTGTTGCCGGATCGCTGGCCAACAGCAAAGTTGCGGCGGCAATGACTTTAGCGGTTGCGCTTGCCCGGTCGGTTTTCAATGTTGCATGCCCAGCAAGCACAAATGGTACAGATACCAATCGCTGACGAAG
Organism: Lysobacterales bacterium; assembly: GCA_038224265.1. Classification (GTDB taxonomy): domain Bacteria; phylum Pseudomonadota; class Gammaproteobacteria; order Xanthomonadales; family Ahniellaceae; genus UBA4656. The sequence goes on from JBBRFN010000031.1 coordinate 8,640, forward strand.
CGCTCGTGTGGGTCGAAGTGGCGCTTGCGTGCGATGAAGGTTTCGAACTGCGGATAGGCGCGCAATAGCTGCTCGCGCGTGGCGTAGCGGTGGTAGGTGAGAAAGTAGCTGCCGGCCAGATCCAGCGCTGCGTCCATCAGGCCGCGGAATGCATCGGCGGTCTGCTTGCGGCCCTGTTCGGTGTGGGTGGTGCGCAAATTGAAGATGACGCAGGCGAAGTCGTCGCGGGCCCAGGCGAGAAAGCTGGTTTCGTCGCGCAGGATCGCGCGGATGGTGCCGTAGATCACCTCGACCTTGTGTGCCTGCAGGACGTGGGCTGCGCGCTCCATGAACAGTGCGATCTGCGCATGTGGCACGTACAGCTCGCCGATCACAAGGGTTTGTCGGACCGCATCGACCTGCGTCGGCGGAGCGGCGCGTTCCAGAAAGTCGGCGTAGCTGGGGATGTACGTGCTCAGCTGCATGCTATCGGACCAGTAGGTGTTGCCATGCGTGCCCAGGTAGTGCTGGGCATACAGCTTGAAAGCCTGCGCCTTGTCGTCATGCGCCAACTTGAGCAGTTGCAACCAGGTGTCCGGCGCCAGATCGGCCGCGATCTGGCTGCTGTCTTCCGGCGCGCTGGTGGGTGCGTAGCAGGCCAATACGCCGCGGCGCAGGAACCGCTCGTCGTTGGCGTCGATCACGAACTGAAAGTCGCCGTACACGCAACCCTCGTCGACGCGCCGGTAGATCGCGTTCATCGCGTCGGACAGATCCAGCACATCCACCACCCGGCGCACGCGCTGGCGGCGGGTCAGGCGCAGGGTCGCCGCGTAGATCACGCCGAACAACCCGTAGCCGCCGACCACCAGCGAAAACAGCTCCGCATTCTGCGTTCGATTGCACACAAGCAGCTCGCCATCGGCGTTGACCAGCTTGAGGTCTTCGATATCCCCGCTCAGCGGCTGCATCAGCAAACCGCGGCCATGGGCGTTGGCCGAGATCGAACCGCCCAGCGTGACCTCGTCCACGCCGGTTTGCTTTTGCCGAATCGCCCAGCAGACGCCATCGGGCGCATGCATCAGACGGGTTGCTGCAACGATGTGGTTCCAGTCGGCGCCCGCCTCGATGCACAACAAGCCACGCACCGGGTCGGCATGCAGGACCTGATGCAGGCCAGTCATATCGACATGCCCTTGTCCGGCCGCAAACTGCTGGCCGCCCATCGCATGCCGCGCTCCGGCCACAGAGATCGACACGCCATCTTGCTTTGCGCGGCGTATCAGCGCCTGCAACGCGTCGAGCCGCGTTGGCCGCGCTACCCAGGCGACCGCAGTAGGGTTCAGCTCGGAGTGCACATCATTGAGCACCATTCCAATCCATCGCCGTTGTTCTTGCGCCTTGCCTCCGTGGCTAACGCCTGAGGCCAATTGTGTTTTGCGGATGGCGCCTTGTCGAGCACCGGCGGCACGGCGGCGCTATGTCTCGGTGCTATCCCGAAGTTCCTCCGATTTGGCGCGCTATGGAAGTCATTCGCCGCAACCGATAATCTCGGCTGGGGAGTCGATCAGGGGACAACACTATGTCGTTGCCGCGTTACCTGCACAGCATCTGCACCATAGCCGCCGCGTTGGCAGTGCTGACCGCCGCCGCGCCGGCCTACGCCCAGGTCACGATTGCGGTCAACAGCACCGCGCAGGAGGTTACGCTCGATCAGCCTGCGGGCGTGATCAACGGCAACTGCACGCTGGGCGAAGCGATCCTCGCGGCCAACGCGCGTGGCGTGCGGGACGGCTGCAACGGCAGCTCGGGGCCAGACACGATGGTGACGCTGGAGTTGGTGCCAGGTGACTACACCTTCGACCGCGTCGGCCAGAACGCTCCGACGTTTGGTGCCGGCTCGCCGCTGACGCCTCTGGCGCTACCGGCACTCACGCAGCACACCACGATCAGCGGCAACAACGCCGTGCTACGCAGACTTTCAACGCCGGGCACGCCGCCGATGGGCCTGCTGGCGGTTGCGGCCGAGGGGCTGGTGCTGCGCGTCTCGTCGCTGCGCCTGGAGGGTGGCGTCCGCGGTCTTTCGATTGCGTCCTCACCCGCCGGCAGCATCGCTGCACTGGGCGCAGTGTCACTGTCGGAGTTCAGACTGACCGACGTGGTAATCGCCAATCCCCTGGGCACACCGTTTTCCCCTGTGGTAACGGCGTTGGCCCGGATCGAGCGCGTCACCGTGATGGGCGCGGACCTGCGCACCACGCGTGCGGGTCTGTCGACGACCGGAACCGGTCCGGCGACTGTCGAGGTGATCGACAGCGAATTTGCCGACGGCCGCGGCGGGCTGAGCATCTCGCCCGGCGGCCAGCATGTATCAGCCAGCGTGCTGGTCTCGCGATCCCGCTTCCTGCGCAATCGCGGGCTCAACGGCGCCGGTCTGCGCATCAGCTCCTTTCAGCCCGGTCTTCAGGTGAACCTGCAGGACAATCAGTTCATCGACAACACCGGCTCTACCGGCGGTGGCGTCGAGATCCAGCTCGGCAGCGATGGCGCGCCTGCCGTGGTGATGTCCAGCGGCAATCTGTTCCGCGGCAACGTCGCTACCGGCAACGGTGGCGGGCTACGCATCAACGGCGGCAGCCCGCTGGGCTACCGCTTCGGCAGCAGTGGCGACACCTTCGACGGCAATGCAGCCTCCGAAGGCGGCGCGCTGCGAATCGACGGCAACCTGACCGAGCCAGTCCTGATCGAGCGCGCCATCTTTCGCGACAATGCGGCCAACATTGCGGCGGCGGTCGCCTTTGCCGGCATCCATGTCGCGCTGCCGCGCACTGCGCTGCGCATCACGCGTTCGTCGTTCTCCGGCAATGCCGACGTTGCCGGCACCGTTCTGCTGGTGGGCATCCTCGGCAATGCACACCGCGTGCAGTTCGACAACTCGACCATCGACGGCAATCTCGCCACTGCACGACTTGTCTTTGGCGGCAACGGCGACAGCGTGCTGGATGCCGAGGCGCTGACCATTACGCGCAATGGCGCACGCTTTGCGGTCGACTCGCTCACCGGAGGCGCCAGCCTGCGCAACACGGTGATTGCCGGTAACTTCCTCATCAGCTCCTGCAACATCGTGGTCGGCAGCACGATCACCAACGCCGGCGGCCTGTTCGTACAGGACGCATCCTGCCTGTCGCCGGCGAGATCCGAGGATCCATTGCTCGGGCCCATGGCCGCCAACGGCGGCACCACGCCAAGCCGCGCGCCGCTGTTCGGCAGCCCGCTGCTGAACGCAGGCGTCGCCCCCGTGCTGGAAACTCAGGTCGACCAGCGCGGCATCCAGCGCGTGCTGTTTGGGGCCACCGACATCGGCGCGGTGGAATCCGACAGCCCGGTGATCTTCGTGTCAGGCTTCGAACCGGGTAGCTGACTCTGAGCTCGCTTCCGCCGGAGATGGCTTGTCTGCCATCCGGACACTTGCAGCGCAATGGCGACGCCTGTTCCGCGTGTTTTGCGCGCCTCCTGCGGGTTGGGGGTGTATCGATCACTCAGGCGTATTCGATACGAACAGCTTCGATGATGACCTGCATCGCCGCCTTGACCACTTCAACATCGGGATGTCGAACGATGACGTGGCCATCGCCTTCATAGGTGTCGGCGCGCGGCATGCCGATTCTGGGCAGTCTCGATTCAACCACCAGGTGGCCGACGCGCTTGTTCGCTGCATCGATGCCAGACAGGCGGATCACGTGGCCGCGGCCGATCCCGCGTAGAAAAGCGATGCCGACGGCGTACTTGCGCTCGAACGGGCCGTCGAAGGCCTCGTCCACCACAGCGCGCGCCCAGGCGCGGTGGAAGTCGGCGTCGTGTACGTAGTTGTTGCAGACCACGATCTGGGCGCCTGGCGGTCGCGCCGCGATCTCGCCGATCGCCAGGGAGCCATCGTCGCGGCGAAACCATTCCATGTGCGTGAAACCGGTCTCCAGCCCGAGTGCTTTCACCGCGCGTGTGCCCAACGCGTGGGCGTCGGCGTACTCTGGACCGGAAATGTCGCGCGGCAACACCACCACCCATTGAATCCACGGATTCTCCATCACTTCCAGCGGCGTCGGCAGATAACGCGACAGCGAACTGAAGCGGACTTCGCCGCCGATGGTGATGGTCTCGAAGCTGAACTCGCGGCCGCGCAGGAACTCTTCGGCGATAGCCGGGCGCGAAGGCGAGGCTTGGATGGCCTGCAGTGCTTGCTGCAACTGTTCCACGTGGGTGATGCGCCAGGTGGATTTGCAGCCCTGTCCGGCGGGCGGCTTGATGACGATCGGGAAGCCGACTTTCGCCACGAAGTCCGCGGCATCGGCCGCGCAGGTGATCACGGCGTGCCGGGCACACGGCAATCCGTGGCGGCGCAGCTCGTCCTTCATCCGACCCTTGTCGCGGAACAGGTCCGCCACTTCCGGCGAGGTTCCTGCGACTCCCAGGGCTTGGCGAACTTCGGCCAGTTGGACTTGCAGCGGTTCCAGGATGCCGAGCACGCGATGGATCGGTCCATGGCGGCGGGCCAGGCTGTGTGCGGCGTCGATCAGCTGCCGAGCATCCAGCGGATCCCTGACGATCTCGAAGTCGGCAAACACGTCTGCATCGGCGCCGCGGGGCGTTTGCGCAACCAGGCCAAGCAAGCGCACGTTGGACAATCGGGCAGCGGCGCGAACGAATCGATAGGTGGTGTCCAACTGGAACGGTGCCGCAAAAATCACGTTTCGCATACCACTTTCCGACCACCAGAGGATGCGCTAACGTACTCGCATGAAGGTCGTATTCCTAGCTCCGAACTACCCTCCCGAAATGCAGCAGTACACCCGCGGGCTGGCCGAGGTTGGCGCGACGGTGTACGGCGTCGGCGATACCCCCGCGCATCAGCTGGACCCTTCGGTCAAGCGGCATCTGAGCGATTACCTGCAGGTCCCGAGGATTCTCGACGAGGACGATGTGGTTGCCCGAGTGCATGCGTGGTTACGCGGACGCGAGGTCGATCGGGTTCTCGCCAACTGGGAGGTGTTGGTTCTCACCGCCGCCAGGCTGCGAGAGCGTTTCGGGTTGCCCGGCATGTCCCTGGACACGGTCCAGGGCTTTCGCGACAAGCAATTGATGAAGGACAGAGTCGCCGCAGCGGGCTTGCGCGTGCCGCGCGCGCGGAGGGTTCGAACGGTAGCCGAGGCGAATAGCGCGGCTCAGGCAATCGGCTATCCACTGATCCTCAAGCCGATCGATGGCGCGGGCAGCGCCGATACCTACAGGCTCGACAGCGCCGAGCAACTGCCCGACGTGCTCGCGGCGATGCGCCACGTTTCGGAAGCCAGTTGCGAAGAGTTCATCGAGGGCGAGGAGTTCACTTTCGACACGCTCTGCATCGGCGGAAAGCCCGCCTTCATGAACGTCTGCCAGTACCTGCCGCCGCCGCTGATCGCGCGTGCCCAGGAATGGATCAGTCCAACGATCATCACGGTGCGCGACCTTCAGCAGCCGAACCTGGCGCACGGCATCAAACTCGGACTCGGCGTGCTGGATGCTCTGAAGATGGGCGACGGCTTCACTCACATGGAGTGGTTTCGCAAGGCCGATGGCGAAGCCGTGTTCGGCGAAATCGGCTGTCGTCCGGGCGGCGCCCATCTGGTCGACCAGATGAACTACACCTGCGACATCGACCTGTTCCGCGAATGGGCCCGCGTGAGCTGCTGGGGGACGTTCAACGCGCCGACCGAGCGCAAGTACAACGCTGCGATCATCTTCAAGCGCGCCCGCGGTCAGGGCCGCATCAGCCGCATCGATGGCTTGGACAGTTTCATGCGCAAGTACGGCGATTACGTCGTCGAGCAGAAACTGTTGCCGATAGGCACTCAACGCCGTAACTGGAAACAGACGCTGACGTCGGATGGGCACATCATGCTGCGCCACCCCGACTGGGATCGGGCCAGGGAACTGGCGGACATCGCTGCGACCGAAATCACGATGTACGCCGAATAGCCCTGCTGCAGAGCCGCAAACTCGGCTGTTGCGATGCGAGGTCCGGAACCTCGTTCGGCAAGCCGCTCAGCCGGGTCGGGCCGCAGCGATTGCCTCTGCGCCGCTCATGCTTCCGAATCCGGCTCCGACCCGAACAAGCGCCCCGCCACCGCGACGAGCTCGGACTCGGTGACCAAGCCCAACAACTGACCATCGCGAACCACCGGCAAGCAGCCGAGCTGGAAGCGACGCATCAGCCGGATGGCTTCCGCGGTCGGTGTATCGGTGTTGACGGTGACCAGATCGGCCGCCTTGATCATGATTTCGCCGACCGCCTTGCTGCGCTTGCTGGTCGGCATGGTAAGCATTTGCAGTACCTCACGGTAGCTCACCAACCCGAGCAGGTGATGCTCCTTGTCCTCGACAGCGATGTACTTGAGTCGCTCCCAAATCATCAGGCTGGGAAGAATCGCCACCGGATCCTCCAACTGCACCGTGAACAAATCGGTGCGCATGAACTGCTCGACCTGTTTGCAGGCGTCTCCCTCGATCACCGCCTCGTCGAGTTGCGCACGCTCCCATTGGGCAACCGGTCGCGCTGCCATCTGTCGGCGCAAGGTCGCTGCCACCAGTGCGTTCGAGCGTTCAAGCTTGGTGCCACGATCGCGCAACGAATTCCATGAGCGGGCTTGCCACGCCGCGCCAGTTCGGGCGGTCCGCGCGCGCTCTTCTACAACCGCCAGGTACTTGCGTGCCAGCGCCTCATCGACCCCGGCCCGATGCAAGCCGGACTCGGCAATGGGTAGCAGATGGTCCAGAACCAGACGCTGGGCGGTGGTGTGTTGATTGTTCAGCCAGTCGAAGTGGGCGCCAATGCCCTCGCGCGCAGCGGTGTAGAAATTTGCCCCGGCCTGATCGAATTCGATCTGCCGCGTCACATCGCCATCGCGCTCACCAAATTCGTGCATCATCCCGAACCAGAACGCTGCGTTCGCCATCTCGTCGATCGTGCTTGGCCCGGACGGCATGATGCGGTTTTCGATCCGCAGGTGCGCCTTGCCCTCGGTGACGCCAAAACAAGCACGGTTCCAGCGATAAACGGTTCCGTTGTGCAGGCGCAGCGCTTTGAGTTGCGGAATCTCGCCGCGGTCGAGCATCGCAAGCGGGTCCTCATCCAAGTCCAGGCCGACCAGGGTTCGGAACCGCGCGATATCCTCCTTGTAGATTTCGCAGACCGAGGATTTCATCCAGCGGGTACCAAAACTTACTCGCGCCTCGGTCTCACGCAACAGTCGCTCGTGGTTGCGAGTGTCCACGGAGTTGCGGAACAGCGCCACCCGGGATTCCGCCCACAGCCGGCGACCGAATGCCAGCGGCGAATTCGCCGATATCGCCATCAATGGCGCGGCCAAGACCTGAGCGATGTTGTACATCCGGGCAAATTCTTCCGGCCCCACCTGCAAATGCACCTGGAAGCTGGAGTTGCACGCTTCCAACATCACCGAATCATGCTCGATGATTAGCTCGTCGAGGCCCTTGATCGACACACGAAACTTGCCGCCGCGCATTTCCGTCAGCACCTTGTTCAGCGCCATGTAGCGCTCGCTTGGAACCATGTTGTCCAGGCCGAGGTCGGATTTGCGCATGGTCGGCAAAATCCCCATCAGCACGACATTCATGTCCAGCTCCTGGGCAACGCGGCGGGCATTGTCGACCAGATTGTCCAGCTGTTCATGCATTTTCCCGATGCCGTCGCCTGCAAGGAATTGTGGATCGCAATTCGCTTCCAGCTGGAACTGGCCGAGTTCAGTGGTGTAGTGCGAGTCGGCGATGCGCTCGAGAATCGCAAGTACTCCTTTGGTAGGGCGCCAGGATCGGTCAACGATGAACATTTCCTGCTCGGCGCCGATGCGTCGAACGCCGGACTCGAAGGTTCCCTCCGCGAGCATGCGCTCCAACGCAGTGACGTCGTTCAGCAGTGCCGACATGAACTCGCGATGTTTCGACGCGTCACCGGCCTCATGCAGCTGTTTGTGCTTTTGGGTCGACATGATTCAGCCCTTTTGCGTCCAGGAGGTAAGAACCTTCGGCAACATCGCACGCCATGTTTCCCAGTCATGCGGCCACTCGCGGCCCCATGATTCCACGCGGTTGGGGACGCCCTTTTGGCCCAGGACGTTGGCCATTGCCCATGACTCGCCAATGGCTTCGGCACGCCCCTCGCCCGAGATGAGCAGGACGAAGCGCTTGCGCAGCACGTCGAGATGCAAGCCTGACAGGCCCGGCACGAAGTGCAATGGTGAGGAGACCCAAAACTCGGCGGAAAACTCGCGGGTATCGAAGAAACGCCGCAAGTCGAAGGTGCCGCTCATCGCGATCGCGCGGGCGAACACATCGGGATAGCGACAGACCATCGCCACCGAGTTGAAGGCGCCGATCGAGGCACCGGTTGCCCAGATGTCGACATCCGGCGATTTGCAGTCTTGGCGGATGGCCGGCACGACCTCGTGCCGTACGTACTGGTGGTACTGATCCTGCAACCACATCTGGTGGCGTGCATTGCCTTCGCGGCTCAGCATTGCCTTGCCGGCTACGCTGTCGCACGAGTACACCTTGATCGCGCCGGCATCGATCAAGGGGCGTACTGCCTTGATCAACCACATGCGTTCGACCTCTTCTGCATCTCCACCAGCGGTTGGAAACAGCAGAATCGGTTGCCCGAAGTGCCCCCAGCGCACCATGCTTGCTTCGCGGCCCAGACGTTCCGAGTGCCAGCGCGCGACGATCTTGTCATCGGTTGCGGTCATACCCGTCTGCCCGCTGGTACATTGTGGGTGCGCCAATGTTGCACGCGATTCCAGAAGAGCTCCGTGAATGACTCGATCTCATGTTCCGGGTAGAGCGCCACCACCTTCTGGCGAAACGCATCGCGCGCCACCGCCGTGCCGAAGAAATCCCAAGCAACCTCGTCCACGTGCGCCAGATGGGTCGCGCAGAACTCGTCGAAACGCGCGGTATCGAATCGCTCGGCCGCGACGCCCGCGTAGGCGCGCAATTTCTCCCGGTAAGGCATGTCCTGTTGCGCAGCAATCGCGTAGAACGCATCCCAGTCGAGTGTTTTGCGGTAGCGGCGCTTGGTGACCGCGCAGAATATCGCCCATTTCAGCTTGGCGATCACCAGCCACGGAAAGTGGAAATGCAAAGAGGTCACCTGCGAATCCGGGCAGGGATTGGCGAAGTCGATCGGATGCCAGACACCATTCTGGTGCAGCGCTTCGCAGGAATTGAAGTCCCAGCCGAAAAAGGCGTTGATCGTCAGGGTGGTATCACGGAGGATCTGAGCTTCCTCGTCAGGCAGGAAATCACTATCCATGGTGTAACGATTGTGCAACGGCTCGTCGGGGGCATAACGCACCAGTCGCGTCTGCGGGCCTATGCCGACGCAGCGCACGAAATCGTCATATGGAGAGATCGCTTTCTGCAGGTGCATGACCGCCGTGCCAGATTCCTCGTAGCGCGCCAGCAGGTCTTTTTCATTGGCGATGTGACTGACGCCCTTCCAACCGCCGCCGTCGTAGGGCTTGATGAACATCGGGTAGCCGATTTGCTTGCCCAACGTGCGCAAGTCGAACAACTGCGCATAGTTGCGCAGGGTCGGTCGCAGGTCGGGCGACGGCGCATACGCCTTTGGCGGCAACATCCAGGTTTCCGGAACAGGCATGCCCAGATGCATCATCGCGGCGTATGTGGTGTGCTTTTCCATGGATTGCACCGCCCATGGATTGTTCAGCACGTACAAATCGTTCATCAGGATCGCTTTCTTGATCCACTCGCGACTTGGGTGATACCAATGGGTCAGCCGGTCGAGAACGACGTCATAAGTGCTTGGCTGAGCCAGGCTGAATGGTTCGATGGTGACCCGTTCGACGTTGATGCCAACCTGCTCGCCGTTCCAGGGAATCGACAGTTGCAGATCGGCCATGATCTGTTCGAAGCAGATCGGCCAGCAGATATCGGCGCCGAGGGACAAACCGATCTTTCGCGTCCTGACCGCTCCGGCTGCATGTGGCGGCGGGGCCGGTTGGACCGGCGACGTCGTTTCCAGCAGCGCAGCCGCGTTTGTCGGCATCGCTTTATCCGCAGTTGCGGGTTTTTTCGGCTTGTCGGTTGCCATGTGGTCGGATCTCCCCGCGCAGCCTGCGCGTCAAGTGTCTATTCGTAGACCAACAGGAACGGGCCGGGGAAGAGCCACGATAGGCCTTCGCGCAATCGATCCCGCCAGTTTTCCCAATTATGCCCATCGCGCGCCTCGCGGAAGCGAACGTCCATGCCGGTGGCTTCCAGCAAGGGAATCAACGAGCGATTCTCGTAGATCAACGACTCGTAGGTGCCACAGCTTACAAAAACGCGCTCGGAGATGGCAGCGGGCTGGTCACGGAACTCATTCATGAAGCTCACGATCTTGTCGAACAGCGGGCCGCGGCGATTGCGATCGCCGATGTCGGTAAAGGCGAAGGAACCGGATTGCAACAATAAACGACCGTAGAATCCAGGATAGCGGCGCGCGGTTGACAGCGAAGCCACAGCACCAAAGCTTGCGCCCATCAGGCAGCGACTCTGTGGCTGCACGCGCAAGGGGTAAAGACTCTCCAGGTGCGGAACCAATTCCTCGGTAAGGAAGCGCGCGTGTCGCTCGTCATTCGCGTATTCCACCAGACGATGCGACGAATTGATAAAGGCCACGATCATGTCCGGGATCTCGCGGCGCGCCATCAAGTTGTCGAGCACGGTCCCCATGGCAGTGTAGTTCAGATAGTCGTCGCCGTCATGGACGACCAGCAGGGGATACTGGCGGGTGCGCCTCAAGCGTGCCGGCAAGTACACTTTGGTTTGCCGCTGACCGAAGTCGGCACTGTTGAACTCCACGACTTCGTAAGTGCCATAGGGCGACGATGAATCGGCGTGAATCCATTCCGGCACCGTGTAACCATTGCCGTGAGCAACTGAGTTTGCGCCATAGGGATCGCGCGCCAGATGCGGATTCAGCGGATCTTGAATCCAGTGGCCATGCCCATCGTGGACGATCTCGAACTTGTATTCAACGCGCGATGCTGGCGGCAACGGCATCGACAGGTACCAGACGTTGGTGTGGTCGATCCGCGTCAGTTGCTGCGCCGACTCCAGGCCGAATACCCAGTGGCGCAACTTCACTTCGTGCGCGTCGCCATGCCAGACGAACGTGATGGTGTCGCCTTCCACCAGGGGAAAGGTATTGGTGGAAAAGAAGGCGCGCACCTCTTCCCGGGTTTTCGGTCCAGCCGCGAACCTGGCAATGACAAGGCTCATAGCCGCCAGCCCCGCTCAATGCTGCCATCGGGCAGAAGGCGATCGGCGAGTGCCTCGACGAGGCGACCCTGGCTGAACACCAGCCTGGCACCGTTGTCCATGCCCAGGCAATGCGCGGGCGCCATGCGTTGGGTGAACCTGGCGATCCCTTGCGGTTGGTCACTGCGCAAGCGATGCCGTGGATCGGGCATCACCACCACTTCCTTGACGAGCGCAAGTCCGACATCAAGCATTTGCGCCAGGTTCTTGCCGAATGGCGGCGAGTCGTGGAACAGCACAATACGATCGCTCAAACTCATCGCGCCGGCCGACCAGGCGATGATTGGTTTGCGGCCGACGTTGGCAAATACGTCGAACAAGCGCAGACGATTGAGCAGCGCGGTCACATGTCCGCCGGCAATCACGGTAGCCGCGCACCGCTCCATTTGCTCGGCAACGGCGGCGCGCTCGCGCGCCACCGAGGCTTGCTCGGCCGCCGGCCACTGCTGGTTGAACGCCGTCCACTCGGCCTGGCAGCGCCGCAGATGGTCCTCGTCGAGGTAGCGCATTTGCTCGACGGTGATTGCCTGCTGCTCCAGCAGGAGTTCGGCTTCCACGTGGCGCACGCCGATCGCACGCGCCGCTTCATCGACGGCTTCCAGCCGCATTCGATAGAAGCTTTGCAGATGCTGCAGGTGCGCTTGGCGAGACGCTCTGGCGTTCGCATACGCCGGCTCCTCGGCATATACGCGCTCCGAACGCGCGTGCAGTGCCAGATTCAACGCCGGCCGTCGCAACTGCTCGACCAGCGTCTGGTCCTCGCTCTCGTTCTCCTGCCAACCGGTGGTGATCAGGGCCACGGTGCCATCGACATTCAGCTCATCGAGCACGTCGCCGATCTCGGCGAAATCGGTCTGCGGGCCGAGCAGCACGATCGGTGCAGCGGTGTCGTTGCCTGAATCGCTCATCCGTGAGCTCGTACCTTGAGGTTGCGGCCGACCATATCGAGGATGCCGCGCAGCTCGTCGTAGTTCTCGTGCTTCATTCGTACCCAGGCATTGGCCATGTAGCCAGCTTCCACGCCCTGCGTCGGCGTGCCGGCGGCCGGCAAATGGCTGTCGATGATGTTGTCGGCAAACCGGCGGCGAATCGCCTCCCAGCCCTCATATCCCGCAATTCGGCCATCGCGGTCGGGGCGCAGGGCGATCAACCCGGCGGCAAAGCGGCGTGATGGCCTCTGGCTTGGACGGTTGTGACAGATCAGCATCGCCCATTCGCGATACAGGTCCATGTCATTGCCGACATTGTGCAAATCCCAGGTGCGCACGCCGGGGGGCCGGCAGCCGATTTCCGAGAACTTCAAACCGCGCGGACCGGCAAACCATTCCATGTGCGTCGCCGAGGTTTCCAAACCGAGCAGTTCGCCAACGCGTCGACCCATCGCCTTGATCTCGCCATAGGCAGGCGCGCTGTCGACTCGATTGGTGCTCACGAAATAGGGCGAGATCCAGCGCGCGCGCATCGCTTCGAGTACTGGCGGATAGTAGTGCGAGATGAAATCATGGACGACTCGACCTTGCAGGGTGAGCGTGTCGTAGAAACCCTCGTGGCCTTCGATGAACTCCTCGACGGCCACGGAGCGGCCGGGATGCTGCAATCCGGAGCTTCTGATCGCCGCTTCGAGTTCGGCATCGGAGTCCACGCGGGTCGCGCCAGCCGCGCCCGCGCCATCGCGCGGCTTGATCATCAAGGGATAGCCCACGCGCTCGGCGAAGGCGCGAACTTCGGCGGCAGACGCCGCGCCCGTCGATGCGGCACACGGAACCCCCCCGGCACGCAAGACCTCCTTCATAGCCGGTTTGTCGCGACACAGAAAAGCGGTGCGATACGAAGTGCCGGGTATGCCCGCGGCTTCGCGCACGCGGGCCGCCGGCAGGATATGCGCTTCGACGGTTGCTTCGATCCGATCGACCGGTCTGAAGGTCTGCACGAAACGCACCGCCTTCAGCATGGCTTGCTCGTCGCAGACATTCTTGACCTCTTCGTAATGGGTCAAATAATGACGCATTTCATCGTCAAGCGAATCTTTGGAACCCTCACCGATCGCGGTGACGGTCGCGCCGACTTCTGCAAGTGCGCGCGCAAACTCCCGCTGATTGGCAGGGAATCGCGGCTCAACTAGTATGACGTGCATCTGTTTGCCTCGCACGTAGTCTGGAAAACAGTTTTTCGTACAGGTGCACCTGGTGCGCCCAGGAATAGTCCTTCGCCATGCCGTTGGCCATCAATTTGCGCCAGGCACGCCGATCGCGATACAGCGCCATTGCCGACTCCGCCGCCCAGCGCAAGCCGGTCGCGTCATGGTGTTCGAACAGAAAACCAGTCCCCTGGCGGCTGCGCGGGTTCCACGACTGCACCGAGTCGGCCAAGCCGCCGGTGCGGAACACCACGGGAACAGTTCCGTAGCGCAGACTGTAGAGCTGGTTCAGTCCACACGGCTCGTAGCGCGATGGCATCAGGAACATGTCGGCGCCGGCTTCGATCCGGTGCGCCAAGGGGTTGGAAAAGCCCCGGTAAAACACAACCTGTCGCGGAAACTGCTGCTGCAACGCGCTGAACATCGTTTCCAGGCGCGCCTCTCCGCTGCCCGTGACCACAAGTTGCAGGCCGCCTTCGGACAAGGCAGGCCACAGCGCATCCGGAACCAGATCGAGACCTTTCTGGCTGGCCATGCGCGATACGATGCCAGCCACAGGTACGCCCGGCACATAGGGCAGCCCGAGGCTGTTCAGCAGGTCTTGCTTGCAGCGTTCTTTTCCCGATGGATCGTCGGCACTGTAGCGATGCTTCAAGTGCTGGTCATGTTCCGGCGACCATTCCTGATAGTCAACGCCGTTCATGATCCCGACGACTGTCGTTCTCCTGACGCGCAGAAACGGGTCGAGGCCGGCGCCGTGCTCTGGGGTCTGCATCTCGGCGGCGTAAGTCGGGCTGACGGTACTGATGCCGTCGGCATACAGGATTCCATGCAGCAGGAAGTTGATGCGTCCCTGGGCGAGAAAGTCCTGATGCAGCAGATGCTGGCTACCATGCAGGTTAAGGTCCGGCAGAATCTTTGCCGAGAACCCGCCCTGGTACTGCAAATTGTGGATCGTCAACAAGGTGCTGGTGTGCGAGAACAACCGATCCCAGGCGAAGTTCGTTTTCAGGATCAACGGCAGCATCGCGCTGTGCCAGTCGTGGCAGTGCACGATGTCTGGCGCGAATCCCATGTGCTGGCAGGCCGTCAGTGCGCCGAAGCAGAGCGCCAGGAATCGCCGCGGTTCGTCTTCATCGCGCGTGTAGATCGAGCCGCGGTCATAAAGCTCCGGGCAATGAATGAAGTGCGCCAAAGGGTTGGCAGCGTCGCACAGAATGCGCATTCGGTAGTGGTGACTGCCGAGGCGCACATCGAGGCGTTCAATGACGGTATTGAAGTTGATGTTGTTGCGGCGGACGGTGTCGTAAAGCGGCAAGAACACGCGCACATCGTGTCCCGACGCGGCCAGGTAACGCGGCAACGCGTCAACGACATCCGCCAGCCCGCCGGTCTTGGCGTAGGGCGCCATTTCGGACGACACACCGAGAATTCTCATCTTCGCGCCCGGGCCCCCGCAGGTCGAAAGTCCAACATGGCCAGCAGGCTATCAGCCCCGCGATGCGCCTGTGGCATCCTGTCAAACATGGCGCACGGTGCCCCATGCGGCGAGCGCTGCGGCGAGCGGCCTGGCGATCCGGTCGACCTTGTCGGCGCAGATCCGCATGCTGGCAAACGGGTCGAAGGGGTCAGCGAGGAGATCGCGGCGCACTTCCAGGCACAAGGCGCGTCCGGGACGCTGCATGACATGGTCCCAAGCAAGTGTACTCGGATGCAAAGGGTAGGTTTCGCTTTCCGCTACCGTCCAGCCGCAGGCACCAAGGCCGCTGCGCAGGGCGTCGACGACTGCCGTCGGCGCGTGCGAACGGCCCTCGATGTCACGCGTGATGACGTCGAACTCCGGTCGCATCGGCCACTTGGCCTCAACGTCCGGCCGATAGGCAAGGCGCAGGTTTTTCACGACGTCCAGATCGACCTCGACGGCGACACTGCGCGGCGCGTAAGTGTGCAGCAGCAGCACGCCAGCGTCCGGCGCCAGCGCCGCGCTGGCTGCCTTGACGATGTCCACGTAGTCGGCATGGCGTTCGCGCAGGAGCGCGATATCCTCCACATCGGTTACCCACGGCATCAATCCCGGCGTCACCTTTCCGGCTCGGAAAGCCGCCGGCGATTCGTCGATACGGCGGTTGCAGTCGATGAAGGTGCGCGGGATTCGGCTGCGCACGATCAACACGGCTGCTGGCGCATCGCTCACGCAATGCCGGGCGGCTGCCATGGCCAATTCGAACGCGCCGACATCGGTATTGACATGAAAGAAGTCCACCAGGCCGTCCGGCAACGGACTTCGCAAGCGGGCGGCCAAGGCCTCGAAGTCCGCTGTCTCGGTTGCGCCGTGCGGCACCTCGATCAGCAGACTCGGGGCAATACTGTCGGCACAGCCAACACCTCGAATCCAGTGCACATCCGCAACATCCGGGATCGATCGAAGAACCATTCGCAGACCGCGCTCGTATTGAATTCCGACGCCAGACAGGGACCCGACGGCCATGACCTACGCTCGTTTCCCGAGCCTCGGCAGGCTAAGTCAGCAGTCCGCCCCGGGCAAGCATGCGCTCCGCCGCCAGACCCGGGCTTGACCTGCGTCACTGCGGCGAACTGTACGGAGCTCGTGCGCCTTGGCTGGTGCCAGTCCCGCCAATTCGGACGCAATGCGGACGGCAATGCGGACGGGGACAGCCATCAAGGCGAACCGGGTCCGATGTGGACGGCAAGGCAGACCGGGTCAGACATCAAATCAGGGCAGACCGGCAGGCAGACCGGACAGACCGGGCAGACCGGGACAGACGGGCAGACTGGGACAGACATGAAATGGCAGACCGGGAGGCAGACCGGGACAGACATCAAATAGCTGTCCATCGCCTTGATGCGGCTGCTGCGGATACTCGCCAACTGAGCCTGGTACATCGGCGCGAGCAGGCCGACGCCCGGCGCGGGCTGAGCCAAAGCGATCTGGCCGGCCGCGCCGGGGTCTCTACGTACCTTGTGTCGCTGGTCGAATGCGGCAGACGCGACACGCCGTTCGAAACCTTGTTGAGATCGCGCCAAGGCGGTGTTTGCGCGGGCGGGCGGCCCCGATCGGTGCGGCGGCCCGGTGGCCTGACCGGTTGCCGGGCGGTGGCTTCAGCGCGGATTTTCGATTGCCGGCAGGCGACGGGCTTCGCAAAAGCTGCACGCCCGACTGTCAAAATGGCGGGATGAAAACGTCAAGGTTCACGATCCTGCGATGCGCTGCCGTCTCGGTGGCGGCCCTGGTCGGTCTCGCCGCCTGCGGCGGCAAGCCGGCGCCGCCGATGGCGGGCAGCGCGCCGGGCGCGCGTGGCGGGGATGAGCGCAGCATGCCGGTGCGCGCCTACGTGGTCGCGCGGCGCACTCTGGAACGCGAGGTGCTGGTCGCTGGCAGCGTCGAGCCGCTGCGCGGCATCCAGCTTGCCGCGCGCACCGACGGCGTGGTCGACGAGGTGGCAGTCGAAGCCGGTGACCGGGTGCGGGCCGGACAGGTGCTGGCGCGCATCGACGTCAGCGAACAGGAGGCGGAACTGGCGCGTGCGCAAGCCTCGCTGCGCGAGGCGCGGGCCAACTTCGACCGGCTCGACGCCCTGCGCGCACGCGACTTCGTCGACGCGGCGAGCGTGGTCACGGCGCGCGCCGCGCTGGAAGTCTCCGAGTCGGAAGTCGAGCTGTGGCGAACCCGCGTCGGCTTCGGCCGCATCGAAGCCAGTATCGATGGCTACGTGATCGCCCGCATGATCGAGCCCGGGGCCGCAGTGGGCCGGCTCGCGCCTGCCTTCGAGCTGGCCGACCTCGACCAGTTGGTACTGCGGGTCGGCGTGTCGGAACTCGACGCCGCCGGCATCGCAGTGGGCAGCAGCGTGCCGGTGAGCATCGATGCACTCGGCGATCGCGCGGTCGAGGCGACGGTGCGCCGCGTGTTCCCGGCGGCCGACCCCACCAGCCGACTGGTCACGGTCGAACTCGACCTTCCGAGCGCCCATGCGCGCGATGGCGTGCGCCCGGGCTATCTCGCGCGCGCCCGCTTCGCCGTCGACACCCGGCGCGAAGTGCTGGCGGTGCCGGCCGCCGCCGTGGGGCTGGGTGCACGTCCCTACGTGATGGTGATCGACGCCGGCGACCGGCTGGTACGACGAGAGGTCGCCACCGGCGTGGTGCGCGGCGAGTGGCGCGAGGTCGTTGGCGGGCTCGTGGCCGGTGATCGGGTGGTGGCGACCAGTCCGCTGGA
>JBBRFN010000032.1:0-26334 GCA_038224265.1 Lysobacterales bacterium
GTTCAATGACGAGAAAGGCTTCGGATTCATCAAGCGCGACAACGGTCCTGACGTGTTCGTGCACTTCCGCGCGATCGTCAGCGGCGGCGGCGGCCGCAAGTCCCTCGCCGAGGGACAGCAGGTGCAGTTCAAGGTGGTGCAAGGCCAGAAGGGCCTGCAGGCGGAAAACGTCGTTCCCATGTAACGGGATCGCGGCGTACATCGCCACAAGAAAGCGCGGGCCCTGTGCCCGCGTTTTTTTTTGCGTCCGGAATCCCTTGGCAAGTCCAGTTTCCGCGCGGGAGCATGTTCAGGTCGGGTCGTGCGCTACCACTCGAAGCTGCGCAGCGCAGCCTTCGTCCCATCCGGATTCCAGGCCTGCTCGATGAAGCGGCCGCGCTTGCGCGCCAAAGCCAGCACGGTCGAACAGCGGGTGCCATAACCCGGGGCGACAATGAATGCCGCCGACAGCATGCGCTCGCGTAACAGACCGATGCCGGTGTCCGGCAGAGACTCGTCGGCAGCGATGCTGCGGTCGCCAAGCGCGTCGAACAGCGGCGGCACCGGGTCGCGCAGCAACAGTGCGGCCTGCAGCCGCGCCTGCAGCTGCGTCACCTTCGGCCACGGAGTATCCAGCAGGTGGTTCGACAATCCGTGCACGCCCGGGGCCAGCGCGCGCGGCGCGCCAGCGCGGCTGCCGACGTACCACAAGCTGTCCACGTCGCCGAGCAACAGGTTGAATCCGCGGTACAAGGCTGCCGCATCCGCAACCTCGCGCGCATAGTCCGCCGCAGTCTGCGCGCCAGAAAGAAATCCCGATACCAATGCGCCCCGAGAGCGTAGGCGATCACCAGGCTCGCTCGGATCGCGGAAGTTGGTGACCACCGCGAAGCGCCCGTTTTCGGTTGCGCCGAGCCAGGTTCCACCGGCCGCAAGGTCGCGCCCGGCAATGTACCCCGGCACCTGGCGCTCGGCGGGCGCCGCCGCACGCGCATGAAACTCATCGCGATTGGCAGCCAGCAGCAGCGGCCAGTCGTCGCGGATCCGCCACGCTATCGCGAGCAGGCACATCAGCGCATCTTGGTGGTGCGCATCGTCAGCACGTTCGGTGGTGCATCGAAGCGATCTGCGCGCGCGGCGTCCCAGAACACCCGGAACACCGCATGCGAGGGCACGCCACCGAGCAACTCGTTCGGCTGCACCCAGTGATACAGCGCCGCGATCGAGCGCACTTCGGTCGATGAGATCCTGCGGATCACGTGTTCCGGACCGACCTGCTCGGGGTGGGTGAGCCCCGCTGCGGCGATCAGTTCCTTGAGCGCCTTGAGCGTGTTCTGGTGGAAATGCAGCACCCGATCGGCCTTGTCGGGCACCACCAGCGCTTGATAGCGGCCCGGATCCTGCGTGGTGACGCCGGTCGGGCACTTGCCGGTATGGCAAGACTGCGCCTGGATGCAGCCCAGCGCCATCATGAACCCGCGCGCGGAATTGCCCCAGTCGGCACCGAGCGCGAACGTGCGCGCCAGATCGAAAGCAGTGACGATCTTGCCGCTGGCACCGATTCTGATCTCGCCGCGCTTGCCGATCCCGACCAGGGTGTTGTGGACCAGCATCAGGCCTTCCTGCAGCGGCGCCCCGACGTGGTCGGTGAACTCCAGCGGCGCTGCACCGGTGCCGCCCTCACCGCCATCGACGACGATGAAATCGGGGGTAATCCCGGTCTCCAGGATCGCCTTGGCGATGCCGAACCATTCCCAGGGATGGCCGATCGCCAGCTTGAATCCGACCGGTTTGCCGCCCGACAGCTCGCGCAGGCGCGCGACGAACTGCAGCAGACCGATCGGGGTGGAGAATGCCGAATGGCGAGCGGGCGAGATGCAGTCTTCGCCCTCGGCAACGCCGCGGGCAGCGGCGATCTCGGCGGTAACCTTGGCCCCGGGCAGCACGCCGCCGTGACCGGGCTTGGCGCCTTGCGACAGCTTGATCTCGATCATCTTCACCTGCGCCGAGGCCGCGTTGCTGGCGAAGCGCTCTTCGTTGAAGGTGCCATCGGGATTGCGGCAGCCGAAGTATCCCGAGCCGATCTCCCACACGATGTCGCCACCGGGTTCGCGGTGGAAGCGCGAGATCGAGCCCTCGCCGGTGTCGTGGAAGAAGCGGCCGCGGCGCGCGCCATCGTTGAGCGCAAGGATCGCGTTCGGCGACAGCGCGCCATAGCTCATCGCCGAGATATTGAACACGCTGGCCGAATACGGCTGCGTACACTGGCCGGAGCCGACCATGATGCGGAAATCGTGGCTGTCGATTTCTGCCGGCGCCATCGAGTGGTTGATCCACTCGTAGTCGGGCGCATAGACGTCGAGCTGGGTGCCGAAAGGTCGCTTGTCGACCACATCCTTGGCGCGCTGGTACACGATCGAGCGCTGGTTGCGCGAAAACGGCTGCGCTTCGGTGTCGGACTCGATCAGGTACTGGCGGATTTCGGGCCGCACCTCTTCAAGGAAGAACCGCAGATGGGCCAGGATCGGGTAGTTGCGCCGGATCGACTGGCGGGTCTGCGTCACATCGCGCACGCCTACCGCGGTCAGCGCTGCCGCGATCGCGGCAGGCAACCACCATCCGGCGCCCTGCCCCGACCACGCGGCCGCTGCGGCGCCCACCGCAACGAGCCCACAACCGACCATGAAAAAATAGCGCGACGGCAAAATCCCGGACATCGTCTCCCCCGATCGGTGACCTGCTGCAATGATGCCCGTTCATGGGCGTTGGAGGAACCGGATTAATTGCCGATTCACCTGCAGCGTCGATACTAGGCCACCTGCCCCAATCGGAACCACCCATGCGCGTGCTGATCACGCTCGGAATGCTGCTGATGCTGCTCGGCTCCATGAGTGCGGTTATCGCAGCGGCGACACCACTGGAGCCCGAGGCTATCGAGGTGCGCCAGTTGCTGCGCGACAACCGCGTCGACGATGCGATAGCGCGCGGCGAGCAGGTCATCGAGCAACTGCCGCAGAGCAGCAACGCGTGGCTATGGCTGGGCAATGCGTACGGTCGCAAGGCATTGTCGGCCAATCTGTTGAGCAAGGCCGGTTGGGCCGGCAAATGTCGGGGCGCATACGAGAAAGCGGTCGAGCTGGCGCCAGCCAATCCCGATGCGCGCTTCGCCCTGCTGCAGTACTACGCGCAGGCACCGGGATTCCTTGGCGGCGGGATCGACAAGGCCCAGGCGCAGGTCGTGGAGCTCGAGAAGATCGGCCCGGCCTGGGGCCACATGGGTCGCGCGATCCTGCTGGCGGTGGACGACAAGACCGAGGAGGCGGTTGCTGCGTATCGCGATGCGGTCTTGGCGGAGCCCGGCAATTTTCGTGCGCTGCTTGGCTTGATCTCGATCCACCTTGCGGCCAAGCAGAATACCCAAGCTCGTGCGGTGGTCGATGCGGCGCTGGCGCGCGATTCGAAGGATCCGGTCGCTCTGTACATGCTGGGTCGAATCGCCGTCGAGGATGGTCAACGGATCGACGAGGGACTGCAGGGCCTCGACGCATATCTCGCGCTAGCCGAGCGCCCCTATGAGCTGCCGGTTGCCGCCGCGTGGTGGCGCAAAGGCCTGCTGCTGGAAAAGGTCGGGCGCAAGGACGAAGCCGTGGATGCGCTCAAGCGGGCCGTGTCGCTGGATGCCAGGCTCGACGGCGCGCAGAAGGACCTGCAGCGGCTCGGCAGCTGATCCGTTCAGCGCCCGCGCGCATGCCGCCCGTAGATCCCGGTCAGGCGCGCGATCAGCAGGGCCACGAACAGCACGCCAACCACCTGCTCAACCATCACCAATGAGCGCGCGTGCGAGGTCACTGGCGTGATCTCACCGAAGCCGACACTGGTCAGAGTAGTGAAGCTGAAGTAGACCAGATCCCACCAATTCACCACGCCGTCGGCGTTGTTGACCGGGTTGATGAAGAACGAACCGGGCGCCAGGTGCTCGAGCACCGAGAACACGCAGGCGAATGCCATCGCCAGCAGCACATAGATGCTGGCCGCCGCGAACAGCTCGTCGGTGGTGGCGATCTCGTCGAGCATGACGTACTGCAGCAGGCACCACACTGCGTAGGCCTGAAACAGCCCCAATGCCACCAGTGCCAGCGCACCCAGATCTTCGATCTCGCTGAGAAAGTAGGCGGCCTGGGTGACCACCACGGCGACCGCCAGCGTCAGCGCAATCAACTGCCGCCCCGGCGTGTGCGCGACTGCCCGCACCACCAGCACGATCACGGTCAGGTGCAGGGCGTCGAGTGCGAGTTTCCCGGCGATGCTCGATTCTAGCCACGGAAAAGCCAGAATCAACGCCAGCTGCGACAGCAGCAGCTGCACGCAGGGCATCCGCAGCAGCCGCGCATCGATCATTCCGGATTGCTGCCGCCGAGGAATTCCGCACTGACCCGCAGCATGCTGCGCAGACCCGTGTCCAACGCCGCCTCATCGACGTAATACAGCGGTGAGTGGTTGGCCGGCGCCTTGCGCGGATCCTGGTCTGCCGGCGTGCTGCCGACGAAAAAAAAGAATCCGGGCACTTCTGCGGCGAAGTAGCCGAAGTCTTCCGCCACCGTCTGCAGCGGCATCAGCTTGGCCTTGTCCGCGCCCACCACGGCTGCCAGTGCCGGCTGCAGTCTGCGGGTAAGGGCCTCATCGTTGCGGGTCACGTTGGTTTGCCGACTCAGCTCGACCTCCGCGCTGGCGCCGGCTGCCAATGCCGTGTGTTCGCTGATGCGCCGGATGTCCTCGAAGATCGCCTCGCGCGTCTCGTCGTCGAAACTGCGCACCGTGCCGAGCAGCTCGACCTCCTGCGGGATGATGTTGTGCCGGTTGCCGCCGCGAAAGGCGCCGACCGTCAGCACCGCCGGCGACTCCACGGTGTTGATCCGGCGACTGACGATGGTCTGCAGGTTCATCACCAATTGCGCACCGGTCACGATCGGATCGATGCCTGCCCATGGCTTGGCGCCATGCGTCTGCACGCCGCGCAGCACGATGCGGAAGCGATCGGACTCGGCCATCGCGGGTCCGCCGCGCACGCCCACTTCGCCCGCGCGCAGGGTCGAGAACACATGCAGGCCGACGATGGCATCGGGCTTGTAGCGCTCGAACAGACCTTCCTTGAGCATCAATGCCGCGCCGCCTTCCTCGCCATCCGGCGCGCCTTCTTCGGCCGGCTGGAAGATGAACACGATCGAGCCGGGTAGCTCATCGCGCACCTTGACCAGCGCTTGTGCGGCACCCATCAGGATCGCGACGTGCGCATCATGGCCGCAGGCGTGCATGACGCCGACGGTCTCGCCGCGGAATTGCGTGGTGGCCGTGGACTTGAACGGCAGGTCGACCTGCTCGATCACCGGCAGGCCATCCATGTCGGCGCGCAGTGCGAGTCGCGGCCCGGGTTTGCCACCTTCGAGCAGTGCGACGACGCCGGTGTGCGCCACGCCGGTCTCGACCTCGAGCCCCAGCGCCTTCAGGTGCGTGGCGACCTTCTCGGCGGTACGGAACTCGCGATTGCCCAACTCGGGGTGCTGGTGCAGGTCGCGTCGCCATTCGACCACGCGCTCGCGCAATGCCGCCGCCTCGACATCCAGGCGCCCTGCAAGGCCGGCATCGGCATGCGCGGTCGATACGCTCAACAGCAGCAAGGGCAGCAGCGCGGCTCGCATGTTCGTTCTCCATCAGGTAACCAGTCGCCAGCATGCCGGGCCGGGCCTGCGACGTCCAATGTAGCGACCAGTGGTGCCGCGACTTGTGTGTGTAGGGCCACGCGCTTAGGCTCCAGCGTCGGGGCGGGAGGGGTGATGGCACAGCACGAGCAGGGCGCGGTACCCGCAGTTGGCGACGCAGGCCTGGTGCGGGCAGTGGGATTCGGTGGCCTGACCGCATCGGTGATCAACGTGATCGTCGGTGGCGGAATCTTCATGCTGCCCGCCGCTTTGTTCCTTGCCATCGGCCCGTCGGCACCGCTGGCGTTCGTTGCCGGCGCACTGGTGATCGTGCCTGTCGCGCTGTGCTTTGCGGCTGCCGGCAGCCGCGTGATCGCAACTGGTGGTCCCTACAGCTATGTGGGTGCTGCGTTCGGGCCGTTTGCCGGATTCGTCGCCGGCGCGCTGATGTGGATCACCAACGTCACCTCGAGTGCCGGCGTGGCGGCGGCCCTGACCGAGCAGGCGCGCAATGCAATGCCGATGTTCGGCGAGCCGGTGTGGCGCAATGCGCTGCTGCTGGCCGTGTACGGGCTGCTGATCGGACTCAATGCGATGGGGGTCAGGATCGGCACCCGCGCCATCGTCACCCTCGCCACGCTCAAGCTCACGCCGCTGTTCTTTCTCGCGTTCGTCGGCATCTGGTTCGTCGACTGGGGGCAGGTAAGCTTCGTCGCCCTGCCCTCGTGGGCCGCTCTCGGCTCGGCGATGGTGCTGGTGATGTTCGCCTACTCCGGCATGGAGACCGCGCTGATCCCCTCGGGCGAGGTCAACAATCCCTCGCGCGATGTGCCGCGCGCGACGATGGCAGCGATCGCACTGGTGGTGCTGCTCTACATCGGGATCCAGATCGTCGCGCAGGGCGCGCTGGGCGCGAGCCTGAAAGACAGTACGGCACCGATCGCGCAGACCGCCGGCGCACTGTGGTCGCCGGGTTTCGCGCTGCTGCTGGCCACCGCATCGGTGTCGATGCTCGGATTCCTGATGGGCAATCTGTTCGGGTCCTCGCGCATGCTCTACGCGCTCGGTCGCGACGGTTGGCTGCCGCGGCCGTTCGCGCACCTGACAGCCGCGCGCAAGGTACCGCTGGTCGCGGTGGTCGTGCACGGTGGCGTCGGCTGCCTGCTCGCGATGGGCGGCGACTTTCAATCGCTGGCGCTGATTTCCGGCGGCGCCGTGTGCGTGATCTACATCGTCGTGGCAGCCGCGAGCTGGCAACTGCAACGCAGCGCGCGCGCGGATCACGGCACGCCCCTGCGCCTGCCGGGCGGACCGCTGGTGCCGCTGATCGCAGCCGGCGCGATGCTGGCCATCCTCACCACCCTCAAGCCCGAAGAGTGGTGGGCGATCCTGTGGTCGCTCGGGGCAATCGTCGGGCTTTACGTGATCCTGCGCTTGATCCGCCCAGTTGCGTCGACCCATTAGTGCCGCGGCGGTCTCCAGCCCATGACTACAATGCAATGTCGAAACCGATCGACGCGACTGCACGCGTAGCAACGCGCAATCCAACCACCATTTTCCTTGTACCAGGATCCGGAGTCCGTCATGTCCCGACTGTGTTTGCTGTTTCTGACACTGCTGCTGCCGATTTCCGGACACGCTGCGGCCCCTGCGGCTGCCGATGCCGATAAACCCTATGGCGCCCTCGCCTATCGTCTGATCGGGCCGGCGGTCGGTGGACGGATCACGCGTGTGGCCGGCGTTGCGGGCAATCCGAAGATCTTCTACGCAGCGGCAGCGCAGGGCGGCATCTGGAAAAGCGAAAACGGCGGCCGCGACTGGAAACCGATCTTCGACGACCAGCCGACGCAGTCGATCGGCGCCATCGCGGTCGCGGCTTCCGATCCGAACGTGATCTACGCGGGCGGTGGCGAAGCCAATCCACGCGGCAATGTGGCGATCGGGCTGGGCATCTGGAAGTCGATCGATGCCGGTGCAAGCTGGACCCAGGTGTGGAAAAACCGCGGGCAGATCGGCACTCTCGCCATTCATCCACGCAATCCGGATATCGCATTCGCCGCCGTGCTCGGCTCGCCATTCGGGCCCGGCCCCAATCGTGGCGTGTACCGCACGCGCGATGGCGGCAAGACCTGGCTGCAAGTGCTGAAGAAGGATGCCGACACCGGCGCGTCGGATGTGCAGCTCGATCCGAACAACCCCAACATCGTCTACGCCGGCATGTGGCAGTTCCGGCGCAGCCCGTGGCAAACCACCAGCGGTGGACCCGGCAGCGGACTGTATCGATCCACCGATGGCGGCGACAGCTGGAAGCAGCTCAGCGGCGACGGTCTGCCCGAGGGCGAATGGGGCAAGGTCGGCATCGGTATCGCGCCGAGCGATTCCAGCCGCGTGTACGCGCTGATCGAGGCCAAACAGGGCGGCTTGTTCCGATCCGACGATGCCGGCGCGAAATGGACCCGCATCAACGCCCACCGCGCTGTGCGTCAACGCGCCTGGTACTACACGGTACTCACCGTCGATCCGCGCAATCCCGACGTACTGTGGGTGCCGCAGGTGCCCTTGCTGCGCAGCATCGACGGCGGCAAGAGCTTCGCCCAGGTACCCGGTCCGCACCACGGCGACCACCACGACCTGTGGATCGATCCGGCCGATCCGCAGCGCCTGATCTCCGGCAACGACGGCGGCGTGGATATCTCCACCGATGGCGGCAAGACCTGGTTCGTGCCGCCGTTGCCGCTGGCGCAGTTCTACAACATCGATGTCGACGACCGCGTGCCCTACCATGTGGCCGGCACCATCCAGGATTGGGGCACGGCGGCCGGGCCATCGCGATCATTGGTCAACGACAACAACCCGCTCGCCAACTGGTTTGGCATCGGCGGTGGCGAGGCGGGCGACGTGGTCTGGGATCGCGGCGTGCCCGGCGCCATCTATGCCGGCGAGTACGGCGGCTATATCTCGCGCCATGTCGAGAACAGCGGGCAATATCGCGCGGTATCGGCGTGGCCGGCCAATCCTTCGGGATTGTTGCCGGCGGAATACAAGTTCCGCTTCCAGTGGACCGCACCGATCGCACCCTCGCCGCACGATCCCGACCTCGTCTACCACGGCGCCAACGTCCTGTTCGCAAGCCACGACCGTGGCGCGAGCTGGACCGCCATCAGCGGCGACCTGACCCGCAACGACAAGACCAAGCAGCAGTGGTCGGGCGGTCCCATCACCGGCGACATCACCGGTGTGGAAACCTACGGCACCATCTTCTCGGTCGCCGAATCGCCGCTGGCAGCCGGCACCATATGGGCCGGTAGCGACGATGGACTGGTGCATGTGACTCGCGACGGCGGGAAGTCGTGGAGCGATGTGACCCCGAAGGCCCTGCCCGAGTGGGGCACTGTCGAGGCGATCGAACCCTCGCGCGCCGACGCGGGCACCGCCTACGTGGTGGTGCACAAATATCGACTCGACGACTTCCGACCGTACCTTTTCCGCACCCGCGACTTCGGGCGCAGCTGGGAGAAGCTGGTGCGCGGCCTGCCCGACGATTTGCCGCTGTGGGTCGTGCGCGAGGACCGCGAGGATCCTCGCGTGCTCTATCTGGGCACCGATCGCGGTATCTGGTGGTCGTCCGATACGGGCGCCAACTGGCGCGAACTGACGCTGAATCTGCCCGCGACCACGGTGACCGACCTTGAGGTCAAGCATGGCGATCTGGTGGTGGCCACGCGCGGTCGTGCGCTGTGGGTGCTGGAGGATCTCGCCGCACTGCGCGGGCTCGATGCTGCGCGATCGCTGGATTTCGCGCTGCTGCCTGCGCGCGCCACCTATCGCTCAAGCGCCGACAGCCGCTGGGACTTTCTGGTCCCCGGCGGCACTCCCAATCCGCCCGCAGGCGCGAGCTTGAGCTACTGGCTCAAAGAGGTGCCGAAGGAGCCGATCACGCTGGAGATCACCGATGCCAGCGGGCGACTGATCCGCACGCTGTCGTCGGTGGCCGTGCCGGCCAAATACGCCAAGGATGATGTCGACGAGCCCACCGAAGAGCCCAAGCCTGCGCTCACAATCGACAAGGGATTCAACCGCGTGACGTGGGACCTACGCCACGAGGGCGCACGGCGCATCGCTTCCAAGCTCGATGCGGGCAATCCCGAACGCGGTCCACTGGCGGTGCCGGGCCGCTACACCGCCACCCTCAAGCTCGGCGCACGCAGCGCATCGGGCGCATTCGAGGTGCTGGCCGATCCGCGTTCGCCAGCGACTGCCGAAGAGCATGCCGCGAACCTGGCATTCGCCCTCGATCTGCGCGCCACCATGAACCGCACGCTGGCGACCATCGAAGCCGTGCAGGCGATCCGCAAACAGGTTGCGGACATCAAATCCCGCGCGGCGATCGCCACCCCATCGCTGAGTGCCGCAGCCGACGCGGTGCTGACGCGCTGCGACGCGATCGAGGGTGCCCTGCACAATCCCGAGGCCGAGGTGGGCTACGACATTCTCACCGGGCTCGGCGGCGGCGCGAAGCTGTATTCGCAACTCGCACCGCTGTACTCGTGGGCGCAGGACAGCGAGCACGCACCGACCCAGGGCATGCGCGCGCGGCGCGATGAGCTGCTCGCCGAGCTTGCCGCGCGCGAACAGGCACTGGCCGCATTGCGCGCCGGTGAGCTGGCGGCGTTCACCGCAGCGTTGGAAGCGGCAGGGACGCCGCGGGTCATCGTGCCTGCCGGGTGAGCGTTCGCGCGCAGCACGGTGGGTCGGATCCGCAAGCAGGCATTGCAATGTCTGCCGCGCACGGCATCGTGCGCGGCAGCGGCAAACACGATAGCGTCGAGTCGATGCACGGCGCTTGATCCTGCGCTGACCACCCGCATACTGTTGGGGTGGAATTGATCGACTCGCATGCCCATATCGACGCGCCCGAGTTCGATCTCGATCGCGACGCGGTGCTATTGCGAGCGCGGGCCGCCGGCGTGTGCGCACAGGTGGTGCCGGCGGTAGCGGCGGCCGGCTGGACCAAACTGAAGGGCCTCGCGCAGGCCCATCCGGAACTCCACCCCGCCTACGGACTGCACCCGATGTATCTGACCGAGCATCGGGCGGAGCATCTGGAGGAGCTTGCGCAATGGATCGCGCGCGAACGCCCGGTCGCGGTCGGCGAATGCGGCCTGGATTTTTTCGTCGCAGGCCTCGATCCCGAGCGGCAGCGGATGGTGTTTCGCCGCCAGCTGGAGATCGCCCGCGATGCGCGGCTGCCGGTGATCCTGCACGCGCGCCGCGCTGTCGACGAGGTAATCGTCAGCATTCGCAGGATCGGCGGACTGCGTGGCGTGGTGCACAGCTTCGGCGGCAGCATCGAACAGGCGCGGCAGCTGCACGCACTCGATTTCAAACTCGGCATCGGTGGCCCGATCACCTACGCGCGCGCTGCACGCCTGCGCCGGGTGGTGGCCGAAGTGCCGCTCGCGCAACTGCTGCTGGAAACCGATTCCCCAGACCAACCGCTCGCCAGCCGCCGCGGCGAACGCAACGAGCCGGCCTTGCTGCCGCAGGTGCTTGCAGCGGTCGCACAAGCGCGTGGCGAGAGCGAGGCCCGGATCGCCGAAGCGACCTGCGCCAACGCGCGTGAACTGTTCAGCCTCACCTGAGGACACCCGATGCCGAATCCACTGACCGCGATCTTTCTGAGCCGCCTGCGCAAGCTGCGCTTTCCGACCCTGGCCGTGGTGACCGGCGGGCTGTTTGTGCTCACGCTCGTGGTACCCGACCCGATCCCCTTCGTCGATGAACTGCTGCTCGGCCTGCTGACGCTGCTGTTCGCCAGCTGGAAACAGCGCCGTAGCGCGCGAGTGGATCCAGCCTGAATGCGCTGCGGCGCTATCGACGCGCCGGTTGCAGGGCTCAGCGTGGCCGCTCGCCGCGCGCGATACCGATCAGGCGCGGAATCAACTCGGCCACCGCCACCATCGCGAACCCCGCAGTCAGGTGCATGGCGGCACCCAGGCCTCCCGCACAGTCCAGTCGCGCGGCGTCCTGCATGTCGTTGGGCTTGATGCAGGCAGTGCTGCCGTCGGCCTGCGGATAGCGCGGCTGCTCGGTGGTGAACACCGCCGGCACGCCGAAATAACGCTCCGGGTTGCGCGTCCAGCCGTATTCATCGCGCAGATGGCGGCGCACCATGGCCAGCAGCAGATCCTTCTCGGTCTTGGCCAGATCGCGCACCTTGATCAGGCGCGGATCCGTGCGCCCTCCGGCCGCCCCGATCGTGAGCACCGGCAGCTTGTTGCGCCGGCACCAGTAGATCGCCTCGACCTTGACCCGGAATGCATCGCAGGCATCCAGTACATAGCTGTAGCCGCGCCCGAGCAACTCGCCCAGGTTCGACGGGGTGAGGAAACTGGCGATCGCATCGACCTCGATGGCCGGATTGATCGCCCGCAGTCGCTCGGCCATCGCATCGACCTTTGCGCGACCATACTGGCCATCCAGCGCCATCACCTGCCGGTTGGTGTTCGACACGCAGACCTCGTCGGCGTCGATCAGGGTAATCCGCCCTACCCCGCTGCGCGCCAGCGCCTCGGCGGCCCACGAGCCGACGCCACCGATCCCGATCACCGCCACGTGCGCGCGGGCGAGAATCGCGAGTGTGCCCGCGCCGTAGAGGCGATCGATCCCGGCGAAGCGCTCGCGCTGCAGATCGATCTCCGGCATCAGGACTGCATGACCTGCGGCACCACCCAGTTCACGATCTGCTGTGCACCCATGGCACCGCTGTGCCGCGCGATCTCGCGTCCGCCGCCGAACAGTGCGAGGGTCGGAATGCTCTGGATGTTGAACTGGCCGCCGATCTGCGGATTCGCCTCGATATCGAGCTTGAGCACCCTGACCCGCGGCTCGAGTTTCTGTGCCGCCAATTCCAGCTGCGGTGCCATCGATCGGCACGGCGCGCACCATGGCGCCCAGAAATCGACCAGCACCGGCAGATCGGTGTCGGCCAGCATCCGCGCGAAGCCGGCGGCGTCCACCGGTACCGCGTGGCCTGCAAACATCGGCTTGTGGCATTGACCGCACTGCGGCTGCTGATCGACCCGCTCGGGCGGCACCCGGTTGGTCGACAGGCAATGTGGGCAGACCAGATGGATACTCATGCGCGGCTCCCGGCAAAGCTTCGAGATGGGGTGAAAGTACGCAGGTTCAAGCATGCGACTGCGAATGGCCAGCAGTCACGCGGCCGCACTAGACTGCGGGCTTTGCGAGTCCCCGAGCCCACAACATGCGCCTGATTCCCGGAGCCCTTGCCTGCCTGTTCGCGGTGGCCCCATGTGCCGTGCTCGCCGATGCGAGCTACCACCCGCTGGCCAATGGGCCGCTGACACAGGATTGGGGCAATGGCGCGCAGATCGGTGCCGCGAACAACTGGGCCGGCGTACCCTCCTTCGAGGGCTATCTGAGCGGCAACGTGCTGCCGACCACGGCCAACGATCCGCGCAACGTCATCGATTTCGCCGGCGCCGTGC
This sequence comes from Lysobacterales bacterium, assembly GCA_038224265.1. GTDB lineage: Bacteria > Pseudomonadota > Gammaproteobacteria > Xanthomonadales > Ahniellaceae > UBA4656. The sequence continues at coordinate 13,187 of JBBRFN010000032.1, forward strand.
TCAACGTCGCCCCCGACGTGGCCAGTCTCGCCGGCTACATCGCAGCCGGCCTGATCGAAGCCACCTTGGCCGACCCGGTGCTGGGACTGCAGGCGACCAACAACAACGATGTGGTGTTCCTGCTGCTGCACCTGGATACGACCGGCTGCAGCGCGGTGCAGCTGGGCTATCGCCTGCGCGATCTGGATACCGATATGGCGATCCAGCCGTATCTGGTGCAGTCGCGGCTCGGCGCGAGCGCGAACTTTGCCGAGCTGCCGGGCACCTATGTCGCCGACGCCAATACCGGTGTCGATCTGCCGTTCTCGGTCGCCCTGCCCGCAGCCCTGCTCAACCAGGCGCAGGTGCAGTTGCGCTGGATTACCAACAATGTGCCCGGCAACGACGCGATCATCGGGGTCGACGATATCGCAGTAAGCGGCACCTGCGCCGGCGGCGTCGACAATCCGCCGACGGTGACCAGCACGACACCTGCCAACAACGCCGTCGGGGTGTCGCCAGCTGCCAACCTCGGCGTGAGTTTCAGCGAGGCGGTGAGCACCGCGGCCGGATGGATCGCGCTGTCGTGCGCATCCAGCGGCAATGTCGCGCTGGTCGAAAGCGGCAGCGGCAGCCTGCGTGCATTGGACCCGGTACCCGCGTTGCTGTTCGGCGAACAGTGCACCGCCAGCATCGACGCCAGTCGCGTGCTCGACATCGACGGCACGCCCAATCCGCTGCCTGCCAACCTGCAGTTCGCCTTCACCGTGGTGGCCGACGCGCCGCCGACGCTGGCTTCCTCGTCGCCGGCCAACGGCGCGATCAACGTGCCGCTGGCGGGCAACATCCAGCTGGCTTTCAGCGAACCGGTAACCGTCAGCGGCGCGTGGTTCGCGCTCAGCTGCGCGAGCTCGGGCAGCGTTGCGGCATCCGTTAGCGGCGGGCCGCAGAACTGGACCCTCGATCCGGTAGCGAACTTCGCAGCGCTCGAGTTGTGCGCGCTCACACTGCAGCCTACGCTGATCCGCGACCTCGACGGACTTGCCGATCCATTGGCGGGATCGGCCGGTATCGGGTTCACGACCGGCTCCTCGTCGACCGACTACTACGCCAGTGTGAATGCCGGCAGTGCCGCCGCGTTGCGCAGCACCCTGCACGCGCTGATCGACGATCACACCGCGTTCCCGTACAGCTCGAACACGGCCACCGATGTTTGGGACATCCTCGAGGTAGCCGATCAGGATCCCACCGACACCAGCAAGGTGCTCGACGTGTATCGCAACCGCAAGTACACCAAGGTCGTCGACCGTTCCGGTGCGACCGGCCCTGTCACCTACAATCGCGAACATACATGGCCGAACTCGCTGGGCTTCAACGACCTCGGTGGTCTCGATGCGCAGGGTCGACCCTACTCGCCGTATGTCGACACCCACATGTTGTACCTGTCGGCATCCGACTACAACGCCAATCGTGGCAGCAGGCCGTATGCAAACTGCGCGACAGGCTGCGGCGAAAATCCGACCGATGCCAACAATGGCCAAGGCGGTGGCAACGGGATCTATCCGGGCAATTCGAACTGGGTGCAGCAGCCCGACGGCAATACCGGCACCTACGAGGTGTGGACGCGCCGCAAGGGAGATATGGCGCGCGCGATCCTGTACATGGACATCCGCTACGAGGGCGGCAGCGCCGCCACCGGACAGCCCGAGCCCGACCTGATCGTCACCGACAATCGTAGCCTTATCGCCGCGACGCCCAGCGGTCAGGTTCCGGCGCAGGGATACATGGGGCTGCTCAGCGCACTGCTGGCATGGCACGCAGCGGATCCGCCCGACGCACAGGAGCAACTGCGCAACGAAGTGATCTTCAGCTTCCAGGGCAATCGAAACCCGTTCATCGACCGGCCGGAGTTCGCGGCTTGCCTGTGGCAGAACCAGTGCGCACCGAGCGACATCGTGTTCGGCAACGGATTCGAGCCGTGATCGGCGGCGCTCGCGTGCCGCCGATCAGGCGTGCGCGTTCGCCCGCAGCACCGCGCCCGCCAGCGCGCTGCCGCTGAGCCACGCGTCCTCGACCCGCGGGCCGCGCAGCCAGTCGCCGGCAAGGCCGAGGCCGCAGTCCGCGTCGTAGGCGTACTCCGCACCGTCCAGTGCGTTGGCCAGCGCATAGAGCCAGCGGTGCGCGAGCGCGGTCACCACGATGGGCTCGATCCGACCCAGTGCCTCGCGCCACGCGTCGATCAATTCCGCGCAAACGATTTCGGGCGCGGTCTGAAGATTCGCCACCGACCACTCGCCTCGCGCCTGCAGTACCCAGTGCAGGCCCTGTGCTGCTCGACCGGGCTTGCTGTCATCGCACGCGAACCACGCCAGCGGTCCGGTATCCAGGCGCGCCGCGTCGAACGCCAGCGGCAAGGGCGCGGCCAGTCGCAGCATGACGGTCCAGCACGGCTGCATCGACGTCGATTGCGCGCGTTGCTGCAACCGAGGACTTGCGCCGAGTAGCGGCACTGCCTGCGCCGGCGGCACCGCGAGCAATACGACATCATGCTCGCCCACCAGTACCTGCTGCTCGTCGAACAGCTGCCAGCGCCCGTCGCTGCGGCTCAAGCCTGCAATTCGCACACCGCAGCGCAGCGCAATGCCCTCGAGCACATCGCGCGCCAGCGCGGTCATCGACGGCACGCCCACCAGTCGTTGTGGCTCGGTGGATCGACCATCCTGCACATCGGCAGCCACCTTCAGCATCCGCGGTCGCCACTCGGCGGCTATCCCACGCGCACGCCAGTCCGCCACCTGCCGCGCAAATCGCGCGTCGCGAGCCTGCAGAAACTGCGCACCGTGATCCCACTGCCCTGCGTCCGTGCGACGGGTTGCCATCCTGCCGCCGACACCGCGCGATTTTTCGTACACCTCCACGGCATGTCCCTGATCGTGCAACGCGCGAGCGGCAGCAGCACCCGCCATGCCGGCGCCAATCACGCCGATCCGCAGCCGCGCGGCACCTGCGGGCCGCTCAACGAGTTGCCGATACGACGGCAGATCGAGCCGTCGCGCATGGGCTTGCGGATCGCGCGGCCGCACCGTGCCGAGGACGGCAAGCTCCGGCGAAAACGGTCGATCGAACAGCCCGAGGCACCACAACAGACCGCCATACGATGCTGGATCGTTACCGTCGAGCGCGTAGCGGTGATTGAGCTCGACCAGGGTGTCGAGCGCCGCCTGCGGATCCGGGCGCCAGCCCACGATCGCCTTGCCCCAGGTCATGCGCAGGTTGTTGTGCAGCTCGCCATGCTGGCGCAGCGAGTCCTGTGCGGCATTCCACAACGCGCTGTCGGTTTGCGAGCGCGCCAGCTGCGCGGGTGTGTAGGTGTGCTCGCGCGGGTCGGCGGCATGCGCCTGCAAGGTATGGCGTGCCCAATCTGGCAGCGCCTGCAGGCGCTCCGGCTTTGGCACGTGAAAGCACCAATGAAATGCCAGCTCACGCCAGGTCAGCAACTCGTCGAGGAACTTGTCCGCCCCGCTGCCACCCGCGCGCTGTGCTTCGCGCGCGATCCGCAGCGGCGACACGTGGCCGTAGTGCAGGTATGGCGACAGCCGCGACACCCCGCGCGGCCAGGCGATAGTCGCGTCGTTGCGCTGGGCCGCATACGAACCCAGCCCCTGGACCTTGAACGCATCCCAGCGCGCATAGCCGGCACGGCTGCCACCCGGCGTGTGCAGGATCGGCGCGATGTCGTGCTCGATCGCGCACCCCGCGATCGCGGCATCGAGGTCCGATTCGAGATCGAAGGGTGCGAACCCCGGATCGATGGCAGTCGCTGCCGGCAGCTGGGTGGCGTCGACTTCGGGCCACGCGCTCGCCAGTCGCTCCGCCCACAGTGTCTGCATCGCGCTGCGGAATCCGAATGCACGCTGCGGCGCGGCCGCACTGGCGCGCATCGGCGCGACGCAACTGGCATCGACCGCCAATACCCGGCAGCGTGCCCGACGCGCCCAGGCCGCCGTCCAGCCGGCCATCGGAGGCGCCGGGTAGTCCTCGCAAACCAGCATGGCCGCGCGCGCAACCAGCTGTGCCAGTGGGCTGGGCAGATCATCGCGCTGCGGCAGCCAGAACACGTGCGCGATGCCGCGCGCGGCAAGCTCGCGCTGTGCGTCGCGTGCGCCTTCGAGGATGAATCGATGATGGCGATCGCTGTTGAAGCGATGGCGACCGCCGAGGCCCTGGTACACCAGCAGTGGTTTGCCGAGGCGTGTGGCCGCCAGGATCGCGACATCCAGCGCGGCATTCTCGTGGCCACGTACCGCGTGATGCATCCAGTACACAACGAGTTCGCCGCCCGGATCGGCGTCGATTGCGTTGCGCACGCGGGTACGCTCGCGCAGGTGCGCTGGCAGTGCTTCGATAGAGTTCATCGCATCATTGAAGCACCGCACAGGTGATGGATGTATCGCCGCTGAACTCGATTCGCGCGACGGAGGCGCGGTATTGCTTACCGATTAACGCCAAGTGCGGCATGCTATCGGCCATGACTGTGTGGCTAACCCTGTTGATGGCCCCGCTTGCGGCCGCGGCGATCGAGGCCCCAGCCCCAGCTGCCGCAGAACCTGTCGCGAGCCCGGCGACTGCGGCAGCCGCTGCCCCCGAGACCCCTGCACCCAGCGGTGAGCCGGGCGTAGTGGAGGTGGACATCGAGGGCATCGAGGACGAGCAGCTGCTCGCGGCGCTTGCCGCCCTCGACATCGCGCGCTATCAGGAACGCAAGACCATCGGCAGTGCCCGCCTCGAGCGCCTGATCGGCGAGGCGCCGGGGCAGATCCGCAGCGCACTCGAAGTATTCGGCTATTACGAGGCGAAAACGCGAATCGAGCGCACGCCCCTGCCCGATCGACGCCATCGGGTGTACATCGTGGTCGACCGCGGCGAGCCGGTACGGATCACCGAGGTCAACGTGCGGGTCGAAGGCCCCGCCGCGTCCGAGGATTCCCTGCGCAAGCAGGTAGAACAGTTCGAGCCCGGCAAGGGCGCAATCCTCGACCACCGGGCCTACGAGAATGGCAAGGCGAGCATCGACCGCACGCTGCAGCGCTTCGGCTACTTCGACGCGCGCCTGCTCGACCGCCGGGTCGAGGTGCACCGCGCCGAGCGCCGTGCCAGCATCGATCTGCGCTGGGAATCCGGTCCGCGCTATCGCTTCGGCCCCACCCGTTTCGAGGGCGCGCAGTTTCCGGATCCGTTCATGGCGCGATTCATTCCGTGGACCGAGGGCGCGGCGTACGAGCAGCAACGCATCGAAGATCTGCAGCAGAGACTGGCGGCTGCGGGTTACTTCGGTGGCATCGAGATCGAACCGCAGGTCGAAGCGCGCGCCGATGGCCTGGTGCCGGTGCGCATCGTGGTCCAGCCGGCCGCCCAAACCGCTTGGTCGGTGGGCGCCTACTACGAAACCAACTATGGCGCAGGCCTGCGCCTTGGCGTCGATCGGCGCTGGGTCAACGATCATGGCCACAGCGCGCGCGGCGAGATCGAAGTCGCGCAAGCTTTGCAGGCGCTGACCGTCGAGTACCGCATTCCGCATGGCAGCGTGCAGGGCGCGCAGTGGCTGGCCGGGATCGGCGCTCGCAACGAGGACACCGATACCGTGCAAGGCCGCAGCGGGCTGCTGCGCGCGGGCGTGCTGGGGACCTGGAACAACTGGACGGGGCTGGCCTCGCTGAATGCATTGCGTGGAAGCTTCCGGGTCGGCTCACGCGCGGTCTCGGTCGATCGCAGCAACGCTACCGTGGTCTATCCCGAGCTGAGCTTCAGTCGCGTATTCGCGCGCGATCGCATCCGGCCCGCGCGCGGTGGTTCGCTGCGTTTCACCACCCGTGCAGCGTCCGCAAGCCTGGGCTCCGACCTGGACCTGCTGCAGGCGCGGGTCGAGGGCCGCTACGTGCTGCCGGCCGGCGAAGGCGCGCGTCTGCTCGGACGCGCGGAGTTGGGCTGGACCAGTACCGATCGCTTCAACCTGCTGCCACCGGAGCTGCGCTTTTTCGCCGGCGGCGATGGCAGCGTGCGCGGCTACGGTTGGCAGGACCTTGGGCCGCGCGATGCCGCGGGCGAGCCGATCGGCGGCCGCAATGTGGCGACTTTTTCGCTCGAGTACGAGCGCAATTTCCGACCCGACTGGAGCTGGGCGGCATTCGTCGATGCTGGCAACGTGTTCAATGGATCGGACTTCAAGCCGGCGTACGGCGTCGGCGGCGGCGTGCGCTGGTCGTCGCCGATCGGACCGATCCGGCTCGACCTCGCCCACGGCCTGGACAACGACGACGCCAGCGTGCAGCTGCACTTTTCCGCAGGCCCGGACCTGTGAAGCGTCGCCTGCTGATCGCCCTCATCGTGATCGTGGCGCTGCTGGGTGCGTTGATCCTGTGGTTGCTCGGGACCACGCAGGGCGCGCAGACCGTCTTGAATAGCGTGTCGGGGCGGGTGCCTGGACTCAAGGTCGACAGCGTCGAACGCAACGTGCTCGGCGGCTTGACACTCGGCGGACTGAGTTGGCGCAACGACACCACCGAGGTCAACATCCGCAAGGCCACCGTGGACGTGTCGATCTGGAATACGGCCACCGGCACGCCACGCCTGAACACGGTGTCGATCGAAGGTCTGCAGGTGGTTCATCGATCCGCGCCGGGCAACGGCGGGGCTGGCGATCCGCTGATTCTGCCGGCCCTGCGCATCGAAGCGCTGGACGTGCGCGAGGCGCGGATCGACATCGATGGCACGCGGCTGCTGCTCGATCGCGTACAGGGCGCCGTGCGCATCGGCGCCTCGCAGATCGAGATCGGCGACCTGCAATTGGCAGGACCGCAGCTCAGCGCCAGCGGCGACCTGCTGCTGGATCTTTCGACCCCGCAGCCGCTGCGCAGCGGAAAGCTGTCCTTGCGCCACGTGAGCGCCGAGGGCACGGTCTGGCGTGGAACGCTGGATGCCAGCAGTGCGACTGCCGATGCCAGCACGGTGGCGCTGGCTTTGCTCGAGCCATTGCAGGCCACTGCCGCCGGCACCGTCGCACACCGCCTCGATGCGCTGGATATGCGGGTGCAGATGCCGGCGCAGGATGGCGCGGTCCTCGGTATCGATGGCAGCATTGCTGCCGATCTGCGCGTGCAAGGTGCTACGGATGTGTGGCAGCCCAGTGGGTCGCTGAGCGTCGGCGCGGAGGCGATCGAGATTCTCGCCGGCAGCGTGCGCCATGCCACCCGCGCACTGACCATCGACGGACTGCGGGTCGCAGTCCGCGGGCGTGGTGAAGTACTGCTGAGCGGCGACGTGCCGCTGGACGACAGCGCGACGTGGTCGCTGCAGGCGCAGACCGCGTCGCTGCTGGTGCCGCGCGGCGGTCCCGAGCCCCTGACCGTCAGCGGCAGCGCGACTATCGAAGGTCCCCGTGGCTTGCCGTCGTTCAGGCCCGATTTGCGCCTGAGCACGCCGGGCCTGCCCGCAGGCAGCCTCAGCGGGCAACTCATCTACGCCGATGCCGGCATCACGGCGACCGGATTGCTGCTCGACCTTGGCCGCGGAACCGCCACCATCGACGGCCGACTCTCGTTCGCCGAGCCGGCCGCGCTTTCGCTGCAACTGGCAGCGCTCGACCCTGCACTGTTCGCGGCCGATTGGCCGGGCGCAATCGATGGCCGCCTGGACTGGACCGGCGCGTGGACGACGGAAGGCGCTTCCGGAACGCTGCAGCTGTCGAACGTCTCGGGCACCTTGCGCGACAAACCGGTGTCGGGAAGCGGGTCGCTTTCAATCGACAAGACGGCCATCACTGCCGGCACAATGTCGCTCGACTCCGGCAGCGCGCGTTTGCGTGCAACCGCTGCCGATGCCGGGCGCACGCTCGAGGTTTCGTTGGTTGCACCCGATCTGGCAGATCTCGCGCCGCAGCTTGGCGGCAGTCTCGATCTGGTCTGGCAGCGCGCCAACGGCGATCGCATCGACGCCCGCGGCAGCGCGCTGCGCATCGCCGGCGTGCAGATCGAAGAGCTTGAGGTCACGGCGGCGCGTGGCGTCGGTGACGACCCTGCAGCGAGCGCGCGGATCGAAGCACGGGGCGTCGGCTCGGGCGCCTATGCGCGGAGTACGCTGAAGCTCGATCTCGAAGGACGCCAAAGCCAGTTCACCGCGCGCCTCGCAGCAAGCGGCGAGCAACAGCAGATCGATCTCGCGTTTGAAGGTGGCTGGAGCGCGCAAGGCTGGCGCGGGCGCCTGGTTTCTCTGCAGGGGGCCGCCGCCGATGTCGCGCTGCGCTTGCGCGAGCCCGCCGCATTCCGCGCCAACCGCGAACGCTTCGACATGGACCCGGCATGTCTCACCGCCAACACCGGCTCGCTGTGCATCTCGGCGCGCCATGCTTCCGGCGCGGGCTCGCTGGATGCGCAGCTGGAGGGTCTGTCGCTGGCTACCATCGGTGCCCTGTTGCCGATCGCCGATCTACCGCAGCTCGAAGGCCTCGTCGAAGGCAGCGCCAAGCTCGCATGGCGCGACGGTCAGCCCACCGACGGTGTCATCGACATCCATTCGTCGCGCGGACTGGTACGACTTCCGGATCGGCCCGATCTCGATCTGGGCTATCGCGAGCTGTCGGTGGTGGGTCAATGGGAGAACGGCACGGGCTCGATCAGCGCTGGCGCCGATCTGATTCCGGATGGGCGCGTCGATGTCGCCGCACAGATCAGCCGTGACGCGGCCGGTGCATTCGGCTACGACGCGACCATCGACGTGCTGGTGCGCCAGCTCGACGGCATCGAGGCCTTCACCACCCAGATCGCGGAACCCGAAGGCGAAGTGCGTGGGCAGTTGCGTCTGCGTGGTGGCAATGTGCCGCAGAGCATCAGCGGCGCGCTCGCGCTGACAGGCTTTACCGCCCAGGTCCCCGCACAAGCCCTGCGCCTGCGCGACGGCGTGTTCGTGCTTGCCGGCGTGCCGGGCAAGCTGATCGTGCGTGGATCGGTGGTGTCGGGCGATGGCACGCTGTCGGTCGATGGCCGAATCGATACCAGCGATCCGCAGCCTGCCCTGCTGCGAATCACCGGCACCAATGTGCGGGTTTCCAACACGCCGACGCTATCGGTGGTCGCCAGCACCGACCTGACCCTGGCGCTGCGCGATGGGCGCTGGAACCTGGATGGCAGCATCGATGTTCCGCGCGCGCGGATCGACGCCAGCAAGCTCGAGGGCGGCGTCGATCGCAGTCCGGACGTGATCGTGGTCGATGCCGAGCAGCCGCCCGATCCCCGCCGCCCGTGGCGGGCGCGGCTCGCGGTCACCCTCGGCGACGACGTCAAGCTGCAAGGATTCGGTTTCGACGGCAGCCTGCAGGGTCGCCTCGACATTACCCAGCGACAAGGCGCGAAGGCCATCGCCAATGGCGAGATCACCCTCAAGGGACGCTACGACGCCTACGGCCAGCGGCTGACCATCAAGCGCGGTGGTCTGCGCTATGCGAACAGCCCGCTCGGCGAGCCGACGCTCGACCTGCGCGCCGAACGCAAGGTGCGCGAGCAGACCGTGTCGCTGGTGGTCACCGGCAATGCATCGCGGCCCGATTCGCGGATCAGCGGTAGCGGTGGCATGACCGATACCGAGGCCCTCTCCCTGCTGGTGACCGGACGTCCGCTCAATCGCGCCAACGTGGGCGATCGCAGCCAGTTGTCCGACGCCGCAGTTGCACTCGGCACGGTCGGAAGCGACCTGCTCACGCGCAACCTGCGCGGTCGCCTGGGCCTGGATGAACTCGGGGTGTCGAACGACACCCAGCTCGATGGCGAGGCATTCACACTCGGCAAGTACCTCTCGCCGCGCCTCTACGTGGGCTACGGCATCGGCCTGCTGACCCGCGGCGAGGTATTCACCGTGCGCTATCTGGTGTCGGAGCGCCTGGAGCTGGAGGCCACCACTGGCGCTACCACGCGCGCTTCGATCAACTATCGCATCGAGCGCTGAGCCGCATCAGGTCGCGTACAGCGCCGAGTTGTCGACGTAGATGCGATACACCGCGATGCCCTCGGCGTCGATCCCGAACACGTTGGCGAACGGCACTGCCAATACCGACCCATCGTGGCGGGTATAGGCTACGGTACCGTGGCACAGCATGCCGCCGGGCACCTCCCAGACCTTGTCGAGCGTGTGCGCCAGACCCGCGATCGATGCGAAGAACTGGCCGACAAATGCCGCAATGACGTCGCGGCCGTGCACCGCAGGCAGGTTGCCGAAATGGAATTCGCAGTGCGGCGACAGCAGGCTCGCGAAACGCGCGGTGTCCTTGCGATCGATGGCTTCGAACAAGGTGCTCAGCATGTCGACGGATCCTCGGTTGCATGGGCCTCGCGGGGTTGCGCTGCCTGTGGAGGCAGCAGGCAATCCGCGGCGTGCGGCGGCGCGCCACACGCCGGTGAATTATGCCGCAGCAACGCGCCCGAACGGGCCACGGACTTGGTTCGCACGCCGCGCTTGGTTACTGTGGGCGCATCGTTCCAGCCAGCAGGGATCCAGTCATGCGCACCTACTTCGTTTCGGGCTTTGCGGCGCTGTTGCTGCTGAGCGCCTGTGCTGCAAAGACCCCTACGCCCGCTGCTCCGACAGCCGCGTCGGCAGCCGCACTCGAGGGCGCAGTGTGGACCTTGCGCGATTCCGCAGGGCAGCCCGCATCCGCGCAACCGGTCACCTTGCGGTTCGAGTCCGGCACGGTCAGTGGGCGCGCGCCATGCAATTCGGTTTCGGCCAGCTACACCCTGGACGGCGATGGCTTGCGCTTTGGCCCGATCGCCCGTTCGAAGATGTACTGCGCCGATACCTCCGCCCTTGAAGACGCCTACCTCGCGGCGCTGCGCCAGATCGATCGGGCCACCATCGAGGGCGGGACCCTTACCTTGTCCGGCGCAGGCGCTCGGCTCGACTTCGTCGGCGCCCCCGACAAGTAGCTGCTCACTGCGCGCATAAACAGCACAGCTAACTGCCATGGATCGGGCGCGGACATGGCCTGTGCCACGCCCCTCTTGGCAAACCCGCGGCGGCTCGGCATCTTAGGCGTCAGGGATGCGCCAGTGCCTTGGAAACCAGCGGTTTTTACCGTCGGCTTTGTGGGTATGGACCAGGGTAACAACTGGCTGGCAACACCGCGACAGGGGCTCGAGACAAGTGCTGCTTACAGCGTAAGCAACACTGTCAGGACTCGGTAAGCGGTGCTGTTCGTCCGGATCGGCGACGCATCCTTTCCAAGCAGCGGTTGTTGTTGCGCAACTGCGCATCCCCGCGATGCGCAGTCGCCAGACGAGGCCCCGGCCGAGTCTGGCAGACGGTGCACGGAAGGACCGTTGGCGCCCTTGGCCAAGCGCGCCCTGCCCGATGGGTTCAGCGCGGCATTCCGGTCCAGGCGCAGCCTGCGGATACCGCCCCGCCAAGCGTTACCTCGATCTGCCAAGGTGTGCTGCGACGCGCGGCGCTGTCGACGCAGCGCGCGCCGCGCAGCACCAGAACGAGTTGCTCGCCCCCGGCCTGCGCGCTGAAACGCAGCTCGCCATCCGCGCCGGGGGCAAATGGCCGGTAGCGGAAGAACAGCGGCCGCTTGCCGACCTGCCGGATGCCGACATAGCGTCGACTGACTTCCATGGTCCAGCTGCCATCGCTACCGATTGCACGCCAGATGAAGTCGCGCAGATCCTCCGCGCAGCGCGGACCGTCGCGATACGCGCGGTGCAGTCTATCGATCCGCCAGCGGCCGTCAGGCTCGTGGGCAAGGTCGGCGTCCAGAAAGACAACGCCATCCGCGCCATCGTTGAATCCGCGGACCACTGCAGCCAGATCGCCCGCGCCGGGCACCGTGTAGGCCGTGCCGGCGGTGCCGTCGCACGCGGCAAAGCCCAAGGTGCCGCGCGATAGCGCGAGTTCACCCAACAAGCGCGTTGCGCTCGATGCCTGCGACGCGGCCGGGACCGCAGCCGCATCTGCGGCTGCCGCCGGGCTTGCTGCGGCCATGCTCGCCAGCAGCACGAGCGGGAGAATTTTCATTGGGTCGTTTTCGGTAAGCAGCAAGGCAAGCCGGAAGTTGCAGACGTGCGCTGGCTCATCCGGCAGACGGCGGTGGAAACCACAGATCGATCGCCAGCTCCGGCTCGAATGGCGGCACATTGCATTCGACCACCGCGTCGTGCGGGATACGCAAGCTCGCACCGAGCACATCGACGCGCAGCGGCAGGCTTGCCACCTTGCGATCGACCAGCACCGCGGTGCGGATCGAGCGCGCTCCCGCATCGACCAGCCAGCGCACCGCGCGCAGCAGCGAGTGACCCTGGTACAGCACATCATCGACCAGCACGATGTCGCGCTTGTGCACGGCAGCTGCGACGTCCGGTCCGTCTTCGGTCAACTGGGTGTCGGGATGCAGCAGGTGCAGATCGTCGCTGTAGCGCTTGATCTTCAGATCCAGCCGACGCAACTGCGGCATGCCAGCGTTAGCCACCAGACGCTGCCCGAGCGCATCGGCCAGCGGCGCGCCGCGACGTCGAATGCCGATCAGCACCGTCGTCGCCGGATCGCCAACCAACGGCACCAGCGCACGTGCCATCTCATCAAGCAGCAGATTGGTGGCGGCACCGTCGTAGAGGCGGAAGCGGCGTTGCTCGGTCATGCGGTTCTCCAGGAACCCGCATGGTGCCCGCAGTTCACGCGGTACGGAAGTGGGTGCTTGCTATCCTGCGCCATTGGTCACATTGCGGGTGGTTACTTGAAATATCTGTTGATGTTGCTGATCGGCCTGTTCGCAGGCGGCTCGCTGGCCCTGTTCTACGCCAACCTCGATCGCGCCCAGGGCGCCTATCCGCGCGGTGTGATGGCCGCCATGCAGCACCACTACAAGGCGCTGCAGTCCGGGTTGCGCGATCCACAATGCCCGCCACAGCGCAGCCTGCACAGCGTGCAACGTCTGCGCACGATCAGCGACGAAGTCGTGCCCGCGTTCATCGAAGCGCGCCAACCGGGCCCGGACTTCGAGCAGCGCCACGCCGGTCTGCTCACCGCGCTGGACGCCGCAATCGCGGCCCCGCCCGCCGACTGCGTCGCGCTCAATGCGCTGGTCAAGGACATCGGCGATCGCTGCGACGGTTGCCATGCAGCGTTTCGCT
>JBBRFN010000033.1:0-25131 GCA_038224265.1 Lysobacterales bacterium
ATGTCCCTCGATCGAGTACCCACCGGCCGCAACGTGCCGCACGAAGTCAACGTGATCATCGAGATTCCGATGAACGCGGAGCCGGTCAAGTACGAGGTCGACAAGCGGTCCGGTGCGATCTTCGTCGATCGCGTGCTGACCACGCCGATGCGCTATCCGTGCAACTACGGCTACATCCCGCACACCCTGTCCGGCGACGGCGATCCTGCCGATGTGCTGGTGCTGATGCCGCTGCCGCTGATTCCGGGCTCGGTGATCCGCGCGCGGCCGATCGGCATGCTGAAGATGACCGACGAGGCCGGTGAGGACAGCAAGCTGATCGCGGTGCCGGCGCCAAAGATCTACCAGCCCTACGAACGCTTCGGCGATATCGACGATGTGCCCGACTACACGCGCGATCGCATCGCGCATTTCTTCGAGCACTACAAGGATCTGGAAAAGGGCAAGTGGGTCAAGATCGAAGGCTGGGTCGGTGCTGCGGCGGCGCTGGCCGAAATCGAGGCGTGTGTGGCGCGTTACGCGGCAGAGCAGGACAAACCGGCGTTCTGATCACGTTTCGCGCTGCGCGCTGCGTGCGCACAGCGTTCGGCCCGGGTTGAGATCCCGGGCCGACGCCTCATCCGACTGCTCAGGCGCGCGCGCGTCGGCGCATCGCTGCCGCACCCAGCAACATCATCGCCAGCGCCAGCAGCGCCAGCGCCCAGGCCGAATCCACCGGCACCCCGATCGGCACGAACACCGTCACGTTGCCGTTGTCGTCCTGGTCGTTCTCGCCATCATCCGGGATCGAGTCGATGTCGCGCACCGGATTGCCGCCATCGTCGGTGGCCGCCGCGATCTGCGCGAAATTGACGAACTGACCGAAGCCGACGCTGGTGATGCGCAGCGCGATCGTGACCGAGGTACTGGCACCGGGCAGCAGCGGACCGGCGATGGTGCGTCGCGCGGTATTACCCGGTGCTGCGGTCCATGCGACATCCGCCAGCGCCATGCCGACCGGGATGCGGTCGCTGATCACGATCGCGGTGGCAGCGACGGTGCCTTCATTGGTGACCGTGATCGTGTAGTTGACCACCGAGTTCGGCTGCACCACCTGCGGCTGGCCTGGCGACAGCGCCTTGCGCAACGCCAGATCGAAGTTGCGCAGCAGGCCGAAATCCACCGTCGGATTGCTATTGCTGTCCGGCGGGCCGGGCTCGATCTTGGGCGTCAGCGTCACCGGCAATGCGCGAATGATGGTCGCACCCGCCGTGCTGCCATCGTCGCGATTGTCGGCGTCGTTGTCCGGATCGACCGCGGGCTCGCAGGCGCCGGCTGCGGCATACACCAGACCCGAGCCGGTGCTGCCGAGGAAGATCGACGGCCGCTCGATCTCGACGACGTAATGGTCGGGCACCAGTGCGGTGAACAGATAGTTGCCGCTCGCATCGGTGTTCTGGGTGGCGAGCGCGGCTCCGTCCGGGGTGCCGTCGTTGTTGCTGTCGCGGAACGCGCGCACCGCCACGCCGGCCACACCGGGCTCGCCGGCATCGACCACGCAATTGTTGTTGCGATCCTCGAACACCAGGTTGCCCAACGCCATCAGCCCGGTGCCGGTGGTGGAGCCGATCCGGTAGTCCTCGACCTCGCCATTGGGTGCTGGCGTGGCCGGAGGATTCGAGGCCCCACCGGCGCAGACGAAGCCCGGCGTGGTGGTCAGACGGAAGCGCGCGTAGGGAATCAGCACAGCACCGGCCGGCGGCACGCCGATCGTGCCCGGTGGCGGCACGATGCCCAACTGCAGCACCACGTTCTGCGCTGCGGCAGCCGACGGGAAAGTCTGCGTCAGCGTCTCGTTGGTGGTGCCACCACCCGGCTGGGTGATGGTGTAGCTGTCGTTGAAATCGCCATCGTTGTTCCAGTCGACATAGGCGCACAGGGTCGCCACCGCACCGGAGCTGTTGAACACCGACAGATTGGCGCGCCCCGGGCTGCCGAGATTGAGCGGATCAAAGGTCACGCCGTCTTCGTCGTCGGGCAGCGGTCCGGCCAGATCGTCGCCGGTGGCGTCGATGTTGGGCTGGCCGTCGCCCTCGGCATCGACGCTCGCACCCATACGCAGGTTGGGCACGATCTCGTGTCGCGCTCCATTGTTGGCGCGCAGGGTCGGATACGAGCCGGCACCGACACCGTTGGGCAAATCGCCAAGATCGAAGGCGATGATGGTCGCGACGTAGTCCTCGACCTCGCCATCCGGCGCCAGTCCGGCAGGCGCGCAGCCGGCCGCGGTGCTGATCCGGAAGCGCGCGAAGGTATTGCGCACGGCGGTCGCTGGAACCGTGAAGTTCAGCGTGCCGGCAGCACCATTGGCGCCGTTGGCGACGGTCGCCTGCGCAACTTCGCCGGCATCGGCGAGACTGCCGTTGCCGTTGAAGTCGATGAAGCCGCACACCGTTGCCGCCGCACCGCGCGTATTGCTCGCGGTGAAGTTGAGCGCCGCACTGGTCGCCGCGGTCATGGTCAGATCGGCAACCACAATGCCGTCTTCGTCATCGGCCGCCGGACCCGCACTGTCGTCGCCGGTGGCGCCGGCATTGGGTTGCCCATCGGCTTCCGCGTCGATGCTGGCACCGAGCCGCAGACTGTTGCCCGGCAAATCGAAGATTGGATGTTCGGCGCCGCCTGCGGCACGCAACGTGGCATACGGCGCCGGAAGATCGCCCAGATCCGGCTGCGTGATGCGCACCCGATAGTCTTCGACTTCGCCGTTCGCGGCGAGACCGGTCGGCGTATTGCCCTGGCCTGCGGCCAGCGTGAAGCGGCAGCGCAGGTAGTAGTCGCCGCGCGCGATCGCGAACGGCGGCGTGAGCGCCACGATGTTCGATCCCGCGACCACCGGCAGCTCATTGGCGAACTGTTCGGGTTGTCCGCCGACCACATCGCCGAAGGTGCCGTTGTTGTTGTAGTCGAACCAGCAGTTGAGCACGCCGGCGGCGCTGGCGCCGACCACGATGCTGCTGGCGCGTCCGCCGACCAGCGGAGTCGTAAAGCTCACGCCGTCCTCGTCGTCCGCGCCGGGTGGGTTGGCATCATCGCCGTCGGCCGCCAGCGTCGGCTGGCCGTTCGGCTCGGCATCGACGGATGCACCGAGGAAGGTGTTCGCCGTGCTGATCACATGCACCGCACCGTTGCTCGCATTGAGCGTCGGATAGTTCGCCGCACCGGCAAGACCATCGGGCAGATCGCCGCGATCCTCGGCCACGATCGCACCGCGGTAGTCCTCGACCTCACCGCTCGCGCTCGGGCCATTGGAGCCCGCGGCAACGCAGCTGCCGGTGTCGGTATTCGAATAGCGCAGGCGCAGGTAGGTCGGATCGATGTTCAGACCCGCTGCCGAAATGGTGCCGAAGTTGACCTGCACCACGCTGCCGCCCGCAGCACCGCCGGCGGGCACGCTGATCGTCGGCGCCACTTCGCCGGCATCGGCGAAATCGCCATCGCCGTTGAGATCGAGCCACGCGCACAGGCGCGCTGCGGTCGCGGTGGTGTTGACCACACGCACATCGAGCAGTCCCGGCTGGCCGCGGAAGAAGCGCAGCTGTGCGGGCGTGATCACGCCATCTTCGTCGTCGCTGCCGCCGGGGTTGCTGTCATCGCCGTCGGCTGCGGCATTCGGCTGGCCGTCGAGCTCGGAATCCCACGCTGTGCCGATGGTCAGCCCGCTGGTTTCCAGATGGCTGGGTCCATTGTTGACCAGCAGGGTCGAGTAGTTGCCCGCGCCGGTGCCGGCGGTGGTATCGGGCAGGTCGCCAAGATCGGCGTTGGTGCCGCCCGGTGCAAAGCCGAAGTCGACCGAATAGTTCGACATGTTATCCGGCCACGGCTCACCGGCTGCGCCCTGGTTGGGGTCGTCATCGGTGCCGCTGCCGCTGCGCACGCGCTCGCTGTTGGGCTCGGTAGCGCTGGTTGGCGCGCCGATGCCGAAGTTCGAGGAGACAAACGCCGCGCCGCCGCCGCACGCCGCAGTGACGGTACTTGCCTGCGTATTGTTGTCGTTGTCGACGTCGTTGTCCGGGTTGGCGCCGTTGATTGCCGATACCTGCAAGCCGGTCAGCGGCGCCTGGCCGGCGGCGATGGCGATGTAGTAATCGGTCTGCCGCTCGAGCACTTCGAACACGTACTTGCCGATCTGTCCGCCGATGGTGGCGGTGGTGGTGCTGCCGACCGTGGCGTCGCCCGCGCTGGGGCCGCCGGTGCCGTCGTTGTCGCGGCACAGGCGAACAGCCAGCCCGTTGATGCCGGGCTCGCCGATCTGCGAGTTGCCGTTGTTGTTGATATCGCGCCAGACCAGGTTGCCCACGCGGTAACGCTCGGGCGTGATGACGCCCACTTTCGGCGGCTCGGCGGTCGGCAGCAGATTGATCGGATCGAGCGCCGCACCGGTGACCGCGCGATAGGCGCGATGCGCGAACGAACCCCAGGCAGTGGTGAAATTGGTGGCGCTGCCGACTACCGAAGGGGCAATGCGCGGGGTGGTCGCAGGGACCTCCATCGGCACTTCGAATACGGCAACTTCGCCGACGCCCCAGTTGACGGCCACGCTGCCGTTGGAATCGACGAAGGCGCGTACGCGAAACGCGCGCACGGCAGGAAAACCGCCGAGTGCAGCCGCGCTCGCATTCCAGTCGTTGACGCAGCCGGTCTGCCAGCCGCTGGTGACATCGGTGCTGGATACCTCCGGACGACAGGCATTGCTGGATGCCGAATACTCGATGCTGAATACGCCCGGGCCTTGCAGTGCTGCGCTGCTCAGTGCGGCGTTGAGCACCGGCGGGCCGAGCAGCAGCGGCCGGAAATCGGAGTTGCGCGCCACGCCCGCCAGCGGCTGGCCGACGCCGGTATCGCCCACGAAGGGCAGCACGTCGTAGAGCACGTAGTTGTCGAATGCCACGTTGCCCGCGTTCTGCACGCGAATGCGGTAGCTCGCGTTGCCACCGTTGCCATTGCCATAGCCGCGCGTGCGCGCCACGCACGGGAAGCGGGTGAAGTCGTCGCCAGTGCCGGCACCGAAGGCCTGGCTGTAGGTCGGGCAGCTTGCCGCGGCCACCGCCGGTGGTTCGGTCGGGTCATCGACCAGCGCATCGATCGGATTGTCGACCGGTCCCGTGCCATTGACCCACTTGCTGCCATCGAGCACCGCGGCCTGCGCGATGCTGAAGTTCAGACTGCGATCGCAGCGCAACTCGGTGGTATTGCCATCGCCATCGCGGTCATCGGCGTCGACCACTTCGGTGCCCGCGCAAGTGCGCGGTGGGATCCCGTTTTCGAACACGCTGACGCGATTGACGTAGGTGCCATCACCGGTGAATGCGCGCACCCGCGTGCTCAGATCGATACGCGGCATCAGCGCGGCCGTGCGCGGGAACGTTCCCGTATAGGCGATGCGCACCAGGGTTAGGTTCGGCACGCCGTTGAAGTTCGGCACCGTGGTGATCACCGGCAGCGGAGCGCCGGGCTGCACCACGACCGACGCCAGGTACTCCAGCTGCGGCGGCAGCAGGTCGACGATCACCGGGTTCACGATGGAACCGGTGGAGTCGCCTACCGCGTGATCGACGCCGACCCGGAACACGATGGTGTCGAGCGGCCGCAGTGGCGATGGCGCTGACTGGATCGACTTCACCGGATCGACGCCCGGGCGCGGCAACTCGATGCGCTGGGTGCGACAAATGCGCTGGGTCTGTACGGTGCCTGCGGTCCAGCGTGCACGGAAACAGTTGTCGGGCTCCAGCGCATCCGGCAATGCCGGCGGCACGATCGACGCCGGCACCGCCTGCGTCACGCGCGGCTGGGTGCTGAAGGCGAAATCGCGCGGCACCTCGTTGGGCGGCGAACCTGCGGCATTGTTGCGCAACACCCAGCACAACCCGGTGGCACCCGCGAGGCCAGTGGTGAACACCGTGGCGTTGTTGCCGGGCAGATTGGTACCCAGCGCCACCCACCCGGCGCCACCGCAACTGTCTTCGGGCGCCGGGTCGACCGTGCTCACGTAGACATCGGCGACCACGTCACCCAGCGGCGCGCCGCTGGCCCAGTTGCCCGGCGCAAACGACGTCACTGCCAGACGCGGCAGCGTGGTGCCGCCGGGGCCCAACTCGGGCAGCGGCAGGATGTCGTAGAACGACAGGTTCTGCAGTCCGACGTTGGATTCGAAGTTCGCGCCGAGCCGCCAATTGATGCGGCCAAGCCCCGAATCGTCGGGCGTGTCGCTGGGCGTGGCGTCGTTGCCGGTCTTGGTGAACGGCGACAGGATCGATTGCGGCAGCCCACGGATGCCGTTGGTCTGCCCGTAGCACTGCGGATTGGCAATGTCGCCCGGCGGCGGCACGCCAAGGCCTGCCGCCGAGCAGTACAGCGGTTCGGTGGTGCGCACGTGCGCGCGATCCTGCGCGGGTGCCGCACCCGCCGGCAGGTCGTAGGTGACGAAGAAGGTGAAGCACACCGGCGCGTTCAGGTTGGAGCCCGGCGGATACAGCGCGTCGATATCGAGTCGCGCAGCAGGAATCGTCCACGTCACGCGATTGCCGACGATGCTCTCGGTGATCGGCGGCGCACCGGCCGGCACGATGGTGCGGATATTGGTCGCGATGCCGGGCAGGTCGTCGAACAGCGTCGCCCCGCCGAGTTCGACCAGGTCGATGCCGCTGGTGGCGCAGAACTGCACGCGGTCGGTAACGAACGTCGCCTGGTCGGATATCACCAGTGCTGCGATCGGATCGACCCGCGTCTTGGCGATGCTGTAGTTGCGCTGGCTGCCACCGCTGATGTTGATCGGCGGGCTGATCGCGATCACCGGCATCGGCTGCGGCGGACTCACGCTGGGCTGCGAGATCGTGCCCTGCGCGGTATTGGTGACATTGGTCGCAGGACCCGCACTGGGCCGCACGCGGGTATCGATGAAGGCCTCGCCGGTGGTACCGGCATTGAGCACCGCGCGATTGGCGCTGATGATCCCGCTGCCGGGCGCGCAGGCGCTGACCGTGAAGCCGGGGAAATCGCAGCCGACCAGTTCCAGCTCGGGCGGCAGGGTATCGGCGAAGGCCAGCGAGCCGCAGGTGGTCGCAACCAGCCCGTTGCAGCGATATGTGATGCGATAGCGCACCGGCGTACCGGGCGGCACCGTCGATCCGGCTGCAGGGGAGACCAGCTGCTTGGTGAGCTGGAAGTCCGGGTCCTGCGCATGGGCAGAGAGCGCAATGCCAAACCACAGGCCAAGCAGAATAACGACCTGCACGGCCGTACGCACGAATCCAGTCACGGTGAAACCCCCGGGGAGAGTGTTGATTGCGCACCCCAACCGTTGATTCGGCGGTGCGACGCGCGAATATTAGCGCGAGCTTGTGCTCGCGCGAAGCGAACAATTGTCAGGCATGCGGCTTGCTGGACTGCGACATCTTCAGGTTCAAGCTGTTGCGACTGCGCTGAGTCTCCCGCTGGCATGCCACCCGGGTTCCGGCCCCGGCGCGAAGGCAAGGCCAGTACGCCTCTGGCGGTCGCCCGCCTACAGCAGCCCCGACATCAACCCCAGCGCCACCACCAGCAACATCGCCGCGACGATCCGCTGTACCGCCGGCATGGTGACCTTGTGCAGATACCGATTGCCTAGCGCCGCACCGGCAAATGCTGCCAGTACCGCCGCTGCGAGCACTCCATGGTCGACGTCCAGGCTGTCGCGCGACATCGCGGTCGAGTAGATGCTCAGGCGCGCAACATCGATCAGGCACGCGATCGCCACACCGGTCGCGATGAACGCCTCTTTGCTCAGGCCCGCACGCGACAGGAACGCCGAACGCAGCGCGCCCTGCATGCCCGACAAGCCGCCGAAGAATCCACTGAGCACACCGCCGAGCGGCAGGTAGCGCGGCGCAAAGCTCAGATCGCGCAGCCGCGGCACCAGCTCCATGAGCGCAAACAACACCAGCAGCACACCGACCACCAGCTCGACCAGCGTCACCGACACCGGCCGCCCGAATGCCGAGTACGCGATCAGCGGTGCGACGCCCGCAAGCCTTGCGAGCGCCCAGGCGCCAACCAACGACATCAGGATTGCCGGCACGCCGAACCGCAGCAAGACACTCTTGTCAGCGTGTCGCCCGGTCAACCCAAGCTTGAACAGCCCGTTGAGGAAATGCACGATCGCCGTGAGCGCAACCGCCTGCTCGACCGGAAAAAACAGGGCGAAGGCCGGCAGCAGCAGCGTGCCCAGCCCGAAGCCCGAGAAGAACGTCAATGCCGACGCCAGCAGCGCGACGGTGCAAATGATCAGGTAGCTCATGTTGCGCGCATCGTAGCAACATCGCTGCGGCGAGCCTGCAAGTCTGGCCTGCTGCCGTGCCGGCGACCTTGGCACCCGCGACCGACGGATTCTGCGCGTCGTGACCGCGTCGGTCGGTGAACTCCGCGTGGCGCGCCAGCCGGCGCTGGATCAGACGCCATGGCCCGTGCTCTGGCCAACTGCAGCAAGACCCTGCCTGATGAACGGCGCCTTGGCTGCCGTGTATGCGGCCTTGTCGTCCGCGTGAATGCGCGCGAGTTCGAGCTTCAACTGCGCGTAGGCATCGCGCAAACATGGGTCTGCGCGCAGCGCGTCTCGAAACGCAAGGTGTTCATTCCAGATTCGCGAATCCTCGCGCACTCCGTGCACGTGCACGCGGCACATCTGTGACTCCGGTTTGACGAAGTACCTGCGCATCGGCAGCTCGGTTTCGTATTTGCTGACATACGCGTATCCGGCAGCTTGCAGCCGCGGGATCGCAGCCTCGATGCCTGCCAATGACGCCGCGCCCAACAGGACATCGATGACCGGCTTGGCGCACAGGCCGGGTACGGCCGTACTGCCGATGTGCTCGATCCCGATCGAAGACTCGTCGAAGCAAACCGACAACTGGCCGCGAATCGCGGCGAATTGCCAAGGCCAGTCTTCAGAGTAGGCAATAATGCGGAATGTCATGAACCGCCATTTTGGCGAGGAGTCCGCGAAACTCTACTTCAGAGCCTTGCTGGTTTGCACCTGACCCTGCACCGCGCGCGCAAAGATCGGTGCCACGGGCGGGTGTGCAGTCATGAATCCCCCAGCGGTAACTACAGCGTTTGCGGATTCGCCGTGGGTTCGCGGAAGCCGTAGGCGCGATTCCAGCGAGCTGCCTTTTCGTTCCGTGCATCCACCAGCAGCGCACGCACCCCACGCTGCCCGTGAAATTAACTCCCCCCGTCCCCGTTTCTAGTGCAGAAAGCGGTCGTAGTCCTCGATGAAGGCCGCAGTCGACTCGAAGTACGGCAGCGCACCAGCTGGATAGGTGTTGACTCGCCAGCTTGCGCCGCGGGCGAGGCAATCGAGTCCGCGGAAATCGGTGAAGTCGCCGCGATTGCCGTGGCTCATCCACACCGGCATCTGCAGCGCGTCGTAGACGTCATGGATATCCGCACTGAAGAACAGACCCGCCAGAAAATACAGCGGCGCGTGACGCGCACCAGGCTGGCGTGTGGACAGCACGTCATATGCCCAGAGCGCCTCGTCGATGGCCGCGCTTCCCCAGGTTCGCTTGAGAAAGTAGCGAATGACCGATGGCCGGGTCAGCCCGTTGAACAAGGATTGTGCCCACCGCGGGTTCGACAGCAGGCGATGCACTGCCGGCAGCCCACGCAGACTGCCGGGTGCGCCGCGGCGAGCGCGGCGCCCCATCAATCCGGTCGGGCTAACCAATGCGAGGCTGCGGTAGCCGGACGGACGCTCGGCGGCGGCGCGAGCGAGAAATTCGCAGCCGGTCGACAGCGCCAGCGCATCAATTGGCGCAGCACCATGGCGCTCACCGATGGTCTCGCGTAGTGCATGCAGCGCGTCGGTCATCAGGCGCGGTGAATACACGCGGTCGCTGCGGTCGCTCATGCCGAAGCCCGGAAGGTCGGGCGCAAACACGGTCCGGCTCGCCGCATAGTGCAAATACAGCGGCCGCATCTCGGCCGCAGACGCCGAGGCATTCATGCTGTGCACCAGCAGCAAGGGCGGGCCAGCGCCGTCGACGTAGCAGTGCATGCCATCAATGACGATGCGCTCACCGGGCAAGGCAGCGGGCAATGGCGGGGTCGTATTCACGAACCGCGGGTGCCGTCGTGGCGGGCAAGCCGTGACTGTAGCAGCTTGACCCAGTCGCGGTGCGTTGTGACCTGCAGGGTGTTTTTCGGACCAGTCGAAACCTGAAACCAATGTTTTCGCGGAGGTGACGCTGTTTGCGTGGTTATACCGCGGCTCCACGAACTACAGCTGATGATCCTTGGCAATCTCCGCGTCACTTAACCGAAGAAAGCGCGCGGCATTGTTATAGAGGATGTCACGCTTCTGGCTATCATCCAGGAAAGGTGCGGACTCGATGGATTTGATTGCTTCGCCGATCGCTCCCGGCCAGTACATCTGGTCGGAGCCGAACATGATTCGCTTGATGAAGCCGGCATCTACCATGCGCTTGAGGGCATCGTAGAATTGCGCTCGTGGGAAACTCCAGTTGTTGCAGGCCACGTCCACATACAAGTTCGGGTGCGTGAACATCATCGCGATCATCTCGTCCACCAACGGCGATCCGTAGTGCATTACGTAGATGCGCAGCTTCGGATGCTTGCGCAACACATTCTCCAGCATGAACGGCGAGCCCATGCTCGCGCGGTAGTCCTGATAGCCTGGGAAGCGCGCCGCCGCCGGTGGGCCTTCGCCAAGGTGGATCGCGACCGGAATGTCGAGCTCCTCGGCCAGCGCAAAGTACGGCTCAAAGCGCGGGTCGTCGGGGCGCAGACCACGGTACTGGATTTTGACCTCACCCAACACTGCTAGTTGGCCATTTGCGTGCAGAAGGCGCAGCTCACCGATGGTTTTGTCCTTGCGCGCACCGAACGCCACTCCAGGAATGATGGTATCGGGCGCGGCCTTGCGCCACTTCGCAACCAGATCCACCGGTCCCTCGGTCATCGCGCGGCGCACATTATGCTTTCGTAGCGCTGCAATGCTTTCGCGCAGCAGCGCCGCATCATCGGCGGGAGCGAAGATTGGATTTTTGCACGTCACGGGCTTGCTGAAGTCCAGCTCCTCGCCAGGATCGATCGTCGGAATCAGCACATGCTGGTCGCCCGGACACGCCGGTGTACCCGGCGGCAACTCGTCCATCGAGAAGGCGTGCAGGTGCATGTCGATGATCGGGAGCTGCTTCTGCCCAAAAGCTTGCAGGGGGCTCAGCATCAACATACACAATATCAAAGTGTTGGTTCTCATTTGCCACCCCAGAAGGAACTTCGAGTGCATTTCAGCAGTCTGTTGCACTTGCTCGTTGAATCTAGACCCTGACTACGACTGCTCCGAGATTACGTTTTCGATCCATTGGATGTAGTGGCTCAAGCGGACATTGCAGCCCGTTTGACCGTAGCGTCCGGGCCGGGCGGTCACGACGTTGCCGTGGACGACTTTCCAGGACGCTAGTCCGGCCAACGACCATTGATCTTCGACCTGGATCAGCACAGGACCGCCGCTGTCCCCGTTTCCAAGTACACCCTCGAGAGGCAGAGCCGACAGTGGCTCGTCAAACACATAGCAAAACCAGCGGTCATAAGCACTGGTGATCTTGTTGAACGCGCGACGAAGTTCTGTCCGATTGGGCCCACTGGGATCGTGCCCAGCGGCTCCCGTGCCAGTAGCGCCCTTCCCCACGATCTTGACGATCCGGCCTGCCTCGTCGGTGCCTTTGTAGATTGCGACAGGAGCGACATCCGTTACGGGTTGGGTCAACTTCACCAGTGCTATGTCGTCCGATGCGGAAAGAAACACCACAATCAGCATTGCCTCTCCGCTGGCCGTTGCCTGATCAATCAGCTCTTGTGGCAAGGTCTTGTACCCGGAATGCATCACCACGCGCTCAACGTCCCTGGATACCCCGTTGATGGCTACGCGCTCGAGTTCCAGATGCCCCGGGATCGTATGCGCCGCAGTAATGATCCACTGGGGGGCAATCAATACGCCATGCCCCTCGCCGGGCATGTCAACGAGAGCAGGGAACTCAGAGGCAGGAATCCGGTACTTCGCATCATCAACATCATGACGAATGACGACGGCACTGCCGGTTGATGACACCGCGAGGAGGAGCGTGAGAGACAAACATCGGATCATGTGGGAGGCCTCAAAGGGGACCAACGCCGTGCCAAGCCGCAGCCGACCGAAAGCGACCGGTGCTGCCGCGCCATGTCCTCGGCCGTCGGTTTGAGCGCGTAGTTATGCAGCAGCCACTTCGATGAACGCGCTTGACGAGGATGGTGACGGTGCCTGTTGGCCTTGCTCATGCAACCCTTGAAGATGCAATTCAATGGCCTCCCGAATGAGTTCGAGTGCCTCGGACTCTGATTCAGCGACAGCCACGCAACCGGGGAGATCAGGTACGTACGCCCCGATGCTCGTTGGACCATGCTCCACGACCACCATGTAACGCATAATTACACCTAGCCCTTGAGCCCAGCTTGCTTGAGAATGCTGTTGAGCGTCCCTGGAGGTATGTCGATGCTGGGCTTGCCGGCGACAGTAACCGTACCAGGACTAGCTGGATGCTGAAGCTGCCGATGGCTTCCCTCTTGGCGTACAACCCGCCATCCATGGTGCGAAAGCAGCTCCAGCACTTCACTGACCTTCATGCCCTAAGCATGCCACATGCCAGTTTCTGGTGCATAACGGCGTGCTAACTGGCCTGCGGCCAACAATGGTCGGTTCGAACGGAGCATGTCCCCGTAGGTCCATTTGAGCGCATAGTTAGCCGTCTGCGCGCGACGCTAGCCCAATGATTTTTTGAACGACTTCCTTAGGATACGTGATTGAGGTATCCACGCCGACCGAAACGCCGGCATACGGCGTGCGGAGCTCAGGCTGGAATGAAGAGGAGGGGCGATAGATTGGCGCGTTGACCTGCAGCGGTTGAACACTTGGCCACTCACCGAACAGATGATTGAAGATCACGATTGCCTGAGCAAGCGCCAGAGCGGGGCCAGGATGCATGCCATCCGCCGCAAACCATTTCATCTCAGGATATGCCTTCAAACCCTGCTGCAGAATGTCGGATATGACCAGATAGGGGACTCCGGCACCAACAGCCGCCTCGGACTCGGCGCGCACGAGTGCCGAGGAGGCTTGCGGGTGGCCCTGGTAAGTGCCAAGAAGTACCAGCTTTACGTTTTTCTGCAGCGCAAGTGCACGTAAATCTGCCAAGGCTCCGCGCGCGCTCTCGCAGGAAGCTTGACCGAAGCTGCACATGAAGTCGCCGCCGCGCTCCTGGGCAATGAGCAGGTGGAAGCTCTCCGACTCGAGAGCCCTCTCGATGCTTTCGTCCGACATGCGGTCGGTCAGCGTAGCGCCCCCCTTCACAATCATTTTCGCTTGCACATGTTGCCCGTTCGCCGCTGCAAGCGACTCCACAATCGCAGGCACATTGCCGACGTAGGTCAAGCTGTTTCCGACGAAGAGCACCCGCTTTGCTTCCTCTGCTGCCGCAGGGAACCCAAGCATCAACCACACGAGCGTAGCGATGATGACGACGAAGCGCACACTTGCTCCAGATGGCAAACTACTTGTGGACACAGGAATTCTGCGCCGAGATTGCCCCCATACTTCGCAGCGCGCAACCCCCTACGGGATAGGGCCTTTTTCGCCAACTGGTGTGTAACCAAGGGGCGTATTTCCGGGGCATAACCCGGATTGGCTGGGCTTGCTCCCGATCCACCGGTCGCCTCACAAGCTGGTCAGCCAATTGCGTTCACCCTGCAGCCAGCCCAGCCCACCTCACCCCGTCTCCAACAACCGCCGCAAATCATTCAACGCCGCGTTCGCCCGCGAGATGTAGTTGGCCAGCACCAACGAGTGATTGGCGAACATGCCGAACTGCCCACCGTTGAGCACGATCGGGCTGTAAATCGGCGACTGCGCTTCGTCGAGTTCGCGGATGATCTGGCGCAGCGAGATCAGGGCGTTTTTGTCGCGCAGTACGGATTCGAAGTCGTGTTCGACTGCGCGCAGAAAGTGCGCCAGTGCCCAGGTTGAGCCGCGTGCTTCGTAGAATACGTCGTCGATCTCCAACCACGGGGTCTTGACCATCTGTTCGGGCGCTTGCGGGGTGGACTGCTGCGCTGCGGGGTCGCCGGCAAGGTTGGTGTTGATGCGCTCCTGGCCGACGCTGGCGGAGAGGCGTTGCGATAGCGAGCCCAGTCGCTTTTCGACCTGTTCGAGATAGTTGGCGAGGTTGTCGGCGCGTGCGTAGAACTGCGCATCGTCGACGCGGTCGTCGCCGAGGCGGGTGAGGTAGGACTCGGTCTTTTCGATGCCGGATGCCAGCCCGCTCTCGAACGAAGGCAGGATCCACTTCTCGCGTTTGTAGGTGAAGAAGTTTTCGGCATCGCGCAGGTCGACATCTTCGGCCGACTGCGACTGTGCGCGCGAGAAGTCGTCGCGCATGGCGCGCGAGAGGTCGCGGATCTGCAGCACCACGCCGAGTTCCCAGTTCGGCAGGTTGTCCATCAGCAAGCCGGGCGGGAAAATGTCGTTGGCGAGATAGCCGCCGCGCTTGTCGAGCAGGGTCTGTGCGACTTCGATTACGGTTGAGGCGGTGACGGTGCCGGTGACGACACGGTGGCTGTGCGCATTGGCATGAGTCTGCGCGCTGGCGACCACATCGAACTGTTGGGGTTCCCTGTCCCACCACCACATCAAGCCGAGGATACCGAGCACGACGATGGCGACCAGCACCAGCGCGCCGCGTGTACGCCAGGCGCGACGCGGCTTCGGATGGACCGGATTGGGGGTGGACATGGCAGTGCTCCTCGGGGCCGATGCCACCATCGGCGATGCGTGTTGCGCGGTCAAGTCCCGATGGTTGGTGGTGGGTGAGCCGGTTTCGCGGCGGCGGCGACTCCAGCATCGTAGGGTGGGGCGACTCCTGTCGCTGCCATGGCAGCTCCCACAATGCGAAAGTGCTGTTGGTGTGGGCTGGTGGTGTTGCGCTCTGGCCGGAATCGAAGCGGGGGCTTGTTCGGCTGGCGCAGCGATCCTTCCTCGCTGTGGGAGCCGGCATGACGGCGACTGCAGCATCGGAGGGTGCGGCGACTCCTGTCGCTGCCATGGCAGCTCCCACAATGCGAAGGTGCTGTTGGTGTGGGCTGGTGATGTTGCGCTCTGGCCGGAATCGAAGCGGGGGCTTGTTCGGCTGGCGCAGCGATCCTTCCTCGCTGTGGGAGCCGGCATGACGGCGACTGCGACATCGCAGGGTGGGGCGACTCCGGTCGCTGCCATGGCAGCTCCCACAATGCGAAAGTGCTGCTGGTGTGGGCTGGTGATGTTGCGCTTGCGGTTGGTATTGAAACCGGGCTTGTGGGGTTGTGGCGGCGATGCTTGCTGGCTGTGGGAGCCGGCATGACGGCGACTGCGACATCGCAGGGTGCGGCGACTGCGGTCGCTGCCATGGCAGCTCCGACACCTTCGCTGCGATGGCAGCCCCCGCAGCGAGAAGGCATCGTTGCTCTGACCTGGGTGATGCTGCATCAGGAGAACGGCGAGATACCCCCGTGCAATCGTATGCAGGTACGCGTCGGCGTCCGTGGGACACTACGCTAGGCAGCTGTTGAATCGACGGACGCACGATGGACGCGACGATTGCGAATCTGCTGGTGATGTTCGGCGCCACCGGCGACCTTGCGCAGCGCATGCTGCTGCCGTCGCTGTATGGGCTGCATCGCGAAGGTCTGTTGCCAAGCGGGCTGCGCATCCTGGCGACCGCGCGCAGTGGGCTTGACGACGAGGCTTTCCGCAACAGCGTGGCCACGGCGGTCGCGGCACGGGTACCGGCTGCCGAGATCACAGACGCGCACCTGCGCGGCCTGCTCGAGCGCGTGCACTACCAGCCGGCATCGCTGGATGATCCAGCGGCCATGGGCTTGCTCGCCGAGCGCATCTGCAACCTGCGCGCTGGCGACATCGTGTATCACTTGTCGACCGCGCCGCGCTGGTATGCGGCAGTGTGCCACGCACTGGGTGCAGCCGAGCTTGGTGGACGCGGTACCCGCGTGCTGATGGAGAAACCGATCGGCCACGATCTGGCCAGCGCGATCGCGATCAACGACGGCGTCGCTGAGGTATTCGACGAAGACCGCGTATTCCGTGTCGATCACTATCTGGGCAAGGAGGGCGTGCAGAACCTGCTTGCGCTGCGTTTCGGCAACGCCATGTTCGAGCCGCTGTGGAACGCCCGCCACATCGAACAGGTGCAGATCACGGTGGCAGAGACAGTGGGCGTGGAGGGCCGCGGCGAGTACTACGACGAATCCGGCGCGATGCGCGACATGCTGCAGAATCACCTGCTGCAGCTGCTGTGCCTGACCGCGATGGAGCCGCCCTCGCAGTTCGATCCGAGCGCCGTGCGCAACGAAAAGCTCAAGGTGCTGCGCTCGCTGCGCGCGATCGGTGCGGCGGAGGTGGCGGCCCACAGCGTGGCCGGTCAATACACCAGCGGCGCGATCGAGCGCGAGGCGGTGCCCGGCTACCGCGAGGAGATCGGCCGCAGCAGCAATACCGAGACCTTTGTCGCCATGCGCGCGCACATCGACAACTGGCGCTGGTCGGGAGTGCCGTTCTACCTGCGCACCGGCAAGCGCATGCCGCGGCGCTGCACCGAGATCTACCTGCAGTTCCGCGCCGTGCCGCATTCGATCTTCGCCCGCGGCGGCGCCACCGTGCAGCCCAATGCGCTGGTCATCCGCCTGCAACCGGAAGAACGCATTTCGATGATGCTGATGAGCAAGACGCCGGGCCTGGATCGTGAGGGGCTCAAGCTGTCGCAGGTCGCGCTCGACCTGGACCTGCACGAAACTTTCGACTCGGTGCGTCCGCGCACCGCTTACGAGCGGCTGTACCTCGATGCGCTGGAGGGCAACGGCACGCTGTTCGTGCGCCGCGACGAAACCGAGGCGGCGTGGATGTGGGTGGACGCCATCTTTGCCGGCTGGCGCAGCAACGGCCAGCTGCCGAAGAACTATCCTGCCGGCACCTGGGGCCCGAGCAGCGCGGTTGCGCTGACCGAACGCCACGGCCACAGCTGGCGCGAGTAGCGCGCGCAGGCGCGTAGTCGACAACCCGAGCGGACGATCCATCGATGGCCTGGAACGAGATCGAACACAGCGACGCCGATAGTCTGGCCATGGCCTGTGCCGCGCGCATCGACTCCGCGCTCGATCAGGCGCTGGCGGTGCGCAAGCGCGCGGTGCTGGCGCTGGCCGGTGGGCGCACCTCGCCACCGGTGTTTCGACGCATGGCACAGACGCCGCGCGACTGGACGCGGGTCACCATCCTGCCCACCGACGAGCGTTGGGTAACGTTCGAGCATGCCGACTGCAACTTGCGCCAGATGCGCGCGGCTTTCAATGGCGCCGAGGGCATCGACTGGCGATCGCTGACGCCGCCAGCGCCAGTCGGCGCGCCGGATGCGGGCTTCGCCAATACGCAACTCGCAGCGCTCGATGAGCCCTTCGACGCGATCCTGCTCGGCATGGGTCTCGATGGGCATTTCGGTTCGCTGCTTCCCGGCTCGCCGAACCTCGCGCAGGCGCTGGATCCCGCAGGTAGCGCGGCAGCCGCCGCCATCATGCCCGACCCGATGCCCAGTGCAGGTCCGCATCCAAGGATCAGCCTGACACTTTCGCGCATGTTGCGCAGCCGACTGGTGCTGCTGGCGATCACCGGCCTCGACAAGCGCGCCGTGCTGGGTCGCGCGCAGCTCGATGCCGATGCGACGCGGCTGCCGGTCGCGGCCCTGCTGCACGCGCCCGGCGCGCAGGTCGAAATCCACTGGAGCCCCTGATGAGCCTGCACCCTGTCGTCGAACGGGTCACCACGCGTATCCGCAAGCGCAGCAGCGCAGCGCGCGCGAGTTATCTGGCGCGGATCGACGCGGCGCGCGAGCACAGCACCGCACGTGCACGGCTGAGCTGCGGCAACCTCGCGCACGGCTTTGCGGCATCCGGCGACGACAAGGCACCGCTGCGCGCGCAGCACGTCGCCAACCTCGGCATTGTGACCGCTTACAACGACATGCTCTCGGCGCACCAGCCGATGCAGCACTATCCGGAGCTGATCAAGATGGCCGCGCGCAACCGCGGCTGCACCGCGCAGGTCGCAGGCGGCGTGCCGGCGATGTGCGATGGTGTGACTCAGGGCCGCACCGGCATGGAGCTGTCGCTGTTCTCGCGCGACACCATCGCACTGGCCACCGCGGTATCGCTCTCGCACGAGATGTTCGATGCAGCACTGCTGTTGGGCGTGTGCGACAAGATCGTGCCCGGGCTGTTGATCGGCGCGCTGAGCTTCGGTCACTTGCCAGTGATCCTGGTGCCGGCTGGACCGATGACGCCAGGGCTGCCGAACGCCGAAAAAGCGCGCGTGCGGCAGGCTTTCGCCGAGGGCAAGGCAAGTCGCGAAGAATTGCTGGCGGCAGAGTCGGCGTCGTACCACGGGCCGGGCACCTGCACCTTCTATGGCACCGCCAATTCGAACCAGATGCTGCTGGAGGTGATGGGCCTGCACATGCCGGGCACCGCCTTCGTCAATCCGGGCACGCCGCTGCGCGATGCGCTGACGGTGGCTGCGGCAGAGCGTGCCTGCGCGATCACCAGCCAGGGAAATGCCTACACGCCGATCGGACGCACCATCGACGAGAAGGCGATCGTCAACGCGATGGTAGGGCTGGCAGCAACCGGTGGCTCGACCAATCACGCGATCCACCTGGTGGCGATCGCACGCGCAGCGGGTTTGCTGATCGACTGGAACGATCTGGACGAGCTCTCGCGCGCCACCCCGCTGCTCGCACGCGTGTACCCCAACGGCAGCGCCGATGTGAACCAGTTCCACGCCGCCGGCGGGCTCGGCTTCGTGATCCGCGAGTTGCTCGCGGCCGGCTTGATGCATCGCGATATCCGCTGTGTGCACGGTGGCGATCTCGCCGCGCAGGCGCAGGAACCGTGGCTCGACGATCTGCATCTGCGCTGGCGCGAACCGGTGGCCAGTTCTGGCGACGCGACGGTGCTGCGCGGTACGCACGAACCCTTCGACCGCGAAGGCGGACTGCGCTGCCTGCACGGCAACCTCGGTCGCGCGGTGGTCAAGGTATCGGCAGTCAAGCCCGAGCATCGCCGCATCGAAGCGCCTGCGCGGATCTTCGAGTCGCAGGATGCAATGCTCGCTGCATTCAAGGCCGGCTTGCTCACCGACGACTTCGTGGCGGTGGTTCGCGGCCAGGGCCCGCGCGCCAACGGCATGCCCGAACTGCACAAGCTCACGCCTGCGCTGGCCGTGATGCAGGACCGTGGACAGCGCGTTGCGCTGCTCACCGACGGCCGCATGTCGGGAGCTTCCGGCAAGGTGCTGGCAGCGATTCACGTGAGCCCGGAATCGGTGTGCGGTGGCGGTATCGGCCGCCTGCACGAGGGCGATCGGGTGGCGATCGATGCCGATGCGGGCACCCTCGAGGTGATTGTGGATGCGGCCCAATGGGAGCAACGTGCGCCGTATGTGGCAGATCTTGAACCCAATCGTCACGGTGTCGGGCGCGAGCTGTTCGGCCTGATGCGCGCGAATGTCAGCTCGGCGGAGGAAGGTGCATGCACGCTGTTTGTCGAGGGTTGAGTACGCGCGGTGCAGCGATCGGGATCGCCCGATCCGATGGTCGGCGTGTGGCTGGCTGAGCGCGGCCGATGAAATCCTCCGCACTCGATCTGATCGGCGATATCGGCGGCACCAACGCGCGCTTCGCCCTGAGCGATCCATTGCTGCCGCAGGTGCTGCTGCACGAAGAGCACGCACTGCCGAATGCGCAGTTCGCCAGCTTGCAGCACGCCGCCGAACACTATCTGGCGCTGGTGGGCGCCAAACCGCTGCGCGCGGCGATTGCGGTGGCGAGCCCCGTCGGGCACGACGAGATCCGCCTGACCAATCGTGCATGGTCGTTCAGCGTCAGCGAGCTGCAGCGCACGCTGGGCCTGCAACGCTTGCAGATGCTCAATGACTTCGGCGCGGTCGCGCACGCGATTCCGGAACTGACCGCGCACGATCGCGAAACCCTGCATGGCGACCCGCACGCGCCGCTGATCGGCCCGGTCAGCGTGCTCGGTCCGGGAACCGGCCTCGGCGTCGGACTGCTGGTCGGCGATCGCGAACGCGGCTGGCAGGCGGTGGAAACCGAGGGTGGGCATGTGAGCTTCGCGCCGATCGGCGAGGAAGAACAGCTGATCTCGCGCTGGCTGGATGCACGCTTCGGACGCACGTCGACCGAGCGCGTTCTTTGCGGTGCCGGCTTGGCGCACGTGGATGCCGTGCTCGCTGCCGGCGATGCCTCGCCATCGCTAGACGCGCTGCAGGCGAACCTGCGCGATCCGGCGCACATCGTGGCCGCAGCGCTCGACGGCCACGATGTCAGCGCGCGACGCGCGCTCGCGCGTTTCTGCGCGGTGCTCGGTAGCGTCGCCGGCGACGCGGCATTGATCCACGGTGCGCGCACCGTGGTGATCGCCGGCGGCATCGTGCCGCGTTTCATTCCGTTCCTGCGCGCCAGCGCGTTTCGCGAACGCTTCCTGGCCAAGGGGCGTTTTGCGGCGCATCTGGAAAAGGTGGCGATCCAGGTAATCACCCACCCCATGCCGGGACTGCTCGGTGCGGCCGTCGCACTGCGCCAACACGCATACGAGGAGCTCCGCCCATGAGCCACTGGACCATCGCCAGCCGCAGCGCCGCGGTGGATGCGATCCTGTCGCGTGCGCCGGTGCTGCCGGTGCTGGCCATCGAGCGCATCGCCGACGCCCTGCCGCTGGCGCGTGCGCTCATCGACAACGGGCTGCCGGTGCTCGAGATCACGCTGCGCAGCGCGATTGCGGTGCAGGTTATCGCCCTGCTGGTGCGCGAACTGCCCGAGGCGGTCATTGGCGCGGGCACCGTGCTGGATGCCCACCAGCTTGGTCAGGTGGCAGCTGCCGGTGCCGCGTTCGCGATTGCGCCGGGCTGCACGCCACGCCTGTATGCCGCGTCGAACGACGCAACCCTTCCGTTCATTCCGGCAGTCGCCAGCGCCAGCGAGTTGATGCTGGGTCTTGAACATGGCCATCGCCGCTTCAAGTTTTTTCCGGCGGCATATGCGGGCGGTATCGGCGCTTTGAAATCCTTTGCCGGGCCGTTCGCCGATGTGCGCTTCTGCCCCACCGGAGGCATCGACGCCGCATCAGCCGCGCAATATCTGGCGCTGCCGAACGTGGTCACGGTGGGTGGGTCGTGGATGGCGCCGGCGGCATTGGTCAACAGCGGCGACTGGGAAGCGATCGGTGCGCTGGCGGCCGCTTGCGGCAAGTTGCGCGGCGGTTGATTCCTGCGGCAACGCAGCATCTGCCGACCCAGGATTCGACCGCAAGTCAAGAATCACGCCTGGTTTCTGCGACAAGGCTCCGCTCGCCGTCGTGTTGCCCCGCAACATCCGTGAGTCCGCGTGATACCGAGCGCCGCCCGCCGCTACCGTTCGATGCGCAAACAGGGCCAGAATACGTCGCGTCCCAACGGCCCGCGCATGAAAGGCAAAGCCACTTCCTTCGATATCGCATATCGCGCCGGCGTCTCGCAGGCAACGGTATCGCGGGCGCTGCGCGGCAGTCCGCTGGTCAGCGCCGAGACGCGCCGCCGGGTGCAGGCGATCGCCAAGGAGCTCAACTACAAGGTCGACAAGAACGCCTCCAATCTGCGCCGCCAGCATTCAGTCACCCTGGCGCTGCTTCTGTTCGAGGACCCGACCTCGGACGATTCGCTGATCAATCCGTTCTTCCTGTCGATGCTCGGCTCGATCACGCGCGCCTGCGCACGCCAAGGCTACGACCTGCTGGTGTCGTTCCAGCAACTGTCCGATGACTGGCACGCCGACTACCAGGACAGCCACAAGGCAGATGGTTTGATCCTGCTCGGCTATGGCGACTATCTCGCAACGCGGCACAGCTTCGAGCGCCTGGTCGAACAAGGAACGCACTTCGTGCGCTGGGGCGCGATGGTCGAGGGCCAGCCCGGCATCTCGATCGGCTGCGACAATGTGCAAGGCGGCGAAGCGATGACGACCCATCTCATCGCGCAGGGTCGCCGTCGCATCGCGTTCGTCGGCGATATCTCGCCGCACTGCCCGGAATTCTGCGACCGCTATCGCGGCTATCTGCGCGCGCACGGGGCGGCAGACCTTTCGGTCGATGCGCGTTTGCAGGTCGACGCCACCGACTCGACCGAGGCTGTCGGCCATCGTGCGGTGTGCGAACTGCTCGACCGTGGCATCCACTTCGATGCGGTGTTCGCGGTGACCGATCTGATGGCGATCGGCGCGATGCGCGCCCTGGCCGAACGTGGGCTCGATGTGCCCGGCCGAATCGCGGTCGCCGGCTTCGACGATATTCCGATGGCCAGTTTCAGCAGTCCGCCGCTGAGCACGGTGATGCAGGACACCAAGCGCGCCGGCGAACTGCTGGTAGAGAAATTGCTGCAGCAGATCCGCGGCGAGCCGGTGACCAGCACCATGCTGCCGACCCGGATCGCCGTGCGTCGTTCGTGCGGTGCTGAACCGCGGATTGCCATCGCTGCAGTACGCGGCAGCAAACGTGCGGCTGCCTTGCGTTGCAAACCCGTGGTGCTGCGCTAGCGCTTCGCTACGTTGTTGCGCGCAAACCGGGCCCGCTGACCGGAGCAGCGGCGTGCTCATTGTGGGAGCTGCCATGGCGGCGACCGGAGCAGCGGCCACTTGCGATGTCGCGGTCGCCGCCATTCCGGCTCCCACAGATTGCATGGCTGGCGACGGCAGCGCTTGCTCAGTGTGGGAGCTGCCATGGCAGCGACCGGAGTCGCGGCAACTTGCGATGTCGCGGTCGCCGCCATGCTGGCTCCCACAGACCGCATGGCTGGCAACGGCAGCACTTGCTCAGTGTGGGAGCTGCCATGGCAGCGACCGGAGTCGCGGCGACTTGCGATGTCGCGGTCGCCGGCATGCCGGCTCCCACAGGGCGGGGCACTATCTGGTTGGTCGCATCGCCATCGGCCTCGCACTCAGCGCTTGGTCATCGCCCGGTCGAGCTGCGCCTGCAGCTGCGGTTGCACAACTGCGGCATCGAGCAGGAACACCTGCACGCCATGCGCCTCCACGGTCGCCTGCAGCGTGCCGGCGGCCCCCACCTCCACCGCTTCGCCACCCAGTGCTGGCGTCCAGCGTCCCGGCTGCAAGGCCTCGCTGATCGTAAAGCGCGTCGGCGTAGTGCCCTTGTTGAGCAACACCAGTGCGATCTGCGCACGGCCCGCGCGCTGGTACACGCGGTAGAACGCCGCGCGATCGCCTGCGAGTTCCACGTTCACCTGTACCCCGCGCTGCAGTGCTGGTGAAGCCGCACGCACGGCGGCGATCCGCGCCAGCGCCTTGCGAATCGGATGCGCGCGAGCGGCATCCACACGTTCCTGCCCGAAATAGTTGCGATTGCCCTGGTGTTCGGCCAGACCGCGCATGAAGCCGACTTCGGAACCGTAGTAGATCACCGGGATGCCGCGCGCGGTGAACAGCCAGTTGTGCGCGTCGATGAAGCCCTCGTCGTTCGCATCGAGGCGCGCCATGTCGTGGTTATCGTAGAAGGTCATCAACTCATAAGGGTTGGCATACGGGCCGTCGACGAGGAACAACGCCGGAGCCAGCAGCCCGTAGTCGCCGCCCTCGCGGCCAAAGACCTTTGCCAGCTGCTCCTTGAGCGGAAAGTCGAGCACCGACGCGCCGCCGTTTTCCGGCAGCGTGAACGGCGCCAGCTTGGCCGGTGCGTACTCGAACACCTCGCCGAACATGAAGAAGCCAGGGTGTTTTGCGCGGATACGGTCGCCAAAGCGCTTCCAGAACGACAGCGGCATATGCCGCATGGTGTCGATGCGGAATGCCGCAGCACCCTGGTCGATCCACTGCAGGTAGGCGCCGACCAGATACTCCACCACCGCCGGGTTGTCGTAGTCGAAGTCGCCGAGCTGGGCGAGATCCGGCTGCGTGCGGTAGAACGCGTGCAGCGGATTGCCGACCGGATCGAGCTTGTCCGGCGGCAGATTGCCGTGGTCGGCGATCAGACTGCCATCGACCGCGAATACCTGCCCGAACTGCGGCTGCTTCACCGGCATGGTGTAGGCCGGCGATCCATGGTTGGCCACGATATCGAGCACGATCTTCAGATCCTTGCCGCGCAGCGCGGACGCCAGTCCGGCGAAATCGAGACCGGCGCTCGGCAGGTGTTCGTCGACCTTGTAGAAGTTGATGCCCCAATAGCCGTGGTAGGCCGACTTGCCGCGGTCGGTGAGGAAACTGTCGCGCGTGGGCTGATCGCCGCCAGTGAATGCCTGATCGGGGTTCTCGACGATCGGCGTGATCCAGATCGCGCTGAAGCCCATCTCGCGGATGTAGCTGGCGTTGTCGAGCACGCCCTTGAAGTCGCCGCCGAGGTAACCGATGTTGTCGCCAATACCATCGGCACCCAGCAGCGGCTTGCCATCGGTGCCACGCAACGGGATATCGAAACTCGGGTGCGCCCCGCCCTGTTCGCGCTGGTCGTTGGATGGATCGCCATTGACGAAGCGGTCGGTGACCACGAAGTACACCGCTTCGCTGGCGAATGGCTCGATGGTGCCGTAGTACTCGGGCGCAGCGGGCGCAGCCGCGCGGGTGGCAGGTGCGCTGCTGCAGGCCCCGAGCAGCAGCATCGCCACCATGGGCAACAGCAAACGAAACGCAGGGATCGTCATGATGGTCGGGCTTCGTGGTGAGAGATCGAATCGAAACACGGCGTGCGGCACCCGCATCAGGCGCGCGCGAGCGCGGGCCCCGTGCGCGGCTCGGCAACGCGCAGCACGAACAGCCCGGCGACGATGAAGCTCGCACCACCCAGCACCAGCATGCGGATCGGCTGGCCGTCGAAAAAAGCCTCCAGCATGAAACCCATGCTGCCCACGGCCACCAGCTGTGGAATCACGATGAAGAAATTGAAGATGCCCATGTACACGCCCATCTT
>JBBRFN010000034.1:0-24720 GCA_038224265.1 Lysobacterales bacterium
GGTTAGTCCTTGTGGGAGCTGCCATGGCAGCGACTGGGGCAAGTCATCGGTGCTGCTGTCGCCGGCATGCCGGCTCCCACAAGGAGGATGTGGGGTTGAGGCAATTGAATGAGGAGGTGGGCTTGTGGCAATTGAATGAGGAGGTGGGCTTCGAGCGAGTCCTGGAGCCTGGGGATTGCAGTGCGACTGGTTGGTCCTTGTGGGAGCTGCCATGGCAGCGACTGGGGCAAGTCATCGGTGCTGCTGTCGCCGGCATGCCGGCTCCCACAAGGAGGAGGTGGGGTTGCGGCAATTGAATGAGGAGGTGGGGTTGAGGCAATTGAATGTGGAGGTGGGCTTCGAGCGAGTCCAGGAGCCTGGAGCCTGGAGCCTGGAGATTGCAGTGCGACTGGTTGGTCCTTGTGGGAGCTGCCATGGCAGCGACTGGGGCAAGTCATCGGTGCTGCGATCGCCGGCATGCCGGCTCCCACAAGGTGGAAGTGGGGTTGCGGCAATTGAATGAGGAGGTCGGGTTGCGGCAATTGAATGATGAGGTGGGCTTCGAGCAAGTCCTGGAGCCTGGAGCCTGGAGATTGCAGTGCGACTGGTTGGTCCTTGTGGGAGCTGCCATGGCAGCGACTGGGGCAAGCCATCGGTGCTGCGATCGCCGGCATGCCGGCTCCCACAAGGAGGAGGTGGGGTTGAGGCAATTGAATGAGTAAGTGGGGTTGCGGCAATTGAATGAGGATGTGGGCTTCGAGCGAGTCCTGGAGTCTGGAGATTGCAGTGCGACTGGTTGGTCCTTGTGGGAGCTGCCATGGCAGCGACCCAATCACGCGTGCCGGTTCGGTGCAAAACCCTCCAGCAGTTCCGCGAACGCATGCACCGGTTTCCGATCGTCGTACAGTCCATGCTTGGCGGCGGCGATCCGCTCGCGCAGATGCTCGCGATGGTCGCGGTCGCGGCCGAGCACGACTGCACGCTCCACGTAGGCGTCCGCGTCGGGGCAGACCAGTTCCGGTACCCCGATCAGCTGCAACATCGCGGCGGTTTGCCGACCACGCAACGTCGGCGTGTCGACCGTGATCGTCGGCAGGTCCTGTGCGAGCAGGTCGAGGCTGGACACGCCACCGCTCCAGCCGACGCTGTCGAGATTGATATCCATGCTGGCCGCCATCGCGAGAAACTCCGCCTCCGGCAGCTGGCCGAGCATGTGCACATGGCGGCTTGCGTCCAGATTGTGCGCTGCGAACGCCACGCCGATGCGCGCGGCCAGCGCCTCGCGGATGTGCGCGCGTGGACTGGCGGCGATGTGGAAGCGCGCTTGCGGCAGTTGCTTTACGATACGCGCGAGCAGGTCGTCGTGCGCCGGCGTGATCTTGAGCACCATCTGCGCGAGCAGGAAATCGACGCTGTCGCGGCGGTTGGCATCGCGCGCCACGCCAGCCGGCATGCGATAGCAGGTGCCGAGGTTCGGCAGGTGCAGCACGCGCTCGCGGTAGTGCTCGGCACTGTGGGGCGGATCCATCAGCGCGCCGACCACCAGTGCGTCGATCTGCGCGTGACCGGTCGTCAGCGGATGGCCCCACAGCGCCAGCTGCATCGGGGCCAGGCGATAACAGGCCAGCACCTGACTCAGCGGGTCCATGCCGATATCGAGGTACACCAGCACATCGGGCGCGAACTGCGCGATGGCGTCCAGCGCCTCGCGCGGTCGCTGCGGCAGGTTCGAATAGTGCGCCGCGGTAGTGGCGTAGTGCTCGCTGATCGCATCGCGTCGCGGGTCGAGGTGGAAGACGCCGACCTCGAAGCGCTCGGCATCGAGCCCATCGATCAA
Source organism: Lysobacterales bacterium (assembly GCA_038224265.1). Classification (GTDB taxonomy): domain Bacteria; phylum Pseudomonadota; class Gammaproteobacteria; order Xanthomonadales; family Ahniellaceae; genus UBA4656. The sequence goes on from JBBRFN010000034.1 coordinate 1,817, forward strand.
TCCGCCGAGCACCTTGGTGACGGAGTGGCGGCGGAAGAATGCCGAGACCAGCGCAATCCGGCGCCGCGCGCCCGGCGGTCGTGCCCGTGGCGCCGGTGCCGGGATCGCCGCATGCGCCAATCGCGCCAGCGCATTCGCATAGCGGCTGCGCTCGGCGCATAGCGGTCCCGGCTGGTAGTGCAGGGCGAAATCGGTGGCGCTGAGGATCGCGCGTTCGATCTCGCCGGCGCTGTGCGTTGCCGGGTCGAGTGTCTCGAACTCGGCCAGGCCCCGCGACCAGCGCGCCGCGTAAGCATCCTGTGCGGCCTGGTCGACGAATAGCGCGTGTGCGGGATTCTGGAACAGCGCCCAGCGCGCGACCAGATTGCCGGGGTCCACCGCCAGCGCGTCGCGATAGGCCGCATGCGCCGCCTCGGCCAGATCGCCGCTGGTGAGCAGGTAACCCAGCCGCAGGCGGTGTTCGACCTCACGCGGCTGCAGTTGCGCCAGCCGCGAACGCGCCCGCAGCAGGGCGGCAAAGTCCTGTCCGACCCGTCGGAGCGCCTCGGCCAGGCCTTCAAACGCGGCGGGATCGTTGGGTGCCAGCGTGCTGGCCTGCTCGAAAGCCGCCACGGCCGCAGCGTTGGCGTCCAGCATGAGGCGCAGCTGGCCAAGGCGGGTCCAGGCCTCGGCCCAATCTGATCGCGCCCTCACACAGCGTTCCAGTACCCCCGCAGCCGCCTGCGGGCGGTTCGCGCTCACCTCCAGCCAAGCCAACTGGAACAGGGCGTCGGGCTGTTCCGGGCTTTGCCGGAGCACATCCTCCAGCGCGCCGCGGGCGCCGGCGGCGTCGCCGCGCGCGATCCGCTGCCCCGCCTGGGCCAGCAGGGTCGCAAGCGGGCTTTGCGGTGGGCGAGGGCGGTTCATGGCTGGGTCGGGGCGTGGCGCGCTGGAACATGGCCAGCATGGGGTGGGGCGGCTATCATCGCAACAGATTGCGGTTGCCGATACCGGCAGCCCTTAGCCCTTGGAGTCCCGATGTTTCCGTCCACCATGCGCATTGCCGACTATGACCCCGAGCTGGGCGCCGCGATCGCGGCCGAGCGCCAGCGCCAGGAGGATCATGTCGAGCTGATCGCCTCGGAGAACTATGCCTCGCCGCGCGTGCTCGAAGCGCAAGGCTCGGTGCTCACCAACAAGTACGCCGAAGGCTATCCGGGCAAACGCTATTACGGTGGCTGCGAGTACGTCGATATCGCCGAGCGCCTGGCGATCGAGCGCGCCAAGCAGCTGTTCGGTGCCGACTACGCCAACGTGCAGCCGCACTCCGGCTCGCAGGCCAACGCGGCCGTTTTCCTCGCACTGCTCAAGCCCGGCGACACCATCCTCGGCATGAGTCTGGCCCACGGCGGACACCTGACCCACGGCGCCAAGGTCAATTTCAGCGGCAAGATCTTCCATGCCGTGCAGTACGGCATCGACCCGGTCAGCGGGCTGATCGACTACGCCGAGATCGAGCGCCTTGCGCTCGAGCACAAGCCGAAGATGCTGATCGGCGGCTTCAGCGCCTATTCGCAGATCATCGACTGGGCGCGCATGGCCGCGATCGCCAAGGCGGTCGATGCGTACTTCGTCGTCGACATGGCCCACGTCGCGGGCCTGTGCGCGACCGGCGTGTACCCGAACCCGGTGCCGCATGCCGATGTGGTCACCTCCACCACCCACAAGACCCTGCGCGGGCCGCGCGGCGGCATCATCCTCGCGCGCGCCAATCCCGAGATCGAGAAGAAGCTGCAGTCGATGGTGTTCCCGGGCACCCAGGGCGGCCCGCTGATGCACGTGATCGCGGCCAAGGCGGTCGCGTTCAAGGAAGCGCTGGAGCCTGCATTCACCGCCTACCAGCAACAAGTGGTGAAAAACGCGCAGGCGATGGCCGATACGCTCAGCGCGCGCGGTTACCGGATCGTCTCGGGCGGCACCAAAAACCATCTGATGCTGGTCGACATGATCGGCCGCGACATCACCGGCAAGGATGCGGAAGCCGCGCTCGGCGATGCGCACATCACGGTCAACAAGAACGCCGTGCCCAACGATCCGCGCTCGCCCTTCGTCACCTCCGGCCTGCGCCTTGGCACCCCCGCGATCACCACTCGGGGTTATCTCGAAGCCGACACCATCGCGCTGACCGGCTGGATCGCCGACGTGCTCGACGCACGCTCCGAGGCAGCCGGGACCGCGCGCGCGCGCGAGCACGTCAGGGCCCCGGGCCGCAGGTTTCCTGTCTATGGCTGATTCCATCCAGCCGCGGTCGCCGTTACGAACTTCCGGGCCCTGGGCTCTGGGCCCGGCCAGCGCTACTCGCGCTGGCGTTCGGCGGGCCGCCGCTGTGCGGCAGCAAACCCGACCTCACCCCTAGCTCCCCATGCACTGCCCCTTCTGCCATCACGAAGACACCCGGGTGATCGACTCGCGGGTCAGCGAGGACGGACTCACCGTGCGTCGTCGGCGCGAGTGCGAGGCGTGCAGCGAGCGCTTCAATACCTTCGAGACCGCGGAGCTGAAGCTGCCGGCGATCGTCAAGCATGATGGCCGCCGCGAGGCCTTCGACGAGCGCAAGCTGCGCGGCGGGCTGGAGCGCTCGCTGCAAAAGCGCGTGGTCGCGGCCGACACCATCGACGGCATCGTCGAGCGCATCGTGCGCAAGCTGCGCACCTCGGGCGAACGCGAGCTGGCCGCGCGCCGCGTCGGCGAATGGGTGATGGCCGAGCTCAAGGCCGTCGACCAGGTCGCGTATGTGCGCTTTGCCTCGGTGTATCGACGCTTCGAGGACGTGCAGGCGTTCCGCGAGGAAGTCGAGCGGCTGGAGCGCGATATCCCGGTACTCGAAGGCAAGCAGATGTCGCTGCTGACCGATGAAGAGACCGAGCCGCGCAAGGGGCGCCGCTAGGGGTAATGGCATTGACCTTCGCTCGTCATCCCCGCGCAGGCGGGGATCCAGTGACCTGTGCTGGTTCGCTGGTACGGCAGACCATTGAACGTCGCCTTCGCGACAGCGACGCGCTGCGCCGCATGTGTATCGAAGCGGCGCTGATCTGCTCGACTACGCGTCATTCGCATTAGGGCGCATGCGCGCAGCTGCCGCGTCGGTGCATCCGTGTCGCTGTCTCCCGCCCACGTCATGCGTTCCATCGCCACCGATCCTCGTCACCTCCTGCAACGCTGCAGCGTCTCCGTGCGAACAGCCATCCGTCCATCATGCGCATCGATTTCCTCGCCGATCATCCGCAGCACGCGCTGACGCTGGCGCGCTGGCACCATCGCGAATGGGGCGCGCTGATGCGCGACTGGTCGCACGGTGACGCCGAGCGCGAGCTGACCGGGCACGCCACGCGGCGCACGATCCCGACCACGCTGGTGTTGCTTGATGACGACGCGCTGCTCGGATCGGTCAGCCTGCTCGACGATGACGCCAGCCAGTTCCGCGATCTGTCGCCATGGCTTGCCAACCTGTTCGTGGCACCGCCCGCGCGCGGGCGCGGCCTCGGTGCGCAGCTCGTTGCCGCGGCCGTCGACCACGCGCGCGGGATGAACGTGCCGCGCCTGTACCTGTTCACGCCTGATCACGCGACCTTCTATGCGCGCCTTGGTTGGTCGCTGCTCGGTTCGCGCATGCTGGGGCCACGCGAGGTGACGTTGATGGCCATCGAACTGGCGACAGCGCCCGACGGTCGATAGGGCGCGGGCGGCAATCGCAGCGCCGTTACGGCGTTTCGAACCCATCGTCGAACAGCACCGATTCGGCAGGTCCCTCGAGCAGCGCCACTCCGTAGGCCGTGGCAGCAATCACTCGCGTGCGATCGTTCGACGTGCTGGGCAGCGACTCGAACACCAGGTTTTCGTCGAATGCCGGTTGCACCAGGGGCATGATCGGGGTGAGCAAGGTGCCGGTTTCAAGATCGGCCCGGGCCACGCCGCGGCCCGTGTGCAGCACGACATCGTCGAGCCGGCGGTCGACGATGACCGCCCGGCCGCCACCGGGGAGCGTGCGCTCGATACTGCCAGTCTGCAGGTCCAGTAATGCCGACTGCGTCGCGCCCAGTGCGAGGAGGCGGCTGCCGCTGCCGTCGCCGACGACGGCAAGGTCGCGGGCAGAGAGGTCGCGAGCCCAGTGCTCCGCACCGTCGGCCGCACCATGCAGCGAGACTCGACCCGCGCACGAGACGGCGATCAAGGGCGCATTGCCAGAGCCTGCGGTCGCACCGGCGACGAGGAGCTTCAACCCCGGGTCGAAGGCCGTTCCGGTCGTAAGCCGGCTCCAGATCAGGCGGCCATCGCCTGCGGCATGCAGCGCGAGCGTGCAGCGTCGCAGGAAAGTCGATCGGCCGCCGGCCAGGCGGAGGATCTCGTCAGCGCCATCGCCATCGATATCGACGCCGGTAATCACTAGGTCCGACGGCGATGTGAGTCCCACCTGCCAGTCGATGGACGTCAGCGGGAAGCGACCGGCAGCAAGGATCGGGGAGCCCGACCCGCTGTTCAGGGTCGACCATGCCAGCGAGGGAGGATCCATCGCTCCACGGCCGATGAGTCCAAGGCGGAGCGCCGGAAAGCCTCGCACACTGTTGCCGCCCGGGATGGCGATCGTTTCAGCGCCCGAGAGGTCGTGCGTGCGCAGGATGCGTGCGTGGCTCCCCAGATCACTCCGCCTCGCAGGCTCGGTCACCAGCAGATCGACCTCTCCATCGCCATTGACGTCGCCCACCAGCGGATTTTCCGGCCCACCTTCTCCGTAGCCGATCGCCCAGTCAACTTGCGTGCCCCCGAACTCAACCTGCGTCAACTGCGAGCCCGAGCCGGAGAAGCCACCATTGGTGCACACGGCCTCTATGGCCGCGTCGGCGTCAAGCTGCCCGACGACGAGCGGGCCACCGCAAAGGAGGTTGCCGAAGAGAAACGGGCCCGTCACGCCGGCGGAAGGGGAATAGAGGCTGACGCTCGACAAGTTCTGCTGCGCCAGCCACTCATCGACGCCGTCACCGTCGAGGTCCCACAGCGAGTAGGCATTGGCGCTGGCAGCACCGCTGAGCGCGACTTCGCTCCAGCCCGGTGCAAGGTCGACACGGTGCAGTGCGCCACTGCCCACGTACTGCACCACCAACTCGCTCGCGGCGTCGACGTCGAGCTGGCCGATGGCGAGCCTCTGCAGGGGCTGCGGTGCGGTCGCGAGGATAGTGCGCTGCTCAAGATCGTACACGAACGGCGGCTGTTCCTCGGAGATCACCAGTACTTCCGCCTGCGCGTCGGCATCGAAGGCCACCGGCAGCGCCTGTATGCACAACAGCGGAACCGGGACAGACTCGATGGCACCGGTCCCAAGGTCCACGACGACCAGCGCATCACCGGAGCAGGACACCAGTTCCAGCGCAGCATCACCGTCCACATTGGCGACCATGAAGCGCTCGACCGGTGCGGCAGAGCCCGCGCCCACCGTGCGCCTCACGCGCAGCGGCCAGCCGGACCACAGCGATGCGCTGCCGTCTTCGCTGACCACGACGATGCCGCTTCCGTCGCCCCAAGGAGCCGGCGGCACGGGGTAGACCGCCGCGCGCTGACCGCCGACGGCCAGCACGGCCTTCGTCCGGCCGCCGGCCTGCGGGTCAAGGACGAGGATTGGCGCCTCCACATCGTATTTCGCGGTCACTACCAGTTCCGGCCTGCCATCGCCGTCGAGGTCCCGCGCGAACGCGCCGCCCAGGCCGTAGTAAAAGGCGGGTCCCGTGGAATGTGCGACGGGCTCGAAGGTTTGCTGTCCGAGCACCACCGGCGAAGCGACGAGCGCCGCGATTTGCGCCCCGCGAAGCAGCAGGGTCATGGCAGGGCCTCGAAGGAGTCGCGGAACACCAAACCTGGATCCAGCGTCGTAGTGACGAAGGCGAGATCGGAACCAGCTTCGATGTCGTATCGTCCGGTCGCCGTCGCCGGGCGCAGCGCCAAGCGTCCGTTCCGCCCGATCATGGACCCGAAGGATTCCGTGGTCGACGCGGGGCGGAATCCCGCACGATCGACCGCGACAAGACGACCGTCGAAGGTGCCGCCCACTAGCAGGTCGGCGCGCCCCGGCACCGGCGCAAGCGCGGTCAATGCGCCCAGCGAGTGTGGCACCTGGGCTTGCAGTACGAGGTCGGGCAAACGCCATACGTCCGCCCTCGAATCGCCGAACGCCAGCAACTCGACCTGCGTGCCGTTGTGAAGCACCGTGGACGCGCGCGTGAATCCGCCGTCGAGCCGGAATGCCACCGAGGGCAGGTCCACCTCGATGCCTGCAATGGCGAAGTCGCTGGCAAGCAGGAGTTCGTCGGCCGGGTCATGGTCGATCTGGATCCTCTCGAACTGCCGCGTCGGCGCGGGCAGACCGGTCAGGCGCCATAGCTCCCCGCCAGTTGACGCGTCGAATGCGGCGACCGATGAACGATAGCCGAGCAGAATCTCATCGCGGGTCTGACCATCCAGGTTCAGTCCCAACACACGCAGCGGTCGCGCGAAGGGATCGTTGGCCGGTCCGACCGCCCTGCGCCAGAGCAAGCGGCGGTCGCTGCCTGCGAAAGCGAGCAGGTCAACGCCGTCGAGTGCGAGCAGGTCCTGCAGGCCGTCTCCATCGACGTCGGCGAGAGACAGATCGACCGCGCCGGACAGCAGCGGCGAGCCGCCGCCGGCGGCGGGGAAACGCCAGGCTACCGCGTCGTCGGCGTCGATGCCCACGAGCACGGTACCAAACCCGAACCTGTCGATCGGGCGCACGATTTCGCGGCCGGAAAGCCTGCGCCAATTGACCGCGCTGTGCAGCTCTCCGACGGCAAGCGCGATACGCGTCGGTGATGCCAGCGATGCTGCGTCGTGAACCCACCACTCCGGCAGCGGCACGGTGTCCGCGCTGGAGATCGCCTCCGCGCGTCCGTTGCCGTCGAGGTCCTCGACGGCGACCAGGCTTGGCGCCTGCGGGGTGGGCCCCACGGACGGCAGTTCAGTCCCCTCGGGCAGCGCGCGGCGCCACAGCCCCAGATGCAGGCCGCCATAGTGCAACTCGACCTTCCCGTCGGCCCCCTCGCTGTCGGCGACGAAGGACTCACCGACGAGGCAGGCGTGTGGGCACTGCGCGACGAAGGAGCCCAGCAAGGCCAGCGGGTTGCCGTCGTAGACGGAGAACTCGGTACGTATCCCGTCGCGGCGTTGCACGACGATTTCGAGTGCTGCGTCACCATCCACGTTGCCGACGTAGACGTGATCGAAAGACTCGGCCGACGACCACAGCGGGGACAAGTCGGGCAGGTCGACGAGATGCAAGCCGGGCCCGCGCAGCAGCAACTCGGGTCCGGGCTCGCCATCGAAGTTTCCCAGCGCCACGACCTCGCAGGCCGGCGCGCGGCATGCCGGGTCGTTCCGCTCGAGGTCCGGGATAGTCCGGTCGAAGCGCCACCGATTGAGGCCGAACTGCGACGCGGTGATCGCCTCCAGCACGCCATCGTTGTCGAGATCAGCGATGGCCAGTACGTGTTCGAGGCGGAACAGCGGCAGGCCGGCAACTCGTCGCAGCGGCAGGCCCTCATAGCGTTCCCCAGGCTTGAACCCCGTCTGCCCCCTGCCGACAACCGCGATGCCATCTGCCTTCGAATCGGTCCTGCGATACGGAATCAAGCGGGGCTCGCGGAACCCGCGCAGGGCCGTAACGCCGGCTATGAAGGCATGCCGGCTGGCTACTGCATCCCAACGCAGCGCGCCAAGCACGACCGCCGGGGCCTCCACGGGCGCCCCGGTGACTGCCGTGCCGAAGACCAGATCCTGCCGTCCGTCGCCGTCGAGGTCTGCCGCCACCCGCAGCGAGTCGAGGTGCGGCCCCTGCTGCCCGACCACCTCCTCGGTTGCCGTGAACGCCCCCGACCCTGAGGCAGCGCGATCGGGTTCCGCTGCTTGTGCAAACAGCGTGAGAGCCACGAAGGTATACGCGATCCTTGCGTTCACCGATCACCTCCAGTCATAGACGGGCGTTGCAACTGCGGCTTTCCGCAGAGCATACCGGAATGGGGTTGGGGCAGGATGTGGCACGGGAGGGCGCAGATGGCACGCCACGCGCTTCACACAACGTCTGCGGTATGCGAGGCGTTACAGTGCGCGCCCCGGGGCCAATCACACTGCATCGTGCAAGGCGTGTGCGCCCGTTCAAGGCTTTCGCCGAGGCTGCATGCGACCGTTTACCGTCAGCGACCACGCCCACATGGCCGAGGCCCTGCGCTTCGCCGAGCGTGGGCTTTTCACCGCCCAGCCGAATCCACGCGTAGGCTGCGTGATTGCGCGCGGCGACGAAGTTGTTGGGCGCGGTTTCCATGCGCGCGCCGGTGAGCCGCACGCCGAAGTGCACGCGCTGCGCGAGGCCGGCGATGCGGCGCGCGGTGCAACCGCCTACGTGACGCTCGAGCCGTGCGCGCACCATGGCCGCACGCCGCCGTGTGTCGATGCACTGATCGCAGCCGGCGTGACGCGCGTGGTGGCCGCTGTGGGTGATCCGTTTCCGGCGGTCAATGGTCAGGGGATGGCGCGATTGCGCGAGGCCGGCATCGTGGTCGAGCACGGGTTGCTGGAGAGTCCAGCCCGCGAGCTCAACCGCGGATTCTTCCGCCGCATCGCCGATGGGCGACCGTGGCTGCGCCTGAAGCTCGCGCAGAGTCTCGATGGGCGCACCGCGCTCGCCGACGGGCGCAGTCAGTGGATCACCGGTCCTGCGGCGCGTGCGGACAACATGCGCTGGCGCGCGCGCAGCAGCGCGATCATGACCGGCATCGGCACGGTGCTGGCCGACGATCCGCAGCTGACCGTGCGCTTCGATGACGGCACGCCGTTCGTGGCACCGCTGCGCGTGGTGCTCGACTCGCGGTTGCGGATTCCCGCCGACGCGCGGGTGCTCGACGCGCAGGCACCGAGCGTGGTGGTCTGCGCCCCGGAAGCGGTTGCCGGCCAGCGCCATCTCGATCCGGCGCGCGTGTTGAGCTGCCCCCACCATGCGACCGGCCTCGGGCTCGCGGTGGTGCTCGCGGAACTGGCCCAGCGCGGCATCAACGAGCTGCATGTCGAGGCCGGTGCAATCCTGGCCGGCGCGCTGGTCCACGCCGGGCTCGTCGACGAGTTGCTGCTCTACGTCAATCCGAGCCTGATCGGCGACAGCGGTCGTGCGCTGCTGCAGCTGCCGCCGCTGCGTGCGCTCGGCGACCGCAGTCGCTGGCGTGTGCTCGATCAACGGTTCGTTGGCGAGGATCTGCGGATGTTGCTGCGGCCGCGACGCTGATGTGCCAGCTCAAACAATCGTGTTCGTTTGCAATGTCCGGACCAGTAGCGCCGCTACCTCCGACTGGCGCACCCCGAATAGCCGTCCGACATCAATCCGCTCGCGATTTGGTGCGTACCCGGCAACCAAACCGTGCTGCCATCGCGCTAGGGCCAAGTCCTCAGCGTCGTCAAGCGAATCGACGCCCAGCAATGCCGGGCACACAGCGAGCCGCGCTCCGTCGGCCGCGAGCGCCAGAGTGAGCGAGGCGTGCCATCCCCCGAGATGGTTCAGACCCGGTGCCGGGGACAGCCCCTGGATTCGAGGAACGTCCCGTGCCTTGCTCAGCAGACTGGTTCGCACCAGGAGCCAGTTGCCGCACAAAAGTGTTGCTGGACACGTCCAGCCGCGAAATGGCCAGATCCTGCCGATGAATGTTGCCTGCGAGGAATGCACGCGAGCACCTGCGAGTTGTGCACGGCGATCGCGCGCAATTCCGATCGACGACAGCGCGTCGAACTCGCGCAAAGCCGCATCGATTTCAGCCGTTGCTACCGACCACCAATGGGTGCATCGTGCATCGCTAAAGAGTATCCAGTCCTCGCTCGAAGTAGCGGCTGCAAGAGCATAGGCGTCATGTTCCGATCCAGCGTGGACGGCAATGGATCGCGCCGGCGACGCCCGGTTTGGAAAGGAAATCGCCGCGTGAGCACTTCCTGCTCCGTCCATCGTTACCTGCACGATGTCGACTTGGGTCAGACGTTTCGAAAACGCTACTGCATCCCTAGCCCTCGCGAGTGCCTGTGCCGCCGACCAGTAGCCAGCTCGCGCCTTAGGCCATGCGGGTGCCTGTCGGAGTACGGCACCCAGCTCTGCAAGCGCCTTCGGGAAAGCGTTCTTAGACATTGCGTCGAAACCGCGAGCTGCGAGCCGATCAGCACGGTGATTGTATGGTGTCGATTCGTCGTCGACTGCGGAATGCGGAGGCTCGACGTAACGCCGCCAAGCGGCCCGCAGCGCGGTCTCCAATGCGCCGACGAAACGGGTGCCGTCGAATAGCGCGGTTGCAAGCAGCTGGTCGCGAGCGGTTCGACGCCAGCTGGACCTTGCTTCTCCATCTCCGGCAAGTTGCGTGACAATGCGAATAAAGTCGCGGATGTCGCTCGCAACCCACTCGCAAACGCCCGCATGTGCGAGGATGCTTGCTGTGGAACGACCGTGCGGTAGCGCCCCGGGAATCGTTACCACTGGGACACCCTGCCACAGGCAGTCCAGCGTAGTAGTGGCGCCGCTGAATGGCCCCGGGTCCAGCGCGATATCAAACTCGTTGATCGCGCGGTAGTAGGCGTCGATGGGTAGCCGGCCGATGATCTCCACCCGGTTCGGGTCGATCCCGGCCAGTGCGCTACGAATGCGCTCACGGGCTTTGCCTTCGGGAACACCAAGAAGGCGAAGCCTTGACTGCGGAAGCGTTGTCAACAGCAGCGTCCAGCACGCTAGCGCGGCGTCGCTCAGCTTGAGTGGCACACAGGGCGAACCAAGGACAATGTCATGCGGAATTGGCAAATCCGCTCGCGGTGCCGGTGCTGCGGGATGCGGGCTGTAGCACCACGCAGCCACCGGCAAGCGCAGCGGCGTTTCGGTCGACCATGCTTCGCTGCCCGGAGGGTCCGTGATGTCATCCGCAACCCGGTAGTCGATCGCGGGGATACCGGTGGTCGCTACATAGTCAAGCCAAGTCATCTGTATCGGTGCAGGTCGTCGCTGCAGTGCCAATAATTGGTTGCCTGCCCCGTGGCCCGCCAGATCAATTGCGATATCGATCCCATGCCCGACGAGCAATTCGGCGACTTGCTGATTACCCATGCCCGCGACTGATACGTGTCGGACCCTAGGATACGCCAACTGCAGAGCCGCCAGATCGCACGGAAACGCGTAGTACAGCGAGACGTCAAACTTGCTTTGGTCGTGATGGAGTCGGATGCATTCAATGAACCGAGCCATCGCCAAGTGCGCGTCGGGCGTGAGATATGCGACTCGGAGGGTGCGATCGGGGTCGCTGGAACGAGCCGACTGCACATGCAGGTTTGCTTCCTGGCCCGCAAAGTCGGCACCGAACAGGCGGTGTTTTGCGAGAAAGGACTCAGGGTCATGGGGATCGCGCAGCTTCTCGAGTGTAAGCGCATGATGCCGAATGGCCCGATTGAGCGGATCAAGCTGCTCGGCAAGCGCTGCCTCTTCGAACGCAGCAGTGCTAAGGCCCTGCTGCATCGCGAGAATCGAAAGCACGAAGTGAGCACGTGCCCGATCTTGGATCGAGCCTTCAGCCGCCCGAATCAGGCGCTCTGCTTCGTCCAGCCGCCATTGGTCTTGCAACGCTTCCGCAGCTGCAAAAAGCCCGCTCTCGCGAGCCAGTTCCCCGTGAGCGATGCGTGTTTGGCGCAGGGTAGTGCCATTGAATGGATCTGGCAGCATGTGATCCGGAACGCGCGCTCGTGGGGCCAAAGACTAAGGGGCATAGTATTGCCCGCAGGGCGCTTAAATCAATGATCGTCCAACCGGCGGTGGAGTTCCGATAGCAGCAAGCGCTTTTTGCCGAACGAAGCTTCGCCAGCCCTGTCGATCGCTCGAATCCCGCCGTTCTCGCGCCATGAAGCAGAATTGCTCGCGCGGATGTTTCGCCTTGGGGTAGGTGGCACAGCCTGATCTGCGGCTCATTGCCCGACGCGACCGGTAGCACCCGTGACCCAGTCGACAGTTTGCAACAAAGACACGGCCTGCTGCTTGCTACATGTAACAGGGCTCGAGTAGAAATTGGGTGCGGTCACTCGGATCGACAGGGTTTGTTTGGACTTGCAGGATTGCCAAACCCGTTGATTGCATCAATGAATCGTGCTGTCCGCACAAATCGTGAATTCAATCATCTAGGAAGGAGGTTAGTCATGAAACTGTCAAATGGCGCTGCATGGGTTGCGCTGATTCTCGCGGCAGGCCCTAGCCCTGCGTTTGCAGATACTTTTCCGAGGTTTAGCACTGTCGACGCGTTTCTTGTTGCATATGGCGACCATGCGGTAGAGGTTGCGCCGAATGTCTATCGGATCGACCGTGGTGCCGGACGTTTCACAGAAGTCGGTTTTGGCCAGGCAGCCCTCCGTCGCGATCTTGACCGATTGAGGCAAATGCGTCTCGCGGCTGGAACGCAGAAACTGGCGAGCTCGGCCGACCTGACGCGAGAACAGATCGGCCGACTCGATACTGGCATCGCGGTTCTAGAGAAGGCACTGAATCCGAGACTTCCCGCTGGTTCGAAAGTATCTGACGCCAACGGCGAGTATCTGTGCAACGAGGGCGGTGCCTATGTAAGCGCAGATGCGGTGGCCGGACTTGCATACGGAGACGCGTCGGCATCGGCGCAGATCTCGGTTTTCGGTCCACCGAACCCACAGCCGCCGTCGTTCACCGGCTGCGCGTACTCTGCTGTGCTCCTGGGATCCAGTGGGCTTGTCGCCTATGGAAACAACAACGGGTGTGATGCGCCAATCAACACGCTAGGCTCGCCGCGGCAAACCCAGACTGGGAGCTTCGGTCCAGACTTCTGCCCGAAGTCGGCGGCCACTTCTTGGGTGGTCGGCAGTGGGGCCAGTTGCGACGGGTACCCGAGCTATGTGTCCGTGTACGCTGAAGACAACCCCTGCAATCTGCCATAGGCCTGTAGAGTCATGAACAAGGGTCGGATAGGGACAACGATCGCTGTATGTCTGCGTAGCGGAATCACCTAGGTTCCGTTGATTTGGCGTCGAGGAAGTGCGGGAGCGCGCTTCCTCGATCCTCAGTTGGGCGTGCCGACCATCGGTGAAGGGTCTTGCCCGTGTGCCGCCTCGCACCAGGGTTTTGGTCATGTCCGCAGGTAGATTGGCATGGCGGCTGTCGAGCCGCCAATCAATCCCCGCGCGGAGACGACGGCTGGCAAGTGTGGCGGTCGGCCGGTCATGACGCCGGCTTCGCGAGTTCGTCGCAATTCCTGCGCTTCGCAAGGGTCACGCCGCGATACACTATGCGGCCGACCACTGAAGCGCTCTCATGTTCACCGGCATCGTGCAGACCACCGGCAGCATCCATGCGATAGAGGCGTGCGAGGGCGATATCCGCCTCGAAGTCGCGGCGGCCGAACTCGGTTTCGATGACGTGCGGCTCGGCGACAGCATCTGCGTGAGTGGCGTATGCCTGACGGTAGTGGAGATCACCGGCGAACGCTTCGCTGCCGACGTGTCCACCGAAACGCTGGCGCGCACCAGCCTCGGCGTACGGCGCACCGGCGATGCGGTGAATCTCGAGAAAGCGTTGCGGTTGTCGGACCGCCTCGGCGGCCATCTGGTCAGTGGGCACATCGACGGCGTCGGCACTGTGGTGGCGGTGCAGCCGGATGCGCGCGCGCAGCGCTGGGTGTTCGAAGCGCCGGCGCCGCTGTCGCGCTACATCGCCGAGAAGGGCTCGATCACCGTCGATGGCGTGAGCCTGACCGTGAACGGGGTGGCCGGAAACACTTTTGAGGTGGCTCTGATTCCGCATACGGTCGCGGTGACCACGTTCCGTGAGCGCGCTGTCGGCGACATGGTGAATCTGGAGGTCGATCTGCTGGCGCGGTATGTCGAGCGGCTGATGCAGGCTGGCAGTGTTGGGTATGCATAGGGTGCCGGCAACAGGGCTCAGGGCTCAGGGCTCAGGGTTCAGGCGAGCAGGGCCCAGGGCCCAGGGCTCAGGGCCCAGACGAGGTTCGGGGACTGCGGCTTTGCCTGGTGTTGTTGCGGCAGGATGCCGTCGACGACTGAGCCTGCCTGCCACTGACAGCGTTCGTTCCGCGTCCACCGCGACCGCGAGGCAAACCATCCCTTCGGCTGGGCCCCGGGCCCTGAGCCCTGGGCCCTGATGCAAACCGCTGCACCCAACGCACCCATGCCAGCCGCACCCATGCCCTTCGCAACAATTCCCGAACTGCTCGATGAAATCCGCGCCGGCCGCATGGTGGTGGTGCTCGACGATGAGGATCGCGAGAACGAGGGCGATCTGATCATGGCCGCATCGCTGGTGCGGCCGCAGGACATCAATTTCATGGTGCGCGAGGCGCGCGGCCTGGTGTGCCTGTCGCTGACCCGCGAGCGTTGCCGGCAACTGGCGCTGGCACCGATGGTCATCGACAACACCTCGCCGCACCACACCAACTTCACCGTCTCGATCGAGGCCGCGCAAGGCGTGACCACCGGCATCAGCGCCTACGATCGCGCGCACACCATCCGCACTGCGGTGCAGCCCGATGCGCGCGCTGCAGACCTGACCCAGCCTGGCCATATTTTTCCGCTGATGGCGAGCCCTGGCGGCGTGCTGATGCGCGCGGGACATACGGAGGCTGCCAGCGATCTGGCGCTGCTGGCGGGGCTGGAGCCTGCAGGCGTGCTGGTCGAGGTACTCGATGAGGACGGCAGCATGGCGCGCCGGCCGCAGCTGGAGGCTTTCGCGCAGCGCCATGGTCTGAAGATCGGCAGCATTGCGGACTTGATCCGCTATCGCTTTGAAACCGAAAAGTCCGTGACCCGCGTGTTCGAGCGCACGGTACAGACCGAGCACGGGCCGTTCCACCTGCTCGCCTACCGCAGCATGATCGATCGCGAACTGCACTTCGCCATGGTCCGCGGCGATCTGGCGGCCGCGTCGACGCCGCTGGTGCGGGTCCACGTGAAGGACGCATTGACCGACGTGCTGCACCTGACCGGTGCGGGCTTGAGCATGTCGGTGCACCGCGCTTTGGCGGCGATTGCGGCGTCCGGCTGCGGTGTGGTGGTGGTGCTCGCCGAAGCCGATGACAGCAGCGCGCTGCTCGATCGCCTCGACGACGCAGCGCCCCCGCGTGCGGACGCCAAGCCTTGGAGCGACTGGCGCCGCAACGGGCTTGGCGCGCAGATTCTCAGCGACCTGGGTCTCGGCCGCATTCGCGTGCTGGGTACCCCGCGCAAGTTTCCCGGCCTCTCGGGCTTCGGGATCGAAGTGGTAGAGTACGTTTCGCCGTAGGGTGAATTGGCGCGTGGTCCCGGTTCGGGTCGGCGCATCGAAGCCTTGCGCGCGATCCACCCCATTGAGCTGCCGGTAGCGATCCGGCGCCCATCGCGCCCGGACACCGCATGCACACCCGCAAGCACCACCAGACCCGAGCCGGCGCGGCGCGCCCGAACGCCGAGCGGCATGGCGTGGCACAACTGCAGGCAGCCGACGTGCCGGATGCGCGGGTGGCGGTGATCGCAGCGAGCTTCAACGCCGCGATCGTCGAACGTCTTGTCGATGGCGCGCTGGGCGCGCTGACCGGCCATGGGGTGGATCCGGCCAACATATTGTTGCTGCAGGTGCCGGGCGCGTGGGAGCTGCCGCAGGCGGCACAGCGCGTCGCGGCTGCCGGAAAGTGGCAGGCGATCGTGGCGCTGGGCTGCGTGATCCGCGGCGAGACCTCGCACTACGAGGTGATCGTCAACGAGTCCGCGCGCGGCCTGATGCAGGTGTCACTGGCTCAGGGCATTCCGGTCGCCAACGGCGTGCTGGCTTGCCACGACGAAGAGCAGGCCCTCGCCCGCGCTGGAGGCGGCGAGGGCAGCAAGGGCGCCGTAGCGGCCGAAGCCGTGCTCGAGATGCTCGGCATCCTGCGCGCCGCCGCGGTCTGAGGGCACGATCATGGGCGCTTCGCGACAGGGCAAATCCGGTGTCGACCTAGCTGCACGCTCGCGCGCCCGCCGGCGCGCGCTGCAGGCGGTGTATGCGTGGCAGGTCTCGGCAACACCGATGGCGCGCGTGGTCGCACAGTTCGAACACGAGCAGGAAATGGAGATCGCCGATATCGAGTATTTCCGCGACCTGGTGCTCGGCGTCGAGCGCGAGCGCGCCACCATCGATACCCGGCTGCGCGATTTTCTCGACCGTGAAGTCGACGAGGTCGATCCGATCGAGCGCGCGGTGCTGCGAATCGCTGCCTTCGAGCTGCTGCACCGGATCGATGTGCCGTACCGGGTCGTGCTCAACGAGGCGATCGAGGTCTGCAAGCGGTTCGGCAGCGAAAACGGCCACACCTACGTCAACAGCGTGCTCGACAATGCGTCTGCGCAGTGGCGGGCGGACGAGTATCGGCGCTAGGGCCCCGATCGCTGTCGATTCAGCGCCTGCCGCCCGGATCTGCGGGCAGGCACACCGTGTCGAGCCAGTACGCGCCCAGCTCGCGCGCGATGCGCGTGAACTCGGTGAAGCTCGAGGGCTTGACGATGTACGAGCTGGCGCCGGACTGGTAGCTGCCGAGGATGTCGCTGCTGTGCATTGAGGTGCTGAACACCACCACCGGCAGGTGCTGTAGCGACGGGTCGGCGCGGATAGCGGCCAGCGCTTCACGGCCGTCCATGTTCGGCATGTTGAGGTCGAGTAGCACGATTGCCGGGTCGCCGTCGCGTCTTCGATCGGCCACTCCGGCGGCCGCGGTGCCGCGCAGGTAGTCGAGCAGTTGGCGGCCGTCGGCTACGAACTCGATCCGGCTGTCGACCTGAGCGGCACCGAAGGCATCGCGCAAGAGGGCGCAATCATCGGCATCGTCGTCGGCCACCACGATGGTGCGGCGTTTCGCGTAGGTATTCATGCAGCATCCCCAAGCATGGCACTCCACGCCATTACGCATGGCCTGCCTGTTGCAATGCGCGACACCCCTCGATGCGCCACCTGTCGCGTAGATGATGGCCGGGTGGGCGCGCACTGGCAACACCCGGCGGTGCAGCTGCCCGCGGTTGCCACGATTTGTTGCGCGCACCAATCCATGCTGTCGGCGATCGCAATCGCCGACAGCATGTCAGCGACAGGACCACGTCACAGGTACGATGACGCTGATTCCCCGCTCGCCGCATGGCAGCGCGGGGCCGGCGAGGAGCGGCATGCCTACGGGTGAATTCCAGTGGATCGCGGGTGTGCGCCGCGCTGCGGCGCACGGGCGTCGCGACGTGGTGCTGGGCATCGGCGACGACGCCGCGTTGCTGCGCCTGCCTGCAGGGCACGATCTGGTCGCGTGCGTCGATACGCTGGTTGCTGGCGTGCACTTTCCCGCTGACACCGATCCGGCCGCGATCGGCTGGAAAGCGCTGGCGGTGAATCTTTCCGACTTGGCCGCGATGGGCGCGATGCCGCGCTGGATCACGCTGGCCTTGACCGTGCCGCAACTGCAGTCGGACTGGCTGGCAGCCTTCATGCGCGGCATCCGGCGCCTTGCGCGTCGCCACGCCGTGGCGCTGGTCGGTGGCGACACCACCCGTGGTCCGCTGTCGATCACTATCCAGGCGCTGGGCAGCGCGCCTCGCGGCAAGGCGCTGCGGCGCGACGGTGCACGCAGCGGCGATATGTTGTTCGTATCGGGCTGCCTGGGCGATGCGGCGGCCGGGCTCGCCCTGGTGCAGTCGCGCCTGCGTGCGGCAAACCAGCGCGATGCGCGCGCCTTGCGCGATCGCCTCGACCGGCCCACGCCACGGATCGCGCTGGGCCTGGCTCTGCGCGGAGTGGCCAGTGCGTGCATCGATGTATCCGACGGCCTGGCGCAGGATCTGGACCACGTGCTGCGCGCCAGCGGGGTCGGCGCTCGCATCGAGGCGGCCAGCCTGCCCGCATCGCCGGCGCTGCGCCGGGTGTTGCCGGCGCCGGCTGCGCGCGCGCAGCTCGCGCTGTCCGGCGGCGACGACTACGAGCTGTGCTTCAGCGTGCCGCCGTCGCGCGTGGCACGGGTCGCGGCGATCGCTGCGCGCCTGCGCCTGCGCCTGAGCTGCATCGGAGGCGTGGTCGCGCGCCGCGGGCTGCAGGTGCATGACGGCGATGGTGCGTGCATGGCACTGTCGCGCACCGGCTTCGACCACTTCGCCTGAGCGTCCATGCGACTGACCCCCGCCCAACGTCGCATCGTGCTCGCGCACCCGGCCGGTTGGATCGCCAGCGGCTTCGGCTCCGGTCTGGCGCCGGTCGCGCCGGGCACTGCGGGCAGTCTGGTGGCCTTGCCGCTGTTCGTGCTGATGCAGTACTGGCATCCTTTGTTGCCGTGGCTGGGCATCGTCGGCGGTTTCGCGATCGGCACGTGGGCGGCCGACTGGTTGATCCGCAGGATCGGCATCGAGGACCCGGGCGTGGTGGTGATCGACGAGTTCGTCGGCCAGTGGCTGACACTCGCATTGATCGATGCCTTTATCCGTTGGGGCGCAGATAGCCCGCAGCCGCCTTCGACGCTCGCGGTACTGATCGTCGGCTTCGTGGTGTTCCGCTTGTGCGACATCGTCAAGCCGTGGCCCGCCAGCTGGGCCGATCGCAGCCTGCACGGCGGATTCGGGGCGATGCTGGATGACGCGCTTGCCGGTGTGTGGGCCGGGGCCGTGGGAATCCTTGCGCTCTATCTGGTCGGCCCCTGACTGCGCTCACGCGCCGTCGCCGCCATACAGCGCGTTGCGCGATGCACCGGTGATGGTCGCTGCCAGTTTCGCCGCGCGGCCCGGCGGCAGCTCCTTGGCCAGCAGTGCATACACGCGCATGCCTTCGCGCAGGCGTGCGGCGTCCGCATCGTCACCGGCGCCCTCGATCACCAACACGATTTCGCCGAGTTGCTGCTCGGCATCGGCGCATACCCGCGCGGTCAGCTCGCCCAGAGTCGATTGCAGCACCGTCTCGTGCAGCTTGGTCAGTTCGCGGCACAGGGTGGCGCGGCGCCCGCTACCGAATGCGGCCGCCGCATCGGCGAGGCACTCGGCAATGCGGTGCCGCGATTCGTAGAACACCAGCGTGCGCGTCTCGCCGGCCAGGGTGGCCAGACGCTCGCTGCGCGCGGCCTGTTTGGGCGGCAGGAATCCTTCGAACACGAAGCGGTCGCTGGGCAGACCCGCAACGCTCAACGCAGCGATTGCCGCGCATGCACCCGGCACCGTGCTCACCACGATGCCGGCCGCATGCGCGGCCGCGACCAGTCGAAAGCCGGGATCGCTGATCAGCGGCGTGCCGGCATCGCTGATCAGCGCGATACGCTCGCCCGCACGCATGCGCGCGACCAGCTTGGGCGCCAGCTCGCGCTCGTTGTGTTCGTGGTAGGCCAGCGCGGGTGTGGCGATCGCAAAGCGCGACAGCAGGGTTTGCGAATGCCGGGTGTCTTCGCAGGCGATCGCGTGCGCATCGCGCAGTGCAGCGACCGCGCGTGGGGCGAAATCGTCGAGATTGCCGATCGGGGTGGCGACGACGGTCAAGCCAGCGGGGCCTGCCTGCATGATGGCGTTCCTGTGTCGGTGGGGTGACGCGCCACTGCCGCTGCTGCGGCAATCGACGCGTCGTCTGTATGATCTTAGCTCCCGTCGCCATCCATGCCGCCCATGTCCGTGTTTGTGCGCCGTTCCCCGTGGTTGCTGTTGCTGCTGCTGGCCGGCTGCGTCAGCAGCGGTCCGACCATCTCCGAAATCGACGATGGGCAGGCGCGCGCTCTGGCCGCGCAGGGCGAGTTCCGCGCGGCGGCAGTCGAGTACGAACGCCTCGCCCGCAGCAACCGCGGTGCGCGCGACCAGCTGCTGCTGGAAGCCGCCGAGAGCCTGCGCGAGGACGGCGATTTCGTGGGCGTGGCCCGGCTTGCCGCCGACATTCGACGCAAGCGCATCGACGCGCGAGATGCCGCGCGCCTGGACCTGCTGCTCGCCGAACTGGCGCTGTCGGGCAATGATGCCGAACGCGCGCTGTCGCTGGCGACCTTGCCCAGCGCGCAGCTGTCGCCGGCGGTGGCCGAGCGCGCAGCCGAGGTTCGCGCGCGCGCACTCGACCTGCTGGGCCGCCCGCTGGATGCGGTCAGCGAGCGTGTGGGGCTGCTGGCGCGGATCGACGCTACCCAGCGCGCCGGTCTGGAGAGCGACATCATCGACTCGCTGGCCCTGCTCGACACCGCAACGCTGGCCAGCGCGCTCGGTGGCCTGGACGCCGCCGATGCGCGCCGACCATGGCTTGAACGTGCGCTGCGCCTGAAGGGCGCGATGCCTTCGCGGGTGATTCCGCGGCCCACGCGCCAGGTCGGCACCCTGCTGCCCGGACGCAGCAGCAGCAGCGAATGGCGTCTGGAGGGCTATGCGACCACACCGCAGGTAGCCCTGTTGCTGCCACTGAGCGGGCCGCTGGCGGCGGCCGGTGCGGCGATCCGCGACGGCTTCTTCGCAGCCTACTTCGCCGATACGCAGCAGCGTCCGCTGGTGCGCGTGTACGACGTCGGCGAAGGAGTCGAGGGCGCGCTCGCGGCGTATGCGAGTGCTGCATCGGAGGGCGCGACCCGCGCAGTCGGCCCACTGGCGCGCGACCAGGTCGCCGCGGTACTGGCGGTCGCCGATCCGCGGGTGCCGGTGCTGGCGCTGAATCATCCCGACAGCGGCGCGGTGCCGCCTGCCGGCAGCCAGCAGTTCGCGCTCGCACCCGATGACGAGGCCGCACTGGCGGCCGAGTATGCGTTCGCGCGCGGGCTGCGGCGGGTGGCCTTGCTAGTGGCTACAGAAGAGTGGAGCGAGCGCGCTGCCCTCGCGTTCCGGGCCCAGTTCGAACAACTCGGTGGTGCGGTAGCCGGCGCGGCGCGGCTGCCGCCGGAGGCCGTCGACTACGCAGCGCAGATCGCGCAGGCCGCCGGCGGCGGGCCGGACGGCGTGTTCGTCGCCGTGCGCCCGCAGCAGGGCCGCTTGCTGGTGCCGCAACTGCGCTCGCGCGGCATGCAGGACCTGCCCATCATCGCCACATCGCACATCTACAGCGGCAATCCAAGCCGTGCTCTCGACCGCGACCTCAACGGCGTGGAATTCTGCGATGCGCCGTGGCTGTTCGGCGCCAGCGCCGGCTTGCCGCAGCGCGAGGTGCTCGGTCGCAGCATGAGCAGTGCCGCCAACGCGCCGCGTCTGTTCGCATTCGGCATCGACGGCTATCGACTGCTGCCCTACCTGGACTGGCTGTCGCGCAATCCGGACGCCTATCTGCCCGGCGCCAGCGGCCAGCTGGCGGTCGATGGCTTCGGTCGGGTGCGGCGGCTGCTCGACTGGATGCGATTCGTCGACGGCGTGCCGCGCGCCGCCGACGGCGCGCTCAGCAGCGACGTGCCTGCCGCACGCTCGGCACCGTGAGCGAGCGCGCCGCGCGCGGCGCGGCGGTCGAAGCGAGCGTCGCGCGCATGTTGCAGGCGCGCGGATTGCAGGTGGTCGCGCGCAACGTGCGCTGCCGTTTCGGCGAGATCGACCTGGTGCTGCTCGACGCCGCGGTGCTGGTGTTTGCCGAGGTGCGATTGCGCACCCACGCCGGCTTCGGCGGTGCGGCCGCATCGGTCGATGCGCGCAAGCAGTCGCGGCTGGTGGCCTGCGCGCGCTGGTATCTTGCCCAGCATCCCCGCGACGCCGAGCGCACCTGTCGCTTCGATGTCATCGCCGTCGACGAGGCAGCGACCGTCGACTGGATCCGCGATGCCTTTCGCCCCGAATCATGACCTGCCTGTGGAGTAATCGATGATCCGTCTTGTACTTGCACTGTTGTTGGCCGCACTGCTGTCCGGCTGTGCAGCCGCCGTCATCGGTGGTGGTGTTGCGGTCGGCGCCGCGCGCGATCGGCGCAGTTTCGGCACCGTGCTCGACGACAGCAACATCGAGCTGACCGCCTACAACGCGGTCAATCAGGACAAGGAGCTGGCGCTGAAGAACAACGTCGGCATCGTGGTCCATAACGGCGTGATGCTGCTGGTCGGCGAGGTGCGCACGGCCGCGCTGCGCGAGCGTGCGGAGTCGCTCGCAGGCGGTCTGCAGGGCGTTCGCCGCATCGTCAACGAGATCAGCGTCGAGGAGCCGACCGGTTTCGGCTCGGCCACCCGCGACCGCTGGCTGACCCTGCGCGCGAAGACCGCCTTGCTCGACATCGTCGACATCGAGGGCTTCGATCCGAGCCGGGTCAACATCACCACGCAGAACAGCAAGGTGTATCTGATGGGCCTGGTCACGGCCGAAGAGGCCGAACGGGTGGTTGAGATCACGCGCGGCGTGCCAGGCGTGGTGCAGGTGGTCAAGGTTTTCGAGTACATCGAATGACCGCTGCCGCGGGTCGAGACGACCCGCGCTACGCGGTGAGTCGGTCGCCGCGAGCGTGGCTCGCCGCAACCGCGTAGGGCAGGTCGCCCCGACCTGCCATCACGATCGCCGCAACCCGCACCGACGCGGGGCGACGAGCCGCGGGTCGGGACGACCCGCGCTACGCGGTGAGTCGGTCGCCGCGAGCATGGCTCGCCGCAACCGCGTAGGGCAGGTCGCCCCGACCTGCCACCACGATCGCCGCAACCCGCATCGACGGGGGGCGACGAGCCGCGGGTCGGAACGACCCGCGCTACGCGGTGGAGAGGAAAAGTGCGGAGTGGGCCGATAAGCCGGGTTCTGTTCGACGGCGAAACCCGCCGGCGCGACAGTCATTCATCTGGGCCGCCCGTCACCGGACGGCTCAAGCGACCTACCCGGAAGCAGCGCGGGCCACGCCAATGCTTCCCTATTTGGTCTTGCTCCCGGTGGGGTTTGCCGTGCCGCTGAGTGTT
>JBBRFN010000035.1:0-24443 GCA_038224265.1 Lysobacterales bacterium
CACCACCCTCGAGGGAGGCGACCTTTCACTGGTGTGCAGGGAGACACAGATGTAGAACGATGGAGCGGATCGAAGATCGGCGCCGCATCGGGCCACGATTCACAGTGACCGTGCAAACACAGCGGGGCGGACACTAGCACGGCTTTCCCCGAAAAGCCAAGCTTTATTACTTGTCAACCGCGAGCGGAGCCAATCGGGTGCCTTCCTTGATCTGGTCGTCGGGGTCGAGCACCACCATCTGCCCCTCGCTCAGTCCGGACGCGATCGCGGTCCTGGGCCCGCTTCGCGCGCCGATCTCCACCGCTACTGCGCGCGCACGCAGGTTCTCGGCGACGTAGGCGTACCAGCCGCCATCGCGTCGAAACAGCGCCGCGCTTGGCGCATTCAGGATGCCCTCGCCCTCGAACACGATGAACTCCACCTCGACCCGGAAACCGTCGCCGAGCGCCTGCCACTGCGCGCGCGGCGCGTCGAAATCGACGATGACCCGGGTCCGTTGCTCCTCGACCCCGAGCGCCGAGATCTTGGTGAAACCACCTGGCTCGACCCGCGTAACCAGGGCCGCAAGCGCATCCGGCCCGCCCCAGCGCAGGATGCGTGCGCGCATGCCGCCATGCAACAGCACCGCATCGGTGGACAGCGCCTCGACTTCGACCTCGATCGCCGTCGGATCGCCGATCTCGAGCAGTTGCTGGCCTGCCGAGACAGGGCCTGCACTCTCCTGGTATCGCCGGATGATCACGCCATCGATGGGTGCTGTCAGCGGCAGGCTGGTTCCACCGCCCTGCCCTTCAGCTGCCAACACCGCACCAGCGGCAGTTTCGCGCTGCTGCGCGGCCTGTGCTTCGGCGACTGCGGCGTCGAGTTCCGCATCCGTCTGGCGCGCCGCCGCCACTGCCAGATCGGCCTGCGCTGCGGATATCAGGCCGCGCTCCCGCATCTGCCTGCTGCGCCCGAGCTCCTGCGCTGCGAGCACCTGCGCGGACTGCGCTGCACGCACGCGCTGGCGCGCAGCGCGCACGCTGGCGGCTGCAGCAGCGGCTTCTGCGCGCAGGCGCGATCGCGTTCCCGGATCGAGCAGGCCACCCACCGCAGGCGTCAGGATCGCCAGCGTCTCACCGGCACGCACCGCATCACCCGGCTGGCGATCGATGCGCCCGACGGTGCCTGCCAACGGGGCTGCCACAAGGAAGCGCTGCCGCAGGCGCGTCTTGCCCTCTTCGGTGAAGGTCTGCACGAAGGGCCCGCGCTGCACGCCGCCGAGCATCACCGTGCGCTCGGGCTCGCGCAATCCGAACGCGGCAAGTGCTGCGATCAGCAGCACCAACGCGCCGAGCAATGTCATGGTCCTGCGCTGCATCGACGAGATTCCGTATTCGAAGGGCTATTGTCGCTGCCAACGCCAGCAGATGACAGGGCCGGAGATGACAGGGCCGGCGGCGTCTATTCGCGGGTCTTGAGCACGCCGACCAGATCGAGGCGATCGATGCGGTGGCGCACGACCCACGCCGACAGCAGGGTCGATGCGACCATCGTCAGGCCGGCGAAGGTGTAGGTCGCAGCACTGATGTGAACCGGCACTCGATACAGTTCGGATTGCAGCTGCGAGGACATGTACGCGCACAACGCCCAGCCTGCCGCAAAGCCCAGCGGTATCGACACCGCTACCAGCAGGCCCAGTTCGCCGAGCAGGATCCACGACACCTCGCCGCGGGTCATGCCGAGCACGCGCAGACTGGCCAGTTCGCGACCGCGCTCGGACAGCGCGATGCGCGCGGCGTTGTAGACCACGCCGAAGTTGATCACCGCCCCCAGCACCAGCGATACGAATGCGAACACCAGCATGCTTTCTGCCAGGGTCTCGTAGAAGTTGGCGATCGCCAACTTGCGCATGCCGATCCCGGCCACCCGCGGCCGCCGTTCGAGGGCAGCGTTGAGCGCCAACTGCTGCGCGGAGTCGACGCGCAGGAACACGCCAGACACCACGTCGCCCTCGCGCAACAGGCGATTGAGCGCGTCCAGCGTCATGTAGGCCTGCACGCCGATGTACTCCTTGACCGTGCCGGCGATGACCACGTCGACCACCCGCTGGCGCCCCTGCAACACCTCGACGGTGACCACGTCGCCGGTCTTGACGCCAAGCATGCCGGCGAGGTGGTCGGTCAGCACCATGCCCGACTCCGGCAACTCGAGCTCGCGCATCTGCGCGTCCAGCGGGCGCTTGAGCTGCGCGTCGGCCAGCAAGCCCTGCAACCCGGTGCGATGGCTGCGGGTGCCGAAACGCAGGCGCACCGGCACGCTGCGATAGGGCTCGACCTGCAGCACGCCCGGCAGTGCGCGCAGCTCGAACGCAGCGCTGCGCGACGTCGCCTCGGTGAAGTCGACTGCCATGTCGTTGCGCTGTGCGAGGCGGAACTGCACATCGACCATCCAGTCGATCGAGTCCTTCTGGAAGCGCCCCACCATCATGATCGCGCAGGCCAGCGCGAGGCCCACCACGCTGAGCAGGGCCTTCCAGGGGCGGCGCTCCAGATGGCGCACGATCATCCGCGACGGCTGGCCCAACCATCGCGGCGGCAGCAGGCGCTCGATCGCGGTCTTGCGATAGCGCTCGGGTGCCGGTGGCCGCATCGCCTCGGCCGGCGGCAGGCGTTGCGCATGCCGCACCGCCTGCAAGGTGCCGACCAGCGAGGCGGCAAGGCTCACCGCGATACCCAGCGCCACGGTGCCGGCACTGAGGCGGAAATCGAGAAACGGAAACCGGTAGAACTCCTGATACACGCCTGACAGCCAATGGCCCAGCGCGATGCCGCCCGCGATACCCACCGCGGTGCCGAACAGCCCGATCAGGGCGACGATGCCCAGGTAATGCAGCGCGACGCTGGTGCCGCTGTAGCCGAATGCCTTGAGGATCGCGATCTGGTCGCGCTGGGTGTCGATCATGCGGCCCAGCACCACGTTGAGCAGGAATGCAGCGACCGCCAGAAAGATGGTCGGGAAAACCGTCGCCATCGTGCTCAGCTGGCGCAGCTCTTCATGCAGGAATCGATTCGACAGCTGGTCGATGCGGCCATAGGCGCCCAGCCCGCCGTAGCGCAACAGCAGTGCATCCAGTGCCGCGATGACCGCCGCTTCGCGCGCATCCGGCAGCAGGCGAATGGCCACCTGGTTGAACGCCCCGTCCATGTCGAGCGCGGCCTCCAGCGCATGGCGACCGATCCACAGCACCGCAAAGCGCTTGTAGTCCGGAAACGCAGCGCCAGGCTGGATCTGATAGATGTACTCGGGCGACAGCGCCACGCCCACGATGCGCAAGCGCGTGGCACGTCCGTACACGATGGCGCGCAGGGAATCGCCCGGCCCCAGTTTTTGCGCCTGTGCGAACACCTCGCTGATCACCACTTCGTCGCGCGCACCCGGCGCCACGCTGCGCCCCTGGCGCAGGTGCAGACGATTCAGCAGCGGCTCGCCCGACTCCGGCAGCGAGACCAGCTGCGCGCGGATCGGCTCATCGAAGCCTTCGATCTGCAAGCGCGCAGGTGCGACGAGGCGGGTCTCGACCACCTGCACGCCATCGATGGCGGCTATGCGTTGGGCCAGCGACTCCGGCGCGCGGCGCGCCGCGCCCCAGATATCGGCGAATGCATAGTCGCGATAGAAGCGCGTGCGGGTGTCCTGCAGGGATTCGTAGGTCGAGCGCGACATCACCAGGTTGGCGATGCCTGCGGCAATCACCAGAGCGATGGCGATCGCCTGGCTGCGCAGGTGCCACAGGTCGCGCAGGCCCTTGCGGGTCAGCGCCTTCACCAGTGCAGATCCCGCGCCGGGGTGCGTTCGGCGTTGACCTGTTCGCGCACGATGCGTCCATCGGCCAGGTACAGCACGCGATGCGCCATGCGCGCGATATCGGCATTGTGGGTGATCACCACCGTGGTGGTGCCAAGCTCGGCGTTGATCCGTTCCAGCGCCTCGAGCACCAGCACACCGGTGGTCGAGTCCAGTGCGCCGGTCGGCTCGTCGCACAGCAGCACCGAGGGTCGTTTCGCGATCGCGCGTGCGATCGCCACGCGCTGCTGCTGGCCGCCGGAAAGCTGCGACGGAAAGTGGTCGAGGCGGTCGCCCAACCCGACCCGGATGAGTGCTTCGTCCGGTGCCATCGGCGCGCTCGCGATCTCGGTGACGATGGCCACGTTCTCGCGCGCGGTCAGACTCGGGATCAGGTTGTAGAACTGGAACACGAATCCGACGTGTTCGCGACGGAACGCGGTGAGCTTGCGCTCGTCGGCGCCGATCAGGTCCTCGCCCTGGTACCAGACGTGACCGGAGCTCGGTGCATCAAGACCACCCAGGATGTTGAGCAGGGTCGACTTGCCGCTGCCCGACGGACCCAGCAACACCACGAACTCGCCCGCAGCAAGATCCAGGTCGACCCCGCGCAGGGCGTGTACCTCGACATCGCCCATTCGATAGACCTTGGTCAGGTCGCGGGCTCGGAACACCAGGGCGGCGGGTGGTTGATGCACCGCGACAGTATAGGCAACCGCAGAACAAGGCAGCCGGATGCGAAAAAATTCCGCGTTTGCTGTCTGTCGCGCTGGCACAAACACGCAGCACGGGTTTATCGTGTGGGCTGGGGATCAATCAGGAGCACGCTGTCATGCGCTACATCATTCTGTTCTGTCTGCTGGGAATGGCACTGCTGGCGCCGACGCCGGCACAGGCCCAGCGCGGCGAGAGAAACATCATCATCCGCTGCGAGTCGGTCGACTTCCGCCGCCAGTTCTGTCCGGCTGAAACCCGCCGCGGCGTGCGCCTCGTGCGCCAGATCAGCCGCACGGAGTGCATTCGCGGACGCACCTGGTGGCGCGATGATCGCGGCATCGTGGTGACCGAGGGCTGCGCTGCCGAGTTCGAGCTGAGCTATCGCGACGACGACTATGTCACGCCCCCGGCTTTTGGTGGCGGCGGCTACGTGCGCCCGGAACGCCTGCGCTGCGAATCAAACGATTCCCGTCGGCGCTACTGCCCTGCCGACATCGGCTACGGTGCGGTGAGCATCGTAAACCAGCTCAGCCGAACCCGCTGCGTCTTCGGGCGCAACTGGTCCTACGACCGCCGCGGCATCTGGGTCGACAGCGGCTGCAGGGCCGAGTTCGACATCGGCTATGCGGACACCGCATGGCGCCCGGAAGCCGGTGGTGGCAGGTGGCTGCGCTGCGAGTCGCGTAGCTACGAGGAGGAGGTTTGCGCGGCCCCGCGCAATCGTGGCGTGACCCTGGTCCGGCAGGTCAGCCGCTCGGAATGCATCGAGGGCGATACCTGGGGCTACGATCGCAATCGCATCTGGGTCACCGGCGGCTGCGCGGCGGACTTCGAGATTCGCTGAGTTTCACGCCGATACCACCGGCCCGTTCCGCACTGCGGAACGGGCCGGTTTCACGCACCTGTCGACCGCTACGCTGCCGTTCAGTGTCGAAACGACACCATGCACGCATCCGAAGCGTTGCATGGAGGTGTCCGATGTACAGGCTGATTGCGGTTCTCGTGTTGTGTCTCGGCCTTGCCGCCTGCGCGTCCTCGGGCTATCGCGATCGCCCCTACGCCTACGACGATGGGTACCAGCGTTGCGACAACTGCGGCACCGTCGACCGGATCGAGCGCGTATATGGCGGCGACGGTTATGCCAGTGGCTCCGGCGCGGTGCTTGGTGCGATTGTTGGCGGCGTATTGGGCAATACCGTCGGCAAAGGCGACGGCCGCAAGGCGGCAACGGTGGCCGGTGCGGTCGCCGGTGGTCTGGTTGGCAATGAAACCGAAAAGGACGGCAACCGCGGACCACGCTACGAGGTCTTCGTGACCCTCGACAGTGGTCGCCAGGTTGTCGTCCGGCAGCAGGACCTGGGCCCCGTGCGCGACGGCTCGCGGGTGGTTGTGCGCAATGGCCGCGCCGAGCGGATCCGCTGAACGGCAGTCAGCCTTCCGCAACTGCGATCCGATTGCGACCTTCGGCCTTGGCCCGATAGAGGGCCAGGTCGGCTGCCACCAGGGCTGCGGCGGCGTCGCTTGCTGCGAAGCGCGCGATGCCGATGCTGACCGTGAGCACAATGCGCACGCCGCCCAGATCCACCGTCATCCGCTCGGTGGCCTCGCGCAAACGCTCACTGGCAGCTTGTGCGGTATCGCTGTCGATGCCTGCGATCGCGAGGAATTCCTCGCCGCCATGGCGACCGACCATTCCATACTCGCCCAGATAGGCTTCAAGCAGGCGGCCGAAATGCTGCAGGCAGAAATCGCCGGCCGCATGACCGAAGCGATCGTTGATGGCCTTGAAGCGATCGAGGTCGCACAGGACCAACACGCCGCTCCGCGCGCTGTCCATGTAGCGGTCGAGCGCACGCCGGTTCGGCAAGCCGGTCAACGGATCGTTTTCGGCCAGTGCCTGCGCCTGGTCGCGTTCGCGCTGCAGGCGCAGCGCACGATCGGCCAGCGCCACCGCCCAGATCAAGCCCTGCAGCGCGCAGCCGGCAAGGATGTAGCGATGCGGATCCTCCGGCTGGGGGATTCCCAGTAGCGGTCCAAGACTGAACCACGCGGCGAGTACGACCAGCACCAGCCAGCCGGCCAGGAACGTACCCGGCATGCGGCCGCCGCGCAGCGAGGCGTTGACCAGCAGGGTCGCGGTGAACAGCGCACTGATCCCGAACAGCGCATTGATGGCAACGTAGGCAGCATGCGCGAGCCCCGGCATCGCCACGATGCTCAGCAGGTCGAGCACGCCGAGCGCGACCGCGCCAACCGCCAGCAGCCGCGCAACGCGTGCCGCAGCCGGATTGCCGCGCCCAATGCCGCTGCCGGCGAGCAACAGCTCCACCGCAGCCCACGCAGCGAGCGCTGCGGCCAGCACGCCGAGCGCTGCGATCCGCTCGGGTTCGATCCCGAATGCACTGGCGCTGCGGAAGGCCACCGGATGGCGCAGCCACAGTGCGGCGAGCATTACCGCAAGATAGAGCGCGTACGCCAGATACATGCGGTCGCGCAGTGGAAACAGGAACGCAAGACTCAGCAGGACCAGCGCTGCCAACACGGCACTGAACCCTGCGTCGTAGACCCAGTCGGTACGCTCGGCCGCCAGGAACGCCGGCAAGGATTCCACTTGCGGCTGCGGAAAGGTACCGAGGGTGGACTCGATTGCCAGCCACCGACGCTGCGCGGCTGCGCCAGGCATGTCGAGGGGAACGGTCAGCCCGCGCGTGCCGATCTGCTCATCCGCGGCTGGGGCCCCACGCGGGATCCGCACCAGGAAGTTGCCCTCCGCGTCGAGTATCCAGATGCGCTGGCCACGATCGCGGACGAACACCAGGAAGTGGGGAGACGCAAGCTGGCCCGGTCGATGGACCAGGGCATGCCAACGCAGCGAACGCTGCTGCGATTGCGGGTCGCTGCTGCGTTCGGCAGCAACAGCAGCCGCAACTTCCGCGGGCGGCTCCTGCGATTGCAGCTCCAATGACCAGCCGGCCTCGGCCGTGGCCAGCGGAAGCACGAGCAGAAACAGCGCCCATTCCATCTTGAATCGCGGCATGTTGCGACCCGCCCGAACAATCTCCACGATAGCGCCCGCGCAGTCGCTTGGTGCAAAGATTCGTCACCGGTTCCGGCCCCGGCGCTACCATCGGTCCGATTCGGGAGCAGCCAGCATGTCCAGCGTTACCCACTACCGCGCCTGCCCGCTGTGCGAAGCGATCTGCGGGCTCGCCCTGCGCACCGAAGACGGCGTGCTCGCAGCGATCCGCGGCGATCCGCAGGATCCGTTCAGCGCGGGCCACATCTGCCCCAAAGGCAATGCGATTCTCGACCTCGAGTCCGATCCGGATCGCGTGCGCATGCCGCTGCGGCGGCGCGGCCGCGACTTCGAAACGATCGGCTGGGATGAGGCGCTCAGCGAAGCGGGCCAAGGCATGGCGGCCGTGCAGGCAGCCCACGGCGCCGACGCGCTGGCGGTGTACGTGGGCAATCCCAACGTGCATCACTTCGGGCATATTGCCTATCTGCCGCCGCTGTTGCGCGCGCTGCGCAGCCGCAATACCTACTCGGCCTCGTCGGTCGACCAGTGGCCGCACCAGCTGGTGAACTGGGCGATGTTCGGCCACCAGTTCCTGCTGCCGATCCCGGATCTCGATCGCACCTGCTGGATGCTGATGCTGGGCGCCAATCCGGTGGCCTCCAACGGCAGTCTGTTGACCGCGCCCGGCATCGCGCAGCGCCTGGCCGGGCTGGTCGCACGCGGGCGTCTGGTCGTCGTCGATCCGCGGCGCACCGAGACCGCTGCGATCGCCAGCGAGCACCTGCCGATCGCGCCCGGAACCGACGCGCTGTTCCTGATCGGATTCGTGCAGGCCCTGCAGCGCTGCGGGCCACCGCGGATTTCCGCCTACGCGGACAAGATCGCCGCACTCGACGCCGCGCTGCAGGCGATCGGCGGCGTCGACGTATCGTCGCTGCTGGCGCATACCGGCATCGCTGCCGGCGATGTGAATCGCCTCGCAGCGCAGATGTACGCCGCACCGTCTGCGGTGGTGTACGGGCGGATGGGTGTGTCGACGCAGTCCTACGGCACGCTTTGCCAGTGGCTGATCCAGATCGCCAACCTCTACACCGGAAATCTCGATCGCGAGGGTGGCGCGCTGGTCAACGAGGCCGCGATCCCGATCACCGGACCTGGGACCGCACGCGGACACCGCGGTCGCTGGCAATCGCGGGTGCGCGGGCTGCCGGAGTTCGCCGGCGAACTGCCGGTTGCGGCACTCGCCGAAGAAATCCGCACCCCCGGCCCGGGGCAGGTGCGCGGCCTGCTCACTTGCGCGGGCAACCCGGTACTGTCGACGCCCGACGGACGCGCCCTCGATACCGCCATCGCCGGCCTCGATTTCTACGTCGCGATCGATTTCTACGTCAATGAAACCACCCGCCACGCAAACCTGATCCTGCCGCCGGCCTCGCCATTGACCCAGTGGCACTATGACTTGATCTTCAATGCCTTCGCCGTGCGACGAGTGGCGCGCTTGAACGCACCATTGCGCAACCTGCGCGACGATGAACGCGCCGACTGGCAAATCATCGATGCGCTGGGTGCAGCCCACGCCCATGCCAGCGGTCGCGCATGGACCCCTCTGCCGGCCCCGCGCGACGCGATCGCCGCCGGCCTTGCGCGCGGCAGCAGCGGGCTACGCCTGGAAGACCTCGATGCCGCAGCCCATGGACTCGATCTCGGGCCCCTGCGACCGACGCTGCTGACGCGACTGGAAACCGCCAGCGGCTGCATCGAATGCGCGCCGGATTTCATCGTCGCCGACCTCGCCCGTCTGGTCGGCGACCCGCGCTGGAGCGAAGCCCACGGCAACCTGCGCCTGATCGGCCGGCGCCACGTGCGCAGCAACAACTCATGGATGCACAACGCAGCGCGGCTGGTGAAGGGCAAACCGCGCCACCACCTGCTGCTGCATGGCGATGAACTGCAAGCGCGCGGAATCGCCAGCGGCAGCCGGGTGCGCCTGTGTTCGCGGGTCGGCAGCATCGAGATCGAGGTACGTGCCGACGACGCGCTTGCGCCCGGCGTCGCCTGCCTCCCGCATGGCTTCGGGCATGACCGCGACGGCGTGAAGCTGTCGCGCGCGAGCCTGCTGGAGGGTGCCAGCTACAACGATTTGAGCGACCCACTCGCGCTCGATGTGCCGTCCGGGAACGCCGCACTCAACGGCCTGCCGGTATGGATCGAGGTCGCGAGCGCAGGCTGAACCGGCGCAGGCTTGGCCAGCAAGGCAGCGTATGCTTGTCGGGACTGCCCAGCCCAAGGAGCGCGCGTTTGGATACCGATGCATCGACAACCCCTGCCCCACTGCTGGTGCTGGATCTGATCCAGGCGCGGGTGCTTGGTAGCCTGGTCGAAAAGGCCTCCACCACACCCGAAACCTACCCGCTGACGCTCAACGCGCTGGTAGTCGCCTGCAACCAGAAAACCAGCCGTGAACCGGTCATGGAAGTGGAGCCGGGTGCGGCCGGCCATGCGGTGCGACAGCTGGAGGACCGGGGTCTGGTCAAGGTAGTCCACGGCGCGCGGGCGCTGCGCTACGAGCACCGCTTCGACGAGGCCTACACGGTGACCGCGCGCCAGCGCGCAGTGCTGTGCCTGCTGCTGCTGCGCGGGCCGCAAACCTTGGGCGAGCTGTTGATCCGCAGCGAGCGGCTGGCGTCGTTTCCGTCGATCGACGATGTGCGCGATACGCTGGATCGCCTGGTTGCGCGGGAACCGCCGATGGCGCTGCGGGTGGGTCGCGCGCCGGGCCAGCGCGAGGACCGCTACATGCATCTGCTGTGTGGTGCGGCCGCAGCACAGGCAGCCGCTGCCAGCATGGCGTCGGCAGGCGAGTCGTCGGCAGCCAGCGTGCTTGCGCACGAGGGCATGGCTGCGCGACTGACCGAGCTGGAGGCGCGTGTCGGCAGCCTGGAAGCAGCCCTCGCAGAGCTGCGCGCGCCCGGTCGGTAGTCAGTACCCGAGCGCGTCGGTTCGCCGACGCCCGACGGGCGGCCGGGTTCTTGCTAGCTGGGAGGTTGGCCCGCGCCGCCACAGGGAAACTGGACTCGGGCCGTATCCGTTCCCCGGAATGGCTGCGAGCCGTATTCCCTGCTGCTGCGGAGTTACCACGTGCTGGCCGAATCCTTGAACACCGTTGCCAAGCTGGGCAATGCGGGCAACCGCGACGAAGGCGCCTGGCGGGCGCTCGATCACGCCCTGCGCCGGCTCGTCGGGCGACTTTGCGTGGCTGCGCGCGGACAGTCCAAGCAACTCGATACGCAACTGCTGCGGGTCATCGAGACCATCCGCAAACGATCCGACGCGACGGAGGTCGAACAGCTGCTCAACGAGCTGGGGCGTGCGATCGCCGCATTGGACGACAAACAGGAAACAGCGGTCGAAACCGCGGCGGATTCGGGCCTGAGCGGAATCGCCCAGGCCGTGTCGCTGATCGCGCGCCTGGTCGAACGCCTCGCGCTGGAACCGCGCCTGCAGGCCCGCGCCGGCGAGCTCACGCTCAAGTTGTCCAGTGCCACGACCGAAGCCGCGCTCGCCGATTCGATCGAACGCATCGCCGAGCTGGTCAACGAACAGTTGCAGCAGTTCCAGCGCGACAAGGGCGAAGTCGAGCGCACCCTGCATGAGGTCAACGAGCAGCTCGACCAGGTAGCCGCCTACCTTTTCGGCGAGGACGCCGACCGGGTGGAGTCGCAGCAGTCCGGGCACCGACTCGACGGCGCGGTGATCGGCGAGCTCAAGTCGCTGGGCGACAGCGTCGCGGGCGCAACCGACCTCGCCATGCTGCGCCAGGCGGTGACCCATCGCACCGGCGCCATCCACTCCCACCTCAGCGCGTTCCGTGAGCGTGAAGCCGCGCGCGTGGTGGCCTATCATGAGCGCGCCGATCGCATGCGCTCGCGTATCGGTGAGCTGGAGCGCCAAACCCGTGCGCTGCAAAACTCGCTGCAGCGCGAAAAGCGCCTGTCCCTGACCGACGCCTTGACGGGCATCCCCAATCGGCTTGCGTGGGACGAACGCATCGCGCACGAACACGCGCGCTGGCGACGATTCGGCCGGCCGATGTGTCTGGCAACCTGGGACATCGATCGCTTCAAGGCCATCAACGACAAGTTCGGCCATGCCGCCGGCGACAAGGTGCTGCACGTGGTCGCCCAGTACCTGGCCAAGAACATCCGCGAGGTCGATTTCGTTGCGCGCTACGGCGGTGAGGAGTTCGCGATGCTGCTGATCGGCACCCTGCCGGAGGATGCAATGCGGGTCTGCGAACAGATGCGCGAGCGGATCGCCAAACTGAACTTCCACTTCCGCAAAGAACCCATTCCGGTCACGATCTCATGTGGCATCACCAGTTTCGCCGGCGACGATTCCGCCGAGACCGTGTTCGAACGCGCCGATGTCGCGATGTATCGCGCCAAGCGCGAGGGTCGCAACATGTGTGTGATGGGCTGAAGCGTTAGTCGGGCGGCAGCGACGCTGGTGCGCGCCAACGCCCGAACGCGGTCTTGAACTCGTCGAGAAGGTGCCCGGCGAACGAGCGCAAGACTCCGCGGGCCGTATCCGGCGCGCGGCCGGCAGCTAGCCGAAAGATCTGGTGGTAATACCAGCCCTGCGCGCCCAGCACGTTCATCACCCGCAGCAATAGCAGCGGACTGCTCGGGCTGAACAGACCCGTGCGCTGCAGGACCAGCGACGACTCCCATGCCACGGCCGATTCCGCGCTGCCGTCGAGCAAGCGTCGCGGCAGGTCGGGCTCGGTGATCAGCGGCCGTCCGAGGCCGATCATGTCGCACACGCCTTCCTGCAATGCCGCGTTCATCGCCGCACGCGTGCGAAACCCGCCGGTGAGCATCAGCGGCATCGTGGCGATCTTGCGAATCGCCTCGGCATACTCGATGAAGTACGCCTCGCGAAGGCGGGTGCTGGCGCGCACCGGCACAGCGCTGTCGGCCTTGCCCTCGAAGCCGAGCAGGCGCGGCTGCTCGTAGTTGCCGCCGGAGATCTCCAGCAGGTCGATTCCCTCGGCGTTGAGCATCGCGACCACACCAAGGCAATCGGCGGCAGAGAAGCCGCCCTTGCGGAAGTCGTCCGAATTGAGTTTCACCGACAGCGGGAAATCCGCACCGATCGCGACGCGCGTGGCGCGCACCACCGCAAGCAGCAAGCGCGCCCGGTTAGCCAGGCTTCCACCCCAGCCATCGGCGCGTTGGTTGGTGACCGGCGACAGAAATGCACTGAGCAGGTATCCATGGGCCGCATGCACCTGCACGCCGGTGAATCCGCACTCGCGCGCAATCCGTGCCGCTGCGGCCCAGCGCGCCGGCAGCGCTTCGATTTCTCCTGCATCGAGCGCACGCGGCCGCGCATAGTTGCCGAGCAGTTGCAGCCCGACCGCGGATGGACCAACGGTGTGTGAGGTGACGTAGCGCGGGCTCTGTCGCCCCGCATGCGAGATCTGCATCCACAGATGCTGGCCATCGCCAGTGCCGGCGGCGGCCCATGCACACAGCCTGCGGCGTGCCGCTGCATCGGTGGTGCGTGGATCGCCGGGGTCGATCGCGACATTGCCCGGCCGCTCCAGCACTTCGGCATCGATCATCACATTGCCGGTAATCGACAGGGCGGGCCCTCCCGCGTGCCAGCGGCGATACAGCGTGGCCAGGCGTGGGGTCGCCCGCAGCCACGGATCGGCCACGCCTTCGGTCATGGCCGCCTTGCACAGCCGGTTGGGCAGCACCGCACCACAGGGCAACTTCAGCGGCACGCCAATCGCTTCGGGATGGTCCATACGGCATCTGCCTCTTTCCAATCGCGTCGAAGTGTCGCAGCATCGGGCAGGTTAATCAGCAGGAGCAGAGCATGAGCGACAAACCAGGCGGTGGGATGGGTGCGCTGTTGCGCGACATCGGCATTTCGCTGACCGACCTGCTGGGTGGCGGGCATCTTGAAGCCAACGAGGAGATCTCGATTGGCGTGTTGTTCGGACTGCTCGGCGCCTTGGCCCGTGCCGACAGCATCGTGACCAGCCATGAGACCGAGTTGGTCAACAGCCTGCTCGAGGAGCTCAAGCTGTCGACCCGCGGGCGCGCACTGGCGTTGACCGCCTTCGAGCGCGGTCGGCGCAACGAACTGACGCTCGATGGCGAGCTGGAGCGTTTCCTCGCGGTACATCCGCGCGGCTCGACGCAGGCCGCGAGCCTGTTCGACAGCCTCGTGCGACTGGCCAATGCCGACGGCCGCATTCGCCCGCGCGAGCGTGAGTTCCTGCAGGAGCTTACGGTGCGCCTGGGCTACGATCCTGCCCTGCTGGAAGACAAGCTGAGCGCATCCAGCGCACGCTGAGCTTGGCCTTTGCATGCGTGCAGCACGCATCGCCCGCGAGGCTGCAAGCAACCGACCGCGGCCCGGATCCACTGACGGAACAGCCCCATGCACAGTTTCATTCCGCCCGAACGCCTGCTGCTGGGTCCCGGACCATCGAACGTTCCGCCGCGCATCCTCGCAGCCCTCGCCCGCCCGACGATCGGCCATCTGGATCCGCGCTTCGTGGCCATGATGGACGAGGTGAAGATGCTGCTGCAGCAGGCCTTTCGCACCAGCAACCGGCTCACGCTGCCGATCTCGGCGCCAGGCTCTGCCGGCATGGAGGCCTGCTTCGTGAACCTCATCGAGCCGGGCGACACCGTAGTCGTGTGCCGCAACGGCGTGTTCGGTGGGCGCATGCGCGAAAACGTCATACGGCTCGGCGCGCACTGCGTGCTGGTCGAAGACCCGTTCGGGCAGCCCGTCAGCCTCGACAAGGTCGAAGCAGCGCTCAAGACGAATCCGGGTGCCAAGGCGCTGGCATTCGTGCACGCAGAAACCTCCACCGGTGCGGCCTCCGACGCCGCAGCGCTGTGCAAGCTCGCGCGCGAACACGGCGCGCTGAGCATCGTCGACAGCGTGACGGGACTGGGCGGCATCCCGATCGAAGTCGACGCGTGGGGCGCCGATGCGATCTATTCAGGCTCGCAGAAGTGCCTGTCGGCACCGCCGGGACTATCCCCGCTGTCCTTCGGCGAGCACGCGGTCGCGGCCCTCAAGGCGCGCAAGACGCCGGTGCAAAGCTGGTTCCTCGATCTCGGACTGGTGATGTCGTACTGGTCGGGCGAAGGCGCGCGCGCTTATCACCACACCGCGCCGATCAACATGCTGTACGCCCTGCATGAGGCGCTGCTGATCCTGCATGAAGAAGGACTCGAGGCATCGTGGGCGCGGCATCGCGTCAACCATCTGCGTCTGCGCGATGGACTGGCCGCGATCGGCCTCGAGATGCTGGTACCGGAAGCGGCACGGCTGCCGCAGCTGAACACCGTGCGCATCCCCGACGGCGCGGACGACGCCGGAACCCGACGCCGCCTGCTCGACGAGTTCGGCATCGAGGTTGGCGCCGGGCTGGGCGAACTGGCCGGGAAAGTATGGCGAATCGGCCTGATGGGTCACGGCAGTCGGCCCGAGAATGTCGACCGGGTATTGCAGGCGCTCGCAACCATTCTCGACCGCAAGGCCGCCTGAGCGCGAGCCGCCTGCACGAAATCGAAGCGCATTCACTTGCGAAACAGACCGACCCCAACAGAGCGCATCCCGCATGGAGCACACCAACCAGTCCCCGCCGAGCCGCGAGCAGATCCTTTACTGGCTGCATGAAGCCGCGGAGCTCGAACACAACCTGATGTGTTGCTACCTGTACGCGGCATTCAGCCTCAAACGCGGTGACGCCCGATGGAGCAGCGACGAAGCAGCGGCCGTGCGCCGCTGGTACGGCCAGATCCTCGGCGTGGCGATGGAGGAGATGGCCCACCTGTGCATCGTGGGAAATTTGATGACCGCGCTCGGGGCCAATCCGCACTACAACCGCCCCTCGTTTCCAGTCGAGGCCGGCCCCTACCCCGCCGGCTTTGCGATTCGACTGCAGGCGTTCTCGGTGGCGACGATTGAACACTTTCTGTTCCTCGAGCGGCCGGAGGAAGCCGCGATTGCCGATGGGCCGGGCTTTGCGCCGACGGCTGCATACCAGCGCGATCTTCCGGCGGGACGACTGAGCCCCGGTGCGTTCGACTACAGCACGGTCGGCGCGCTGTACAACACGCTGGCCAGCGCGCTGCGCAGTTTCGTCGAATCCAACGGCGAGGCTGCCTTGTTCATTGGCGACCCGGCGCAACAGGTCGACGCCGCGTTTGCGCCACTGCCCGGGGTCTGTGTTGTCACCAATCTCGAATCGGCGCTCGCCGGCTTGCGCACCATCGTGACCCAGGGCGAAGGTGCGTCCCGCGACCAGACCGACTCGCACTTCCATCGCTTCCAGCACCTGCGCACCGAGCTGTGCGCGATGAGTGCCGCCAATCCGGCATTCGAGCCTGCCTGGCCGTCGGCCACCAATCCGGTGATGAACCGCCCGCTGCGCGATCACCGCGTACATATCACCGAACCGGGCGTCGCTCCGTGGCTGGACATCGGCAATGCGCTGTATACGACCTCCCTGAGGTGTCTACTGCAAGGCTTCAATGTACGCTGCGGCGCTTCCAAACCGGTGTGGCTGACGGCCAGCTATCGCTTGATGCGCGCGCTGGTTCCGGTTGGCATGGGTCTCGCAGCCAGGCCGGCCGGTGCGGAACCCGGCAGCCCGCATGCGGGTCTTACGTTCACTGCATTGCGCACGCTGGCGGTGTTGCCCGAGCGTACGGCGGCGCGTTTCGTCGTCGAACGCATTCGCGAGCTCAAGCGGCGCGCCGAGAGCCTGCCGCTGCGTCTGGTCGACGGCGAGCAGCCGGAGGTGTGGTTGTCGGTGATCCAGAGTCTGGATAGCGTGATCGGCGATCTGGATGCGATTGCGGGCGACGCCAGCGCGACATCGCGTGCCGAAGTTGGCGGGAATGCTGGGGCACCTGTCGCCGTCGTTGCCCCGTTGGTCGATCCAGGTGCCACCACCGTTGCGCCAGAAACTGCCGAAGGCCGCGACCTGATGATCAGCTTCGATGCGTCGCGCTGCATCCATTCGCGCCACTGCGTGCTGGAGGCTCCGGATGTATTCAAGGCCAATACGCCAGGTACCTGGATCTTCCCGGATGCAATGGATACCGAGGTGCTGATGGCGGTGGCTCGCAACTGTCCATCGGGCGCCATCCGCTACTCACGCAAGGACGGCGGCAGCGAGGAACCGGCGCCGCCAGTCAACACGCTGAAGGTGCGCGAAAACGGGCCGTATGCATTGGCCGCCGATCTCGACATCGGCGGCGCTGCCGACGGTTTTCGCGCCACCCTGTGCCGCTGCGGCCGGTCCAGGCGCAAGCCGTTCTGCGACGGTAGCCACGTGCAGGCTGCGTTCATCGCCAGCGGCGAGCCCGCCACCGGCGACATCAGCCCGCTTCCGATCCGCAATGGCAAGCTCGCGATACGTCTGCGCCGCAACGGCCCGCTCGAGGTCAGTGGCTCACTGGAGATGTGTTCGGGCACCGGGCGGGTATTCAATCGCACCCAACAAACGCGCTTGTGCCGCTGCGGGCATTCGAAA
Organism: Lysobacterales bacterium; assembly: GCA_038224265.1. Classification (GTDB taxonomy): domain Bacteria; phylum Pseudomonadota; class Gammaproteobacteria; order Xanthomonadales; family Ahniellaceae; genus UBA4656. The sequence goes on from JBBRFN010000035.1 coordinate 17,139, forward strand.
AGCAAGCCGTTCTGCGACAGCTCTCATATCGCAGCGGGATTCGAGGCTGCCGGGGACTGAAGACCGTCGTCCAGCCAGCAGGCACTTCAGCTCTACGCTCGCGCACCCAGGCGCACGAACAGCCAATGGCGTGAGCGGCGGCTCCTGAATACGGCGGGCCGCTCGCGCGGCCCGCCGTGTCGACCGAATCGCAGTCGTTGCGATCAGAATTTCGCGCTGAACTCCACGCCCCACACGCGTGGCTCGTTGATGAAGCCGGTGAGGTTGTTGAAGTCGATGCCACCGACCACGCGGATCTGGTTGGTGATGTTGCGGCCGAACAGGCTGGCATCGTAGCGGCCATCGTTCCAGTTGTAGCCGACGCGCAAGCCGCCTTCGGTCAGCGACTTGCCGGTGTACTCGGCAGACTCGTAGAGGAAGAAGTTGACCTCATCGCGATACGCCCAGTCGGTGTACACGTACCACTCGCCATTGGCGACCGGGATCGCATAGCGTGCGGTGATGTTGGCGATCCACTCCGGCGCCTGCGGCAGCGAATTGCCGTCGATCGACACCAGGCCCGCACTGGGGCCGGCCGGATCGAGCACGGTGCAGCCCGAGCCGCACGGCTGCACGAACAGGTTGGGGTCGTCGATCTCGGTGTCGTTGTAGCTCGCGCCAACCGTCACCAGCAGGTTCTCGGTCAGGTAGGCGTCGAAGTCGAGCTCGAAGCCCTTGCCATTGGTGCGATCGGCGTTGATCAGGGTGTTGAAGTTGGCCGCGCCGCCGACGGCGGTCAGCTGCTGGTCGTTCACGCGGTAGTTGAACACGGTAAACCCGATCCGCGCGCGACGATCGAACAGATCGGCCTTGATACCGGCCTCGAACGAGGTGATGGTTTCCTCGTCGGCGACAGACAGCGCGTCGCCGAACAGGATGCGACCCTGGATGGAGGGCGCGCGGAAGCCGCGGGCAATGCGCCCGAACACGTTCACGTCGTCGTTGATCGCAAACACCGCGCTGACATCGCCGCTGACGTCGGATGCGCTCGGATTGGCGGTCAACGGTCCGATCGGCCTGCCGCCGATCGGCGACTGCAGGCGCCGCGCGGTGAAGTCCTTCTCATCGCGCGTATAGCGCAGGCCGCCGCGCAGGGTCAGGGCCTCGCTGACGTCGTATTCGCCCGACCCATACAGCGCCCACGCGGTGTTTTCCTGCCGCTGCTGCGCAAAGCCATTCTGTACGCCGCCGGCGAGCGTGTCGTAGCTGAAGCTGTCGATGGTGATGTCTTCGTTGAACCAGAACAGGCCAGCCTGCCAGTCGAAAGCGCCCCACTCGTTGGACTCGAGGCGGAACTCCTGGGTGAACTGCGAATGGTCCGGCAGGCCATCGGCCGACTCCGAGGGGAACGGGATGAAGCCCGGGCCGAAGGGCGGCGCAAAGGAGGCGCCGAAACCGCCATCGATGTCGCCACGACCAAGGAAATCCAGGGTCTCGTAACCGGTGATCGAATACAGCGATACCGAGTCGAAGGACCAGCGCAGTCGTGCGCTGCCGCCCCAGGCATCGAGCTCCTGGCCGTTGCGGCCGTCGATCGAGATGCGCTCTTCATCGAAACCGGGCACCAGGTTGTTGCCGCCGCGCTGGATGATGTTGGCGCGGAACAGGCGCGAGGTGGCGTCGAGGCTGCGCGCATGCCAGTTGAACAGCGCTTCGAAGCCCTCGTCAGGTGAATACAGTGCCTGGAAGCGGGTGGCGAACTCCCGGTAGCCTTCGAGTTGGCTGTTGGGGGCGCGGGCGGCGGTATTGTCGACCCAATCGTCGCGGCGCTGGTAGACCGCGGAGGCGCGCAGGGACAGCACCTCACTGACGCCGCCGCCGACTGCCGCTTCCACGTTGACGGTGCCGAAGCGGCCATAGTTGCCGCGGGCGTAGGCGTCGAACTCCTCGCTCGGGCGCCGCGATTCGAACTTGATCACGCCCGCCGGGCTGTTGCGGCCGAACAGGGTGCCCTGCGGTCCGCGCAGCATTTCGATGCGGTCGAGGTCGAAGATGGGGAAGCCCTTGAGGATCGGGTTCTCCTGCACCACGTCGTCGTACACCAGCGACACCGGCTGCGAGGCATTCAGGTCGAAGTCGGCGTTGCCGAGGCCGCGGATGTAGAAGCGCGGGAACGAACGGCCGAACGAGGACTCGATCTGCAGGCTGGGCAGGCGCGAGCTGAGGAAGCGGATGTCGTCGCCAGCCGCGCCAAGGTTACGCAGCTTCTCCGACTCAAGGGTAGTGATCGAAATCGGCACCTTCTGCACGTCTTCAGCGCGCCGTTGCGCGGTTACGGTGACCGTCTCCAACTGCGCGGCTGTGCCGCCTTCGGCATCCTGATCCTGCGCCAGCGCTTCCGTGGAGGGCGCTGCAAATGCCAGGCCCAAGGGCAGGCTCAAGGCGATGGCAGCGGCCAACTGGCGGCGGCGGAATGCAGCGAAGCGGTGCGATCGATGATTGCGATTCATGCTGATTTCCCCTGCAGGCAATGAGGCAGATTCCGGCGCGCGGACATCTGCACGGTTGAGTTCCACTGGCCACCGCTGCATGCGACACCACCCACGACCGCCCGCGTCGCCAAGTGCATGCAGCCGAACAATTGAATACGCGCGGTGCGCGCCGCCCCCGGAGTAACTGCGCAATTGTTACAAAGTAGTTAAACGGCGACCCGAGCGTAAACCGAAACGGTCGAGCTTCCAAGGGTCAAACGACTGGGCTGGCCAACTGCGCTGCGGCAACGCACACTCGTGGCCTTCTTCGATTGCCGCGCTCGCCTGCATGTCGACCCTGCTCGTGCTCTGGCACAGCCAAACCGGTGGCACCCGGGCGATGGTCGACGCGTTTGCCGCAGGAGCCAGCGGCCACGAGGGCGTGGAGATTCGCTGTCTGCACGCCGCAGCCGCGCACGCAGACGATCTGCTGGCCGCACACGGGGTGGTGTTCGCCACACCGGAGAACCTCGCGGCGATCAGCGGCATCCTGAAAGACTATTTCGATCGCAGCTACTACGGCCTGCTCGACCGCGTGAACGGCAAGCCCTTCGCCAGCATGGTGTGCGCGGGCTCCGACGGCAGCAACGCGATCCGTCAGCTCGACCGCATCGCCACCGGGCTGCGCCTGCGCGCGATCGCCGAACCGCTGCTGGTCAAGCTCGTCGCGCAAACACCGCAGGAGATCAGTGCCGCCAAATTGGTGCCCACGCAGGAGCTCGCGCGCTGCCACGAACTCGGCGCCACCTTCGCCGCCGGGCTGTCGTTGGGAATCTACTGAAACGGGCCGAGATCAGTGCGCGTGACCGCCCGGACCGTGCACATGCCCATGCGAAAGCTCCTCCACGGTCGCCAGGCGCACCGCGGTGACTTCGATCGCAAAGTTCAGGTGCTGGCCGGCGAGCGGATGATTGCCGTCGACAGTGACCGTTTCGCCCGTAACCTTGGTCACGGTGACGTTTTGAACACCCTCGGGTGTGTTGGCCTGGAACTGCATGCCGGCCTGCACCTGATCGACGCCGGCAAAGGCGCTGCGCGGAACGTCCTGCACCAGCTGCGCCTGATGCACGCCATAGCCTTCTTCCGGTGCGACCCGCACCTTGAAGCTGTCGCCGACGCTGCGGCCCGCGAGTGCCTTCTCCAACCCCGCGACGATATTGCCGGCCCCGTGCAAGTAGGTCAGCGGATCGCCACCCTGCGACGAATCGAGCACCTCGCCGGTGTCGTTGCTCAGCGTGTAGTGGAAGTTGACGACGGTGCGCGCGGCAATCTGCATGCTGGTTCCCGATTCGGATGGCAAGGCAACCGGACGGCCCGATTGCGGCCGCGCACATTAACGCCAAGCGCGGCAGGCGGCAAATTCCGGGCGGCGCGCATGACGCGTACCGCGAAGGCGGCTAACCTTGCGCGATTGAACCAGGAGCGGCCATGGGCGACTACCAATCACTGCGCATCGAGGCAGGCAGCAACGGCGTCGCCGAACTGATCCTGCTGGGTCCGGCCCGCGGCAATGCGATGGGACCGGATTTCTGGCGCGAGCTGCCGCTCGCGGTTGCCGCGCTGGATGCGGACCCGAGCATTCGCGCGATCGTCGTACGCGGCAGCGGCGTGCACTTCAGCTACGGGCTCGACTTGCCGGCAATGGCGGCTGAATTGGGCCCGATCCTTGCCGATGGCGCCGCCGGACGCCCGAAGATCGTGAGCATCGCGCAGCGCATGCACGCCGGCTTCGAGGCGCTGGCTGGCAGCCGGCTGCCGGTGGTCGCCGCAGTCGATGGCTGGTGCATCGGTGCGGGCATCGAAATGATCGCCGCCTGCGACGTGCGGCTGGCCTCGGCCAGCGCGCAGTTCGCGCTGCGCGAGGTCAAGGTCGGCATGGTGCCCGATCTGGGCGGCATCCAGCGGCTGCCGCACCTGATCGGCGAAGGCTGGGCGCGGCAACTGGCGCTGACCGGCGCCGACATCGACGCGGCCACCGCGCTACGCATCGGACTGGTCACCGCGATCCATCCCGACGGCGAGAGTCTGCTGCATGCCGCACGCGCGCTGGCAGCACAGATCGCTGCCAATCCGCCGCTGGTGGTTGCCGGCATCAAGCAGGTCATGAATGCACGCTGGTCCGGCGATGTCGCCAACGGCAATCGCGAAGCGGCAACGCTCAACGGCATGCTGATGCAGTCGGAGGATTTCGCCGAGGCGATGCAGGCCTTCATGCACAAGCGCCCGCCGATCTTCCACGGCCGCTGACTGCGGGCAGCGAATGCTACCGGTGGCGAATTCCCCGCGGGTCGCGATCATCGGCGGTGGTCCGAGCGGCCTGATGGCCGCCGAGGCCGCAGCCAGTGCGGGCTGCGGCGTGACGCTGTACGAGTCCATGCCGTCGGTCGGGCGCAAGTTCCTGCTGGCGGGCAAGGGCGGACTCAATCTCACCCACAGTGAAAGTTTCGATCGCTTCAGCGCGCGCTATGGCGTGCGCAGCGCGCCAGTGTCCGACTGGCTGCGCGACTTCGATTCACGCGCGCTGCGCGAGTGGGCGCGCGCGCTGGGCGTGGAGACTTTCATCGGCAGTTCCGGACGCGTGTTTCCGAGCGATCTGAAAGCCGCTCCGCTGCTGCGCGCATGGCTGCGACGACTGCGCGCCAGCGGCGTGGTGTTCCATGTGCGACACCGCTGGATCGGCTGGAATGCCGACGGCGCGCTGCGCTTCGAGACTGCAAGCGACGAGATCGCCACCGCGGCCGATGCGGTCGTACTGGCGCTGGGTGGTGCGAGCTGGCCGCAGCTGGGATCCGATGGCGCCTGGGTTGCGCGACTGCGCAATCGCGGCATCGCGGTAGCGGAGCTGCAAGCGTCGAACTGCGGCTTCGACATCGCGTGGAGCGCGCACTTCGCACAGCGACACGCGGGTAGTCCGTTGAAGCGCGTCGAGGCGATCGTTCGCGATACCGCGGGGCGCGAACACCGACAGCTCGGCGAATGCGTGGTCGGCGCGCACGGCATCGAGGGTCAATTGGTGTACGCGCTGTCGCCGCTGTTGCGCGAGGCAATCACGCACGCTGGCGCGACGCTCCTGCACCTGGATCTGTTGCCACAGCGCAGCATCGAGTGGCTCGTTGCCGCGCTGTCGCGCCCAAGGGGAACGCGCAGCCTGAGCGAACACCTGCGGCGGGTGGCGGGAATCGATGCGCTGCGCGCCGGGCTGGTGTACGAGTGCATCGGCCGCGAGGCGGCGCACGATCCACAGCGTGCAGCCGCGGCCCTGAAGTCCCTGCCGTTGCGACTATTGCGTGCGCGGCCGATCGCCGAGGCGATCAGCAGCGCCGGCGGCGTTTGTTTCGAAGCACTCGATGCAGACTTGATGCTGCCCTCGCTGCCGGGCGTGTTCTGCAGCGGCGAGATGCTCGACTGGGAGGCGCCGACCGGCGGTTACCTGCTCAACGCGTGCTTCGCTTCAGGTCGGCGGGCAGGTGCGGCAGCCGCGGCATGGACGATGAGCAACAGCAGGGCCACGGCAGCCGAGTCGGATCCAACTCGCGCGCAATCACCTGCGCGCACAGCCCCGGCTGCAAACGCTCAGTCGCCCGCGCCTTCCAGCTCCGACCAACGCGAGTAGGCCAGCTCCAGCGCCGCCTGCGCGGCCGTCACCTGCGCATTGTGCTGGCTGATAGTGGCTGCATCCTGCTGGTAGAACCCCGGCGCGTTCATGCGCTCGCCGAGTACCGCGATCTCTTTCTCCAAGGTTTCGATCCGTGCCGGCAGCTGGGCGAGCTCGCGCGCTTCCTTCTGCCCCAATCGCTTGCGCGCAGCCGGCGCGGGGGCCGCGACCGGCACGCTGGCGACAATCGGCGGAGCCGCAGCAACTGGCTTGCCCGCTGCCAGCTTGGCCTGCGGCGGGCGCCGTTGCCGCAACCAGTCGGAGTAGCCGCCGACGAACTCACCGACCTTTCCATTGCCTTCCATCACCAGGGTCGAGGTCACGACCTGGTCGAGGAACTCGCGATCGTGGCTGACCAGCAACAAGGTGCCGGGCCAATCGGCCAGCAGGTCCTCGAGCAGCTCCAGCGTTTCCACATCGAGATCGTTGGTCGGCTCGTCCATCACCAGCAGGTTGGCAGGCTGCGCGAACAACTTGGCCAGCAGCAGGCGATTGCGCTCGCCGCCGGACAGCCGTGTGATCGGCGCGCGTGCGCGCTCGGGCGTGAACAGGAAATCCTGCAGATAGCCGAGCACATGCTTGCGCCGCTCGCCGACCTCGATGAACTCGCGACCCTCGGACACGTTGTCGAGCGCGTTCCAGTCCTCGCGCAGGGTGGCGCGGTACTGGTCGAAATACGCCACCTGCAGGTTGCTGCCGATCTTCACCTCGCCCTGCTGCGGCGCGATTTGCCCCAACAGCAGCTTCAACAGGGTGGTCTTGCCGATGCCGTTGGGCCCGATCAGGCCGATGCGGTCGCCGCGCCAGATGATGGTCGACAGATCATCGATGATCGGCTTGCCGCCATAGCCGAAGCTGATGTGCTTGGCTTCGATCACCTTGCGGCCGGAGGACTCGGCCTGCGCCACATCGAGCTTGACGTTGCCGGTCTGCGCTCGCCGCACGGCGCGCTCGCGGCGCATCTGTTCAAGCCGCCGCACGCGGCCTTCATCGCGCACGCGACGCGCCTTGATGCCCTGCCGGATCCAGACCTCTTCCTGCGCGAGCATCTTGTCGAAACGCGCGTTCTCCTGCGCCTCGGCATGCAGGCGCTCATCGCGTCGGCGCAGGAAGTTGTCCCAGTCGCCGGGCCAGCTGGTC
>JBBRFN010000036.1:0-24156 GCA_038224265.1 Lysobacterales bacterium
CGATCGGATTCATGCCTTGGCTCCTTGCCGCGGTGCGGATTGGGTGACGCTGCGGAACACCTCGTCGAGGCGGCCGCGTTCGAGCTGCAGTTCGGTCACCGCGATGCCTTGCGCCTTGAGCAGGTCGCCCACGGCGGTGAATATCGACTTGCCCTTGCGCGGAAATGCGGTGATGCGCTGGTCCTGCGGATCGACTTCGACCGATTCGACGTCGGTCAGGCGCGCCAACGCGTCGCGCGCGGCGCCGACGTCTGGCGCGGTCAACGACACCGCCTGGTGGTAGCGCGAACGCGCTTCGAGCTTGTCCGGGGTGTCGTCGGCGAGGATCTTGCCGCGCGCGATGATGATCGCGCGGTTGCACACCGCGTGCACCTCTTCGAGGATGTGGGTGGAGACGATGATCGTCTTGTCCCTCGCCATCGCGTTGATCAGCGCGCGCACCTCGTGCTTCTGGTTCGGGTCCAGGCCATCGGTGGGCTCGTCGAGGACCAGCACCTTGGGGTCGTGAAGGATCGCCTGCGCGAGGCCTACGCGGCGTCGGAAGCCTTTCGACAAGGTGTCGATGGTCTGCGCCAGCACCCCGCCGAGGCTCAGCCGGCCAATGGTGTCGTCGAGCCGCTTGCGGCGATTCTCGCCCTGGAGGCCGCGGATATCGGCGATGAATTCGAGGAAGGCATGCACGCGCATCTCGCCGTAGCTGGGCGCACCTTCGGGCAGGTAGCCGATCTGGCGCTTGGCATCCAGCGGCTGGGCCTCGACATCGAAGCCGCACACGCTGGCGCTGCCGGCGCTGGGAGTGACGAAACCGGCGATCATCTTCATGGTGGTCGACTTGCCGGCGCCGTTGGGGCCCAGGAAGCCCAGTACCTGGCCCGGCTCGACGCGGAAGCTGATCCCGTCGACGGCCGTGATCGGGCCGTAGCGTTTGCTGAGTTCTCGTGTCTCGATCATGGAATGCTGTTCCCGATAGTCCCTTGGAACCTCGACCCGGGGTATCCGAGCCGAAAATTCCCCCGAAATGTTCGACTTCGCGACACCGCCCGCGTCACCGTGCCGCGCAGCGATCCGCTGCGTAGCGACACGGCCGCCGGGCAGCCTGTACCCGCACATCCGATCCAAAACACACCGCCCTGCACCCGATCCGGCGGTCCGGAATCCCGCTGTTGCGCATACTCACCCGTGAGGGCTTTCCGCGAGGTCGGACAGCGCGGGCCGCGCGGTTTGGTCAGCGCCGGGCGCGGAAAGTTCCGCGCCGGCGCGAATCAGCCCGATCGGCCGGCGCCAGGCGCCGGCCCGGTGGCCATCAGTTGAACGGCAGGTACAGGGTGGTCAGCACTTCACCGGTTTCTTCGTTCTCCGGTGGCCACTCTTCCCATGCGCCGCGCAGGTCGCGGTCGTACTGATACCCGTGCGTGATCGCGTATGCGCGCAGCATGTCGCGCGCCTTGCCCAAGCCCACGCGATGCCCGCGATACTGGGTGGTCAGCGCACGCGTACCGAGGCTCTGCGCGGCGCGGATGTTGCCCGTCGGCACGAGCGCATTCGGCGGCACCGCGTAACCGATGTTGAAATCATTGCTTTCCTCGCCAAGCACGTTGACGATGCGGCGCTTGTCGCCGATCGGCACCACGTTGTTGCGCTCGGCGAAGGTGGCAACTTCATCCCATGCCTTGTCCACGATCACCACCGCCTCGTCCCAACGGCGTGGTGCAGCCGGCGCGGAGACCCCGACAAACAGCAGATCGACCGGCGGCACATCGACCACGGCGATCTCGACCTGGCTGTAGTCGACATTGGGCACCGAGGTCATCAGCGTGGCAAAGCGCCCCAGGGCGCTGCGCATCGACTCGCCCACGTTGCCATTCAAGTACAGGCCGGCGAAGCGTCCGATCAGGTCCCAACCGTAGGTGACATTGATGATCCAGCGCACGGTCACCGAGTTGGTCTTGGTGTCGGGCTCGAACAGGAAGGTCTGGGTCTTGTCATGACCGCGCCAGGAGTTATCCAGCGCCATCACGATGCGCTCGTCCGGCGCGCTCTCGACGATCTCCAGCGAGCCGACCCCGATGTCGTTGTTGAACGGCGAGTTCCAGTTGAACTTCGCGCCGACGCCGAACTCGGCGCCCTCGAGGCTGTACGTGGTCAGCGGGTCGTTTGCCGCCCACGGCTGCCACTGGTTGTAGCGCTTGAAGTGGTTGAGGACGTCGTAGACCTGGGTGGTCGGATTCGACAGTTCGATCCGCCGCTCGACCTGTGCGGCAGAGGGCAGGAACAGCGCGATCACCACGAACAGCAGCACGGTCAGGACCGCGGCAATGACGAACTCGAGAAGACGATACATGGGCAGTGGCTGGCTGTCGGACCCCGGGAAGACGATCATGGTATCCAAGACGGCAGCAAGCCGCCATCGGTCAGGTGGATGCAGCCGTGAGGGCGGTGACCTCGGCCGGCGTCAGATGCCGCCACTGCGCCTTGCCCAGGTCGCCCAGGACCAGCGGCCCGATGGCGACCCGCAGCAGTCGCATCACGGCCACGTCGGCGGCTGCCAGCATGCGGCGAATCTGCCGGTTGCGCCCTTCATCGAGCACGATCTCCAGCCAGCCATTGCGGGTTCCGCAGCGCAGAACGCGCACCCGGCGCGCTGCCAGCGGCTCGCCATCGTCGACCACGCCGGCCACGAGCCGCGCGAGGAGTGCTGCATCGGGCACGCAGGCGACCTGCACGTGATAGGTCTTTTCGATCGCGTGCTCGGGTGCGGTCAGCCGGGCGGCCCATGCCGGGTCGTTGCTGAGCAGCAACAGCCCCTCGCTGGCGCGATCGAGGCGACCGACCGGGCCCAGCCACGGCAGGCCGGATCCCTCGAGACAGGCGTAAACCGTGTCGCGCCCCTGCTCGTCGTGGGTACTGGTGGTAAGGCCACGCGGCTTGTTGAGCATGATGTGGACCGTGCGCGCGGCCGCCACGGCCGCGCCGTCGACCGCGATGCGGCTGGTCCCGGGCAGCACCGGCGTCTCCGGATCGATGACCTGGCGCCCGTCGACCGCGACACGGCCGGCCAGCACCAGCGCCTGCGCGGCACTGCGCGAGCAATAGCCCAGCTTCGACAGCGCCCGCGCCACGCCACAGCGCGGCCCGGCCGCGACGTTGCGCGGCGCAGCGGTTGCGCGTTCACGCCGAGGCGCTACGCTTGGCGACGGTCCGGAGCCCTTCCGGCCGCTCCTTCGCTTGTGGAATTCCGTCATGTCCGAACATCGGGTCAAACTGGTCTGGGTGCGCGAGAATGCGCCGTTCGAGCGCAACAACTACAGCCGCGACCATCGGGTCGTGTACAGCGGCGGTCAGTCCGTCGACGCCTCCGCTGCAGCCGGCTACGGCGGCAGCGATTCCCGCGTCGATCCCGAACAGCAGCTGCTGGGCGCGCTGTCATCCTGCCACATGCTCACATTTCTGGCGGTGGCGGCCAACCGCGGTTACGTGATCGACCGCTACGAGGACGATGCAGTCGCCGAACTGGGCAAGAATGCGGAGGGCCAGACTGCAGTTACCACGGCGACCCTGCGCCCTCGCATCCATTTCGCGGGCCAGAGCGTACCTTCCAGCGAAGATCTGTCCAAACTCCACGACCGTGCGCACCGCGCATGCTTCGTGGCCAATTCGATCCGCACCGTGGTAAAGATCGAAGCGCAACCGGCCTGAGTCGGTTCTTTCACCGCTACCTCACCACGCGGCGGCACAATCGCACCACCATGCCTGATCAAGACATTCCCAGCCACCAACCACGCGCTGCGTCGCCGCTGCGGCGTCTGGTGCTCGCCATCTTCCGCTGGTTCGATACCGAAGCCGGGGCGGAGGGCGACCTCGCCGACCAGCGCATCGACTGGGCGCGCGTGCTGCCGTTCATCGGCCTGCACCTGGCTTGCCTCGGCGTGCTTTGGGTGGGCTTCTCGTGGTTTGCGCTGTGGACCGCGGTAATCCTGTACGCGGTGCGCATGTTCGCCATCACCGGCTTCTACCACCGCTATTTCTCGCACAAGGCGTTCAAGACCTCGCGCCCGGTGCAGTTCATATTCGGCCTGATCGGCGCCACCAGCGTGCAGCGCGGGCCCCTGTGGTGGGCGTCCCACCACCGCAACCACCATCGCCATTCGGACACCGAGCTGGATGTGCACTCGCCGGTACAGCACAGTTTTCTGTGGAGCCACATGGGCTGGTTCCTGACCCGGGCCGGCTTTCGCACCGATCGCGCCGTGATCCGCGATCTGCTGAAGTTTCCCGAGCTGCGCCTGTTGGACCGCTTCGACGTGCTGGTGCCGGTTGCACTGGCGGCAGGCCTCTATGCGCTTGGCAGCTGGCTTGAAGCTGCCCACCCCGCACTCGGCACCAGCGGCCCGCAGTTGCTGGTCTGGGGTTTCTTCGTGTCCACCGTGGTGTTGTTCCACGCAACGGTGACGATCAATTCCTTCGCCCACCGGATCGGCACCCGGCGATTCGACACCAACGACGATTCGCGCAACAACTGGGTGCTGGCCCTGATCACTTTCGGCGAGGGCTGGCACAACAACCATCATCACTTCCCGGGATCGGCCCGCCAGGGCTTCCGCTGGTGGGAGTTCGACGTCACCTACTACGTACTGCGGCTGCTGGCAGTGCTGCGCCTGGTATGGGACTTGAAGCCGGTGCCGGCGGGTCTGGCACGGATGGCTCGCGACGAGCGCGCGGACGGATAGAGGGACTATCGCCATGCGCATCGCCGTAGTCGGGTCCGGCATCGCCGGACTGTCGGCAGCCTGGCTGCTGTCGCGCCAGCACGAGGTGGTCCTGTTCGAGTCCGGCGATCATCTCGGCGGGCACACCCACACGCACGATGTCGACGTCGGTGGGCGCAGTTTTGCCGTGGATACCGGCTTCATCGTCTGCAATCCGGCCAACTATCCGCTGTTCACCGGCATGCTGGCCGAGTTGGATGTGCAGACCCAGCCGACCACGATGACCTTCGCGCTGCGCAACGAGCGCAGCGGCCTGGAGTACAACGCCGGCAACAGCGGCGGCATGTTCGTGCAAAAGCGCCGCGCATTCTCGATACGCCACTGGCGCATGATCCTCGACATTCTGCGCTTCTACCGGCAGGCCCCCAGCCTGCTCGACGCCCCCGGCGATGGCCCATCGCTGGGCGAATATCTCGACGCCGGCGGCTACTCGGCGGGCTTCCGCGACGACCACATCGTGCCGATGGCATCCGCACTGTGGTCGTCGCCCTCCGAGCAGATCCTGCGCTTCCCGGCCAAGTACCTGGCGGCCTTCATGGCCAACCACCACATGCTGCAGGTCGATGGACGTCCGCAGTGGCGGGTCCTCAAGGGCGGCTCGCGCAGTTACGTACGCGCAATGGCGCGCGACTGGACCGCGCAGCACCGCCTGCGCACGCCGGTGCGCGGCATCCGCCGCCATGCGCGCGGGGTCGACGTGGCCATCGACAGCGGCAGCGAAGAGTTCGAGCAGGTCGTGCTGGCCTGTCACAGCGATCAGGCACTGGGGCTGCTTACCGACCCCAGCGAGCGCGAATCGGCGATCCTCGGTGCGATGGGCTACCAGCGCAACGAGACGGTATTGCACACCGATGCCTCGCAGCTGCCGCGCGACCGCCGCGCGTGGGCCGCCTGGAACGCGATCGTGCCTGCACAGCCGGATGCGCAGTGCACGGTGAGCTATTGCATGAGCCTGTTGCAATCGCTGGATTCGCCCGAACCGCTGGTAGTCACGCTCAACCGCAGCGCGGCGATCGACCCCGAGAAGATCCTGCGCCGACTGGTCTACCACCACCCGATCTACACCCGCGCCAGCGTGGTCGCACAGTCGCGCCGGGCCGAGATCAACGGCGTCAACCGCACGTGGTTCTGCGGCGCCTACTGGGGTTGGGGATTCCACGAGGACGGCATGCGCAGCGGTGTCGAGGTGGCGGCCGCACTCGGCGTCGCATGGCAGCCGGGTGCAGCAGCAGTGCGACAAGCGGCGTCGATACCTTGAGCATGGCCGCGCCGGCAGCGATGGACCTCGCGCAGGCGCCGCTGGCCAGCGCCATCTACAGCGGTTGGGTACGGCATCGGCGCCATGCCCCGCATCCGCATGCATTCCGCTATCGGATTTTCCAGCTCTATCTCGATCTCGACGAGATCGATCGGGTGTTTGCCGGGCGACGCCTGTGGTCGATCAACCGGCGTAACCTGGCCGAGTTCCGGCGCAGCGACTACCTTGGCGATCCCCTCACGCCGCTGGCTGATGCCGTGCGCGCACGGGTGCTCGAGGCGACCGGACGCACGCCCACCGGGCCGATCCGCCTGCTGACCCACGCGCGCTACTTCGGCACCAGTTTCAATCCGGTGAGCTTCTACTACTGCTACGCGGCCGACGGCACCACGCTTGAAACGATCGTGGCCGAGATCACCAATACGCCGTGGAAAGAGCGCCATGCCTATGTGCTGCCGGTGGCGCAGGCGCAGCGCCATGGCATCGCGCTGGAATGGGATTTCGCCAAGCAATTCCACGTGTCGCCATTCCTGCCGATGCAGCGCGACTACCGCTGGCGTTTCGAAGCGCCCGGCCAATCGTTGCGCGTGCATATGGATGTGCTCAAGGACGGCAAGCCGGACTTCGATGCCACCGTGGTGCTCGATCGCGAGCCGATGACCGCGAGTGCGCTCGCGCGGGTCCTGTGGCGATTCCCGCTGATGACCGCCCGGGTGGTCGCAGCGATCCATTGGCAGGCGTTGTTGATTTGGATTAAACGCAATCCCGTTTACGATCACCCATCCAAGCACCCAGGCTGATGCCCGCCATGCGCGACTTGTCGTCCTCATCCGAAGTGTTGTCCGATGCCGTCGCTGGCGACAGCGGCGGCTTTTTCCGCAATCGTATGCTCGGCGCGCTGGCCGCCCTGCGCGACTGCGAGTTGACGGTCATCGAGCCCGCTGGCGCCAGCCGCGTGTTCGGCAGCGCTGGCGCAGAAGACACCCTGCGCTGCACGATTACGGTGAACGATCCGCAGATGTACCGCGCAATGGCCCTCAACGGCAGCGTGGGTGCCGCCGAGGCCTACATGGACGGCTGGTGGGAATGTTCCGACCTGACCGCCCTGATCCGCATCTTCGTGCGCAACCGTGACCTGCTCGATCGCATGGAATCGGGCCTTGCACGTGTGGGCGGCGCCCTGATGCGCGCTTGGCATGCGCGCCGGCGCAACTCGCGCGACGGCAGCAAGCGCAACATCGCCGAACACTACGATCTGGGCAACGACCTGTTCAGCCTGTTTCTCGACGACACCATGATGTACTCCTCGGCGATCTTCCGCAGCGCCGATGAGAGCCTCGAGATCGCCTCGGCGCGCAAGCTCGATCGGATCTGCCGCAAGCTGGCACTCACGCCCGCCGATCATCTGGTCGAGATCGGCACCGGCTGGGGCGGCATGGCGATCCACGCCGCGCGCCATTTCGGCTGCCGGGTGACTACCACCACCATCTCCAGGGAGCAGCACGCGCTGGCCACCGAGCGGGTCGCCCGCGCAGGTGTTGGCGATCGCGTCAGCGTGGTGCTGGAAGACTATCGCGATCTTTCCGGCAGCTACGACAAGCTGGTCTCGATCGAGATGATCGAAGCGATCGGGCACCAGTTCCTCGACACCTACTTCGGCAAGTGTTCGAGTCTGCTCAAGCCCGGCGGCATGGCCCTGATCCAGGCCATCACGATAGAAGACCATCGCTACAAGCGCGCGCTGCGCAATGTCGATTTCATCCAGCGCTTCATTTTCCCCGGCAGCTTCATTCCCTCGATCGCTGCGATGACCGCTGCGATGGCGAGCAGCACCGACCTGAAGCTGTTCCACCTCGAAGACATCGGGCCGAGCTATGCGGCGACCCTGCGCCACTGGCGGCAGCGTTTCGATGCACAGCTCGATAGAGTGCGCGCATTGGGCTATCCGGAGCGCTTCATCCGCATGTGGCATTTCTACCTCGCCTACTGCGAGGGCGGCTTCACCGAGCGCGCCATCGGCGATGTGCAGATGCTTCTGGCCAAGTCCGGTGCGCGGCCGCGCCAGTTCCTGCCCGACCTCGACCCGGCGTTCTGAGCATGGCCTTCCTCGCCAACCTGGTGTCGTTCCAGATCTGTTGGGTAGCCTTCGTGTGGGGCGGCTCGAGCGGACGCTGGTGGCTCGGCTTCGTCCCGCTGGGACTGTTCGCGGCATGGCAGCTCGCCGCCTCGCGCTGGCGACGCAGCGACGTGTCGACCATGGCGCTGGCCTTCGCACTCGGCGTGGTGATCGAATCGACGATGGTCGCGGTCGGTTGGTTCACCTACACCACCGCAACCCCGGGGCTGGTGTTCGCACCGCTGTGGATGCTGGGCATGTGGATCAACTTCGGCCTGACCATCAACCACTCGATGGCGTGGCTCAAGGGCCGCTGGCTGCTTGCAGCACTGTTCGGCCTGCTCGGCGGGCCGTTGACCTACTGGATTGCCGGTCGCGCCTGGAACGCCCTGAGCGTACCGGAGCCGATCTGGCCGTCCCTGCTCGCCATCGGCATCGCGTGGGCGATCGCGATGCCGGTGCTCAGCGCCTTTGCCAGTCGTCTGATCGTCGAACCGGCACCGGGTCGCGCCTGATGCACCCGGTGGCGCTGGTCGCGATCGCCGCAGTGATCGGCATGAGCGTCGTGTGGGCAGTGCAGGTTCGCACCAAGGTTGCCGGCTATGTCGATGTGGCCTGGTCGTATCTGGTCGCTTCCGCAGCAGTGTTCTACGCGGTACTCGGCAATGCACCGCTGGCACAGCGCGTCGCGGTGGCCGCGATGGGCGCGATCTGGGGACTGCGCCTGGGCACCCACCTGCTGGCGCGCCTGCGCCACGAGCGCGAGGACGGCCGCTACGCCTACATGCGGCAGTCGATCGGCGACAACCAGCTCAAGTGGTATGCATTCTTCCTGTTTCAGGCCGGCCTGACCGTGCTGTTCTCGTTGCCGTTCTGGGTGGCGGCCAACAACGATGCCGGCAGCGCCCTGCTCGCCGTAGGCATCGCAATCTGGGCGCTGAGCATCGGTGGCGAGGCGATCGCCGATCGCCAGCTTGCAGCGTTCCGCACCGACCCCGCCAACAAGGGCAAGGTGTGCAACATCGGCCTGTGGCGCTTTTCGCGCCACCCTAACTATTTCTTCGAATGGCTGCACTGGTTCGCCTACGTCGCACTGTCGATCGGCGCATCGATGTGGTGGCTGTCCTTGCTCGGCTCGGTACTGATGCTGTGCTCGCTGCTGTGGGTCACCGGCATCCCTTTCGTCGAGCAGCAGTCGCTGCGCTCGCGCGGTGATGCCTATCGGGAATATCAGCGGACTACCAGCGCGTTTGTGCCGTGGTTCCCGAAAGAAGCGCCCAGGGCCCAGGGCTCAGGGCCCAGTTGAGAGCGCGCACGATTAGAGTGCGATCGTCCACCAAGCTGCAGCAACATCTGTCGAATCCGGGCTGTTCCGGGCCCTGAGCCCTGGGCCCTGGGCCCTCTGAACCCACAGCCCATCGCCACCCACCCATGTCCCTCATTGATCTGTGCGAACGCGGTCTGATTCCCGATCCCCTGACCCGCTTCGGCATCCGCCGGCTGTGCGCACAGCGTCTGCGCGATGAGCGCGCGGGTGCGTTGGAGGCGTCCTACGAGATTTTCCGCCGCCGCATCGAGGAATTGCGCCGCAGTCCAGTGGCGATCGAAACGCGCGCCGCCAACGAGCAGCACTACGAGGTGCCGCCACCGTTTTTCAAGCTGTGCCTCGGCAAGCGACTGAAATACTCCGGCTGCTACTACCCGAGCGGTTCGGAGACGCTCGACCAGGCCGAAGAGCACATGCTGCGCCTGTACAACGAGCGCGCCGAGTTGCGCGACGATATCGATATCCTTGAGCTGGGCTGCGGCTGGGGATCGTTCACCCTGTGGATGGCGGAGAACTTTCCCAAGGCGCGCATCACCGGCGTATCCAACTCCAATCCGCAGCGCGAATACATCGAAGCACAGTGCAAGACGCGCGGTCTGCACAACGTGCGCATCATCACGCAGGACGTCAACCAGCTGGCCCTCGACACCCGCTTCGACCGCGTGGTGTCGGTCGAGATGTTCGAGCACATGCGCAACTACGACACCCTGCTCGCCCGCATCGCCTCATGGCTAAAACCCGGCGGCAAGCTGTTCGTGCACATCTTCTGCCATCGCGAACTGATGTACCCGTTCGAGACCGACGGCAACAACGACTGGATGGGCAAGTACTTCTTCACCGGCGGCCTGATGCCCGCCGCCGACACCCTGCTGTACTTCCAGCGCGACTTGACCCTGGAGGAACAGTGGCGGGTCAACGGCACCCACTACGAGCGCACCAGCAACCACTGGCTGGCCAATCACGACCGCAACGCCACTGCGGTCATGCAGGTCCTGTCAGGGGCCTATGGCGCGGAGCACGCGAAGATCTGGAACCAGCGGTGGCGGATTTTCTGGATGGCGTGTGCGGAGTTGTTTGGGTATCGGGATGGCAATGAATGGTTGGTAGCGCATTATCGGTTTGTGCGTTCTTAGCTCATTGTTTCCGATTTCTTGGTTTTGTGATGCCACTGCTGGTGCGGTTTCGTGACGCTTTTGTGGTGCGTTTCGCTATTGATCTTGCACAGCCGAGCGCTGGCTTTCTGAGGCAAGCGACAAAGCGGTTTCGTGCCGCTGCCGCGGCCCCCTTTGTTCTTGTTCTTCCAGAGCCGAGCGCTGGTTTTCCTGCGGTGGAAACAAAGCGGTTTCGGGCCGCGGCAGCGGCACGAAACCGCTTTGTCGCTTGCCTCAGAAAGCCAGCGTTCGGCTCTTCAAATCCAAGACAAAGTAACGCTCAGTCGCCACCCAACCCCCTCTGCACCTTCCTGGTCAATTTCGACCTGACCATCTCGTAACTCCCGCGCAGTAAACCCACCAACTCCTCCCGCGCCATCGCCGACGATGGCAACACCGACACCCAGTGCGCCCGCGCCAGGTAGGGCGCCGGAATCACCCCATGCCGATCGGTCAGTTCAAGGAATCGCTCATGGTCGACCTTGAACGAAACCTGGCCGGCGTTGCTGCCCTGGAAGCAGTACACCGCGAACATCTTGCCGCCGACCGAATAGGCCCGATCGTCGTGCCACTTGATGTCACTGCCGACCCCGGGCCACCTGCACAGCAGTGCATCGATCTGCGCCTGATCCATGGGCTGGCTCCTCCGCGTGAAGGATACGTATCGAAATCGGCTTAGAGCATGGGCTCCGCCGCGTCGTGCCACCCTGCACGCCTCATGGAAAGTATGCTTCAGATCGTGAGCCACCGTGCGCACCCGGCAGCAGGACGCCAACGGATCCTTCGCGAGCGGCTGGGTCCGTGGCGGGAGCTGTTGAAGCTGCCCAATGGGCGCACCGTGTTGCTGCGGCCAATCGATCCACGCGACGCCGAGCCGCTACGTGCAGCTTTCGCCACGCTCAGCGCCGAGGAAGTGCGATTCCGCTTCATGCACCCGATCAAGGAGATGTCGCCGGAACTGGCGCACAACCTGACGGTGCTCGATCCGCGCCATTCGTTTGCGCTGGCTGTATCCGAACCCGAGGCGCCCGGCGAGGGATTGGTTGGCGCCGTCGTGCGCGCCAGCATCGATCCCGATACCCAGGTTGCCGAGTTCGCGCTGATCGTGGCGCGACCACTGGCGCGCCAGGGTCTGGGAACCTTGCTGATGCGGCGCATCATCGAGTGGTGCCGGCGCAAGCGCCTGCACGCGGTATACGGCAACATCCTCAGCGACAACACCGGCATGCTGCACCTCGCCGACCAGCTCGGTTTCACGCGCCAGCACGTGCAGGGCGAAGGCGGCACCGTGCGGGTGTGGATGGACCTTCCGCAGGGCAAGCGGCTCGACGCCTGAGCACGCGCAATCACGCCGGGGATTGCTACACTCCGCGCCCCGCGCAACTTCCCGCGCGCGGCTGCGCTGCAAGATGATCGATTCTGCCTCGACGCGCCCCGGCGCGCTCACCCCTGTGCTGCCGCGTGCACCGCAACTGCGCGCCTGGTGGCGGCGTCCGCACGGCTCGGCGCTGGCGCTGGCGATCGCCTCGGCAGCGCGCAGCCATGACGGCATCGTAGTCGCGGTCGCGCGCGACACCCACGCCGCGCACACCCTCGAGGGCGAATTGCGCGGCTTCGCCGACGCAGACCTTCCGGTATTGCATCTGCCGGACTGGGAGACCCTGCCCTACGACGTGTTCTCGCCGCACCCAGACATCGTCTCGCAGCGCGTTGCCACGCTGTTCCGCCTGCCAGGGCTGACCCGCGGCGTGCTGGTGGTGCCGGTCGCCACCCTGCTGCAGCGCCTCGCGCCGCGCAGTTTTATCCAGGGCTCGAATCTCGCCCTGCGCGTCGGCCAGAAGCTCGACATGGAAGCCGAGCGCAGACGCCTCGATGGCGCGGGCTATCGCCACGTACCGCAGGTACTGGAGCCTGGCGACTACGCCACGCGCGGCGCGCTGATCGACATCTTCCCGATGGGAGCGGGAGAGCCATACCGGATCGAGCTGTTCGACGATGCGATCGAAACCATCCGCACCTTCGATCCGGAAACCCAGCGCTCGCAGGAGAAGGTCGAGCGCGTCGAACTGCTGAGCGCGCGCGAGTTCCCGGTCACCGAGCAGGCGACCCGAGCGTTCCGCGTGCTGCTGCGCGAGCGCTTCGAGATCGATCCGCGACGCTGCCCGATCTACCAGGACATCCGCGAGGGCTCGACGCCGGCCGGCATCGAGTATTTCTTGCCATTGTTCTTCGAACACACGGAGACGCTGTTCGACTATCTCGCACCCGGCGCGATGCTGGTACTGGCCGAGAACGTGCTGGATGCCGCCGAGGCGTTCTGGGCCACCACCTGCGACCGCTACGAGCAGCGCCGTCACGACCTTGAACGGCCAGTGCTGCCGCCGACCGAGCTGTATCTCGCACCGCAGTCGCTGCGCGAGCACCTGAACCTGATGCCGCGCATCGACGTGCTGGCCGCCGACGACGCGCATGACGCGGTAACCCTCGGCACGCAGCCCGCACCGGTGGTGCCGATCAACCTGCGCGAGACGGAGCCGGGTGCCGCACTGCGCAGCTTCCTCGCAAGCTACCCCGGCCGCGTGCTCATCGCGGCAGACTCGCCCGGTCGCCGCGAGGCCCTGATCGAGCAGCTCACGAGCCTCGCAACGCGGCCAGAAGTGGTGTCGGGATGGCGCGGATTCCTCGACGGCAACCAGCGCCTCGCAATCGGCGTGCTGCCGGTCGAAGACGGCTTCGCGCTCGATGCACCGCTGATGTGTGTGCTCGGCGAACGCCAGCTGTTCGGCGAACGCGCACAGCAGGCGCGGCGCCGTCGGCGCGCCGCGCGCGATCCAGAAGCGATCATTCGCGATCTCGGCGAGTTGTCGGAAGGTGCGCCGGTGGTGCACGCCGATCATGGCGTGGGTCGCTATCGCGGTCTGATCAAACTCGATGTGGGCGGCGCGCCGGGCGAATTTCTCGCCATCGAGTATGCGCGCGGCGACAAGCTCTACGTGCCGGTCACCCAGCTGGACCTCGTCAGCCGCTACACCGGCACCTCGCCGGAGCTCGCACCGCTGCACTCGCTCGGCGGCGACGCGTGGGAAAAGGCCAAGCGCCGTGCGGCCGAACGCGTGCGCGACGTGGCTGCGGAACTGCTCGATATCTATGCCAAGCGCGAAGCGCGTCAGGGCCGCGCGGTGGTGCTCGACCGTCCGCTGTACGAGCAGTTCGCCGCATCGTTTCCCTTCGAGGAAACGCCCGACCAGCACACGGCGATCGAATCGGTGCTGGTCGAGTTGCAAAAGACCCGCCCGATGGATCGCGTCGTTTGCGGCGACGTCGGCTTTGGCAAGACGGAAGTCGCGGTGCGCGCAGCCTTCGCGGTCGCGCAGGCCGGCCGCCAGGTCGCCGTGCTGGTGCCGACCACGCTGCTCGCCCAGCAACATTTCCGCAATTTCACCGATCGCTTCGCCGACTGGCCGGTCAAGGTCGAACTGCTGTCGCGCTTCCGCTCGAAGAAGGAAGTCGGCGAGGCGTTGAAGAAGCTCGAAGACGGCACCGTCGATGTGGTGATCGGCACGCACAAGCTGCTGTCGGACGAGATCCGCTTCAAGGACCTGGGCCTGGTGATCGTCGACGAGGAACAGCGCTTTGGCGTGCGCCAGAAGGAGCAGTTCAAGAAACTGCGCGCAGAGGTCGATCTTTTGACCCTGACCGCCACGCCGATCCCGCGCACGCTGAACATGTCGATGGCCGGCCTGCGCGATCTGTCGATCATCGCCACCCCACCCGCGCATCGCCTCGCGGTGCAGACCTTCATCACGCCGTGGGACGCAGCGCAGCTGCGCGAGGCATTCCAGCGCGAGCTCTCGCGTGGCGGCCAGGTGTACCTGCTGCACAACGAGGTCGACACCATCGAGAAGACCGCGCGCGAGATCGAAGCGCTGATTCCCGAGGCGCGCGTGCGCATCGCCCACGGCCAGATGCCCGAGCGCGAACTGGAATCGGTAATGCTGGATTTCTACCGCCAGCGCTTCAACGTGCTGGTGTGCACCACCATCATCGAGTCGGGCATCGACGTGCCAACCGCGAACACGATCATCATCAATCGCGCCGATCGCTTTGGCCTGGCCCAGCTGCACCAGCTGCGCGGCCGCGTGGGCCGCTCGCACCATCGCGCCTATGCGTATCTGATCGTGCCCGACCGCAAGGCGATGACCGCCGATGCGGAGAAGCGCCTGGAGGCGATCGCTTCGCTGGAGGAACTCGGCGCCGGATTCGCGCTGGCCACCCACGATCTGGAGATCCGCGGCGCCGGCGAGCTGCTCGGCGAGGAACAGTCGGGGCAGATCCAGGCGGTCGGCTTTTCGTTGTACACCGATCTGCTGCATCGCGCGGTAGCGGCGTTGAAGGACGGCCGCGTGCCCGATCTCGACGGCGACGACCGCGGCCATACGCAGATCGAACTGCACATCCCCGCGTTGATCCCCGACGACTACCTCGAGGACGTGCACACGCGCCTGATGCTGTACAAGCGCATCGCGGGAGCGCCCGATGCCGAAGCGCTGATCGAATTGCAGGTCGAGATGGTCGATCGCTTCGGCGTGCTGCCCGAGCCGACCAGAAACCTGTTCGCGGTGGCCGAGATCAAGCAGCGCGCCGCCGCGCTGGGCATCCGCAAGCTGGATCTGGGCAACCACGGCGGCCGCATCCAGTTCACGCCGAAACCGAAGGTCGATGCCACCACGGTGATCCGGATGGTGCAACGCCTGCCCAAGGTCTACGCCTTCGACGGCCAGGACAAGCTGCGGATCAAGCTCGAGCTACCGGGTGCCGCCGAACGCTTGCGCACGGCCGGCGAGATCGTGACTGCGCTGGGGCGGCCGGGCGGCTGAGCGTTTTCGGGTTACGCCACTCGGCTTAATCGCCTGCGTCGCGCCGCGCTCGTCCGAGCAGCGCACACACGATCATGCCCCTCTCGCGCACTCGAGCACCTTGCCGTCCCATCGGCAGGTGACGCCGCGATTGGACCCTGCATCGCCATCGTCCACAATCCGCGCGCCACGCGAACGCATGTACGCGAGAAACCGCTGCAGGTCCTCGTGTCCACCATTCGGTCCGACTGCCGACCAGTAGCCCGTGCCGACCGGAGAGTTTGCGGTCTGCGGGTCCGGAATAGCTTGCCCAGCCGCTGTCATCGCGGAATCCGATCGAAACGTCGCAGTCGAATCACCCCGCCGAAATGAATACACCACATTCGAGCCGTCCGGAAACACGACGCGAAGATGCTGCGGCAGGCTGTCGGTTCGATTCGCCCACCGCTCGCGCTCGCGATCAGCGCGAGCTTCAAGCGCCAACAGCACTGCATTCAACGCCGGGATGCTGCGAATCAGCGCGTCGCCCAGCATTGCGCGAAAGTTCGCGTCGGCCACGACGTTGTATGCATTGGGCCCCCCCAGTGGACCTGCTGGCGGCACCCATATCATCTCCACCTCAGAGAAGGGAACGTCAATCAGCGCCTCAAGGGTCGCGGCTGGCTCGACTCCTGGCTGCCCATCCAGACCGGCCTGCGCGACCGTCGCTTGATCGCTGTGGGCCATCTGCGCAATGGCTGCAGACACCATCGCGCCGCCAAGGGCGATACCTGCAACGAGTGCACCGAGCCATTGGGATCTTGGCAAGCTTGAGGGCGCCTGCGCGCCGTCATCTACGAGCATGCTGGCCGCAACGCGCGTGACTTCCGGGGCTCGCCGGCCGAACTCGGCAGCTCGATCATCGACGGCAACTGCGCAGCCCGATCTGCGTTCGCTCGAAAGTCGCACACCCGCCATTTTCGATCTCCAGTCCATGGGTTCGACCCTCGTCGACGCACCCGCGAACCACCTGTTCGTCGACCCTGCAAAGCACGTGTTCATCGAACCCGCGACGGTACCCCTGGACGAGAAGCAATCGACATGCATATGGCATGGACTCAATCCGTTCATGGCGCAATCTCCGCAACACCATTCTGGTGAGGGCTCCAACGGCGCCCTCCGAAACACTGCATTTGACAAGCGCGGATTCGCCGGGCGCCACGTATGGTTGACCCTGTAGCCGCCTCGTTCCTCCATCGATAGTACGCCGTCCTAACCGAATGGACGGTTAGACTGCCAACGCTGCTCCCAAGGCGCATGAGTATGGCCGGTTTGTTACCCAGCGCGTTCACAAGCTCGATGATCGCGACCTGCATCTGCGTGCTGGCGCTGGCGAGCGATGGGGCGGCAGCGCAGTCGCTGCAAGTGCTGGAGCGCCCATCGACGCAGCTGAGCCAGCCCGCCAACGTCGAAGTCGCCGTGGCATTGGGTGATGGCAGCATCCTGCTCGGCGGCAGCTTCGACCTGGTGCAGCGTGAATTCCGCGAGGGCCTCGCAAGACTCGATGCCAGCGGCGCACTGGATGCGAGCTCCGACCCGCAGTGTCGCGATTCGCGCAATATCGTTGCCTATACCGTGTCGCGTTGCCGAATCCAGGCGATGCTTGCGCTGCCCGATGGCAGCGTGCTGGTGGCGGGCGCATTCAACACGATGGGCGGTCTTGCCCGCGGCAGCCTGGCGCGGCTGCGTCCGGACGGCCAGTTCGACCCGGGATGGGCTGCCTCGCAGTTGAGCCCCGAGCGCATCGCTGAGTTGGATCAAACGCCTGCAGGCGTGGTGGTCGGCACGCAGAACGGCACTGAGCGTACGCACTTCCGGATCTCGCCCATCACTGGCGCGATCGACGCCAGCTTTGCACCGCTGACAGGGGTGCACAGCTGGGTCGTCGATATGCGCGGTCGGTCGTTCGTCTGGCGCGCCGAGGCAGATCGCCTGGTGCGTTTGACTGCGGGTGAGTCCGCGGTCGATTCCGGCTGGCGCAGTGGCCTGCCGGCGGAGTTTGCGATCAGTAGTCTGGTGTATCACGCCGGCGTGGATCGATTGTTCGCTGCGGTTTCCCGCGTCATTCCCGATGGGTCCGGTGGCTCGACCACCGAGCATCGCGTAGTGCGTTTCGATCCGCAGGCCGCGGTAGGTTTCGAGGCGGATTGGGAAATCGATTTCGAAGATTCCGGGCTCGGTGCACGGGAGATTCTAAATTCCGTTTCCGGTCTGTTGCCCGGTGCAGATGCCCGCCTGTACCTGAGCCCTGGGTTCGGCAACGCGGCAGCGCGCGGCATTATTGCGGTGGATGCGGCAACAGGCGCAGTAATGGCTGGAGTGGCTCCCGGCGGCGGTAGTACCGATCGATTCCGTGCCTTGCACGACGCTGGCAGTGCGGGTTTGCTGGTTGCTTCCGACAATGCTGATGCCGAGGGCAGCATCTCACCCGGCGGCTCCGCGCTGGCCCGATTGCGTGCAGACCTGTCGCTGGACACTGCGTTTACGTCGCGCGTGAGGAACATCGGCAGCGCGCGCGGAGCGCTGGTGGCAGCCGACGGCGCGGTGGTGGTGCACGGCGAATTCAGTCGCGTCGACGATCAGCGCATCTCGTCGATCTTCCGGCTGCGTCCGGATCTCACCCTCGATCAGCAGTGGGTACCGTTCGCGCGGGCCGCGGGCCCAGGCCTTCCGACGCCGGCCAACAGCTTCTGGGCGCTTGCTGCAGACGACACAGGCCGCGTGCATCTGAGTCGCTCGACGTCTGGCGGAATCTTTCCGCCTGGATGGGAACTTGCCCAGTTTCAGCGCTTTGACCGAAACAGTGGCCAGCTCGATTCCGGATGGTCGTGGTTCGCGTATGGAACCGTGTTTGCAGCAGCCTTCGATTCCGCGGGGCGCCTTTACACCGGGCACGCAGGAGGACTCTCGGGTTGCAGCTTCAACGTCGGCTTGCTGGCACGGGTCCGCGTTGACGCGCCGTGCGCCATCGATTCGAATTGGCGACCAGCGCTTTCCGGTTTCTCGGTCGGTTCCATCGTGCCCGACGAAGAACGCTTCGTCTACGCGCTTGGAACGTTTGCAGGCATTGCAACCGATGGCGCCCCGGTCAATAACCTCGCGCGGATCTCGACCGGCGCTCGCGCGCAGATCGATCCGAGCTGGTTACCGCAGCCTACCGACGCAAGCGGCAAGCCGGCGTCGGTCGGCAGCATCGTGCTGCATGGCAATGTGGTTTACGCCGGCGGCAGTTTCGCCCGCATCGCGGGCCAGCCTTGGCGTGGCATCGCGCGCCTGTCGACTGCGAACGCCGAATTGGACACCGGTTGGAATGCTGGCGACGATCAGATCGCCTACGCACTGACGGTCGACGGAAATGGCTTGCTGTACAGCATCGACCAGCCACAGCCATTCGGCTTGCGCAGGCGCGTGGTCTTGCGCGACACCGAGGGGGCGGGCTTGCCGCTGGCGATCCTCGACCTGCAGGGTCCGCAGCCCGACGCCAGGGACGTCGTTGCGCTGCCGCAGGGCGGCGCAATCGTGGTGGGCCGATTCGCCGTCGTTGACGGCCGTGTCCGTACCGGCCTCATGGCGATCGGCCCTGCGCGGCTGGACTTGTTCAGCGATAGCTTCGAGGCGGCTTCCGCCGCGCAACTCTGAGAACACAACGGGCGCCCTGCGGCGCCCGTTGTTTGATCCACCACCAGCGAATGATCAGAAGCCGACTTTGGCGGCGAGAATCACGCGATTGCCGGCGATCTTGCCGAACAGGTCTTCGCCGTCGTTGTCGGTGTCGACATAGGTCAGCGAGACGTTGACCGGGCCGAAGGTCTGCGAGACGCCGAGGTTCCAGTCGGTGTAGCCGTCCGCAGCGGTGTAGGCCTTGTCGAGGTCGTAGTAGCCGGCGCCGCCGAACACGGTGAAGCCATTCTCGAACGAGTGCGTTGCACCGAGGCCGTAGTAGATACCGGTCTCGTCGGTAGCGAACACGTCGTTACTGTAGCCGACCGTTCCGGTCAGCCAACCGGCAAACGTCAGCTTGGCAATCAGCTCGTTGTAGGCGAAGTTGGAGCCGTTTTGGCCAAAGATGTAGTTGTAGCGCAAAACTTGCACGTCGCCCTTGAGTGCCTCGCCGATCGGGAACGCGTATCCGACATAGGTATCGACCTCGACGTCAGGTCCTGCAGGGCCGAAGTCGATGCCAGAACCCCAGATGCCGGCATAGAAACCCGACTCATGGCTGTAATCGACGGCGGCCTGCAACGTGGCCTTCTCGTCGTTCTGCGACACGCCGCGGAACGCGTAGTCGCTGGTACCCCAGACGCTGAAAGCCACCGTATGGGGGCTTTCCTGCGCACTGGCGACGCCACAGGTGGCCACAAGGCCGGTAAAGATCAATCCACGAATGCTCATTGATGCCCCCAAATTGTCGATCGGAGCGGCCCCAATGACCGTCCTGAACGAAAACATTACACTTTTTGACGCGACGCAACAATCCAATCCCGATTGACATGCTCCGGCGTCCGTTGGAGCCTGAACGCAGACTGCCCTGCTGGAGTGCCCCGATGCGACCGAACCTGCGACACACCCTCGCCTGCCTGATGGCGCTGATCCTGGCTGCCTGCGGTGGGAAGCCGGCCGATGACGGCAAGGCGGCGGCGGCCGCAGCGGCGGTTCCGAAGGTCCTGAACATCTACAACTGGTCGGACTACGTGGCCGAGGACACGGTTTCGCGCTTCGAGACCGAAACCGGCATCCGGGTCGTGTACGACGTCTACGACTCCAATGAGATGCTGGAGGCCAAGCTGCTGGCCGGTTCCAGCGGCTATGACCTGGTTTTTCCCTCGGCGCGGCCGTTCGCCCAGCGGCACGTCAAGGCCAACCTGTATGCACCGCTCGACCGCGCCAAGCTGCCCAACTGGTCCAATCTGGACCCGGCGGTGCTGGCAGCGCTCGATGACGTCGATCCGGGCAACCGCCACCTGATGCCGTACATGTGGGGCACCACCGGCATCGGCTACAACGTGGCCAAGGTGCGCGAGCGGCTGGGCGCGGATTTCCCGCTCGACAGCTGGAACCTGCTGTTCGACCCGGCGGTTGCGGCCAAGCTGCGCGACTGCGGCATCGCCATGCTCGACGATGAGCAGGAGGGCTTCGGCGCAGCGCTGATCTATCTGGGCCGCGACCCCAACGGGGTCGGCGGCGGCGAAATCGAGGCCAGCAGCGCGCTGTTCGCGAGCGCACGACCGTTCGTGCGCTACTTCCATTCCAGCAAGTACATCGACGATCTGGCCAATGGCGAGATCTGCGTGGCAATGGGCTACAACGGCGACGTGATGCAGGCGCGCGACCGCGCCGAGGAAGCCGGCGCCGGGGTCGAGATCGCCTACATCATCCCCAAGGAAGGCGCGCTGCGCTGGTTCGAGCTGGCCGCCATTCCGGCCGACGCGCCGCATATCGACAACGCGCTGGCCTTCATCAATTTCCTGCTGCGGCCGGACGTCATCGCGCCGATCACCAACTACGTCTCGTATGCCAACCCGAATCCTGCCTCGCTGCCGCTGGTTGACCCGTCGATCCTCGAGGATCCGGGCATCTATCCGCCAGCAGAAGTGCTCAAGCGGCTGGTCGATCCGAAGAAGCTGCCCGACGACGAAAGCCGCGCGAGGGTGCGGGCCTGGACCTCGATCAAGAGCGGCACCTGACATAGCGGCCGGACGTGTGGCGCGGGTCGCCCCGACCCGCGGTACGCTACGTCGCAACGGCTACGATCCGTCTCAGTCGTAGCGCGGGTCGCCCCGACCCGCGGGCCTGCGCACCGCAACGACGGGCATCGCGGCAACCGGGATCGCAGGTCGGGTCGACCTGCGCTACGGCTCCGCGCGATGTCGTCCGCAGCACGCGCGCTTGCACCAGCGGCCCGGACTTGCAACGCTTGGCAGGTCCCGCCTGGATCGTTCGCGCATGGCCAACGCCGCACAGAAACCGTCAACCGTCGATGCGTGGCAGGACCCGAACGCCGAGCCGATCCTGCGCATCGAGGGGGTCACCAAGACCTTCGGCAAGCTCTACGCGGTCGACGATGTCAGCCTCGATATCTATCGCGGCGAGTTCTTCTCCCTGCTCGGCGGCTCCGGCTGCGGCAAGAGCACCTTGCTGCGCATCCTCGGTGGCTTCGAGATGCCCGACAAAGGCCGCGTGCTGATCGACGGCATCGACGTGACCAGGGTTCCGCCCTACGAGCGCCCGGTGAACATGATGTTCCAGTCGTATGCGCTGTTTCCGCACATGACCGTGGCGCAGAACATCGCCTTCGGGCTCAAGCAGGATCGGCGTTCACGCTCGGAGATCGACGACCGGGTGGCCGCGATGCTCGATCTGGTGCGCATGAGCGACCTCGGCCGCCGCCGTCCCGATCAGCTCTCCGGCGGCCAACGCCAGCGGGTGGCGCTGGCGCGTGCGCTGGCGCGCAGCCCGAAGATCCTGCTGCTCGACGAGCCGCTCGGCGCGCTGGACAAGAAGCTGCGCGAACACACCCAGTTCGAACTGGTCGGCATCCAGGAGAAGATCGGCACCACCTTCGTGACCGTCACCCACGATCAGGAAGAGGCGATGACGATGTCGACCCGCATCGCGGTGATGGATGCCGGCCGCATCGTGCAGGTCTCTACCCCCTCGGCGTTGTACGAGTATCCCGCCAACCGCTTCGTGGCGGAGTTCATCGGTGCGGTGAACACCATCGTGGGCACCGTGATCGAACAGACCGACGACCGCGTGGTGGTGCGCAGCCCCGATCTCGGGCAGGACGTGGTGGCGCGCGCACCGCAGCCGATCCCGATCGGCACCGAGGTCAGCGTCGCGGTCAGACCGGAGAAGATCGATGTCTCCGAGCAGGCGCCGAGCGGACACGACAACGTGGTGGCCGGCAAGGTCGCCGACATCGCCTACCTCGGCGATGTGTCGATCTACCACGTGAAAACCGCATCGGGTTTCGTGATGCGGGTGCAGGAAACGCACGCCGCGCGCACTGCCGATCCACACTACCAGTGGGGCGAGACCCTGTATCTGGTGTGGCGCGCGGTCGATGCGATCGTGTTGACCAGCTGAGCGCGCGGCCGCACTGATCATGGCCAAGCCCGCCGCGCATTCGTCGCTGTGGCACCTGTGGCATCAGGTCTTTACCGATCTGTTCCGCATGATCGGCGTGCTCGGGCGCGAGCTGTCGTCGACCCGTGGCCGCTGGCTGGTGATGGCGCTGCCGCTGTTGTGGCTGGTGGCGTTTTTCCTGGTGCCGTTCCTGCTGGTGTTCAAGATCAGCTTCGCCTCGGCGATGACCGGCGTGCAGCCGCCCTACAGCGACATGCTGGGTGCGGCCGAAGACGGCGCATTGACCCTGCGTCTGGCGATCGCCAGCTATCAGCTGCTGCTCAACGACTCGCTGTACGTCAATGCCTACCTCAATTCGCTGGTGTTCGCGTCGGTGTCGACCCTGGGCTGCCTGCTGATCGGCTATCCGATCGCCTACGGCATCGCGCGCGCCACGCCAACCACCCGCGCGATCCTGCTGGTGCTGGTGATCCTGCCGTTCTGGACCAGCTCGCTGCTGCGCAGCTATGCGCTGATCGGCATCCTGCGCAGCAACGGCCTGCTCAACCAGTTGCTGCTGGGGCTTGGCGCGATCGACCAGCCACTGCAGATCCTGCATACCAATCTCGCGGTGTACATCGGCATCGTCTACAACTACGTGCCGTTCATGATCCTGCCGCTGACGGCCAATCTGATGCGGATGGATTTCACCCTGCTGGAGGCCGCCGCCGATCTGGGTGCGCGACCGGCGATCGCATTCGCGCGGATCACGCTGCCGCTGTCGCTGCCGGGCATCATCGCCGGCTCGCTGCTGGTGTTCATTCCCGCGGTCGGTGAGTTCGTGATTCCGGACCTGCTCGGCGGCCCCGATGCGCTGACCATCGGGCGCGTGATCTGGACCGAGTTCTTCAGCAATCGCGACTGGCCGATGGCGTCGGCGGTGGCGATCGCGATGCTCGCGCTGATCGTGATCCCGATGCTGATCTTCGAGTGGGTGCAGGACAAGCGCCTGGCCAGCGGGGCCGAGCGCACATGAACATGCGCAAGCCGTTCCTGCTCTACACCCTGATGGCCTTCGGCTACGCGTTCCTGTACATCCCGATCGCCAGCGTGATCGTGTACTCGTTCAACCAGTCGCGCATGGTGACCGTGTGGGGCGGATTCTCGTTCAAGTGGTACGGCGAGCTGGCCGGCAATACCCAGATCCTCGATGCCGCATGGCGCAGCATGCTGGTGGCCACGATTGCCGCAACGCTTGCCGTGTGTCTGGGTACGCTGGCGGGGCTGGCGCTGGCGCGCTTTGGCCGTTTTGGTGGCCGCGGCCTGCTGTCGCTTTTGACCAGCGCACCGCTGGTGATGCCCGAGGTGATGCTCGGCTTGTCGGCCCTGCTGCTGTTCGTGAGCCTCGACCAGCTGATCGGTTGGCCCTCGGGTCGTGGGCTGACCACGATCACCATCGCGCACGTGACCTTCTGCATCTGCTACGTGACCGTGATCGTGCGCTCGCGCCTGACCCAGATGGACCACAGTATCGAAGAGGCCGCGCTCGATCTTGGCGCGCGACCCTGGAAGGTCTTC